>DBGAZC010000274.1:0-1240 GCA_048472015.1 Collinsella sp. | reverse complement strand
AGGCCGTACGGGGAAGAGCCGTCTGGCGCGTGTCCGGCTCGTGTTGGGTTGATTTCCGATCTCAGCCGAACACATTGAGCGGACAGGCCGTTCCCGCAGTCAGCCGAACGCCTCCGACGGCTGATTCCGAACTGGAAGCGGAGGGCATCCCCGCCCTTCGGTAGGGGATACCGCTCCGCGGCGCATGCCGCGGGCGGCGCCCCTATCGGACCACCGTGACCTCAGTTGGGATGGGCCCAGCACTGCCGCGTACTCGGTGGGCTAGAGCCAACTGTTCATCTTCACGTCGCGTATGGCGATATTTCGGTCGTCCGGCTCGGTGATGCCGTAGCCGAACGCCTGGAGCGTCTCGATGGACTCCTGGATCCTCTGTTGGAACATGGGACCCGGATCGACCCTCGGCCCGAGGTGCCCGCGCCAAAGGCACGGCGTGGCGCGCAGCATGTTATGGATTTTGGAGATGGGCTCGATGTCGGCGTAGACGTTGAGCGTCGCCATGGCGTCCTTGTGGCCGAGGATCGATTGGAGCGCCTTGATATCGCCGCCTTGGCGGATCCACTGCGTTGCGAACGTGTGGCGAAGGCCGTGGAACGTGATCAGCTCGTCGTTGGTGCCCATGAGGCCGTTGGTCTCCGAGAACGTCTTGAACGCCCTGCGGATATAGCTTGTCGTCGCGAAGGTCGCGCCCGGCTCCGACAGGATGTAGCAGTCCCCGATCTCGACCGCCCCGGTAAGGCCGCGCAAGCGCAGCTTTCCGCAGTCGATCTCGTGGGTCTCCTTCAGGAAGGGGAGTAGGCCGACCGGGTCGATGGGGATACCCCTGGCGTCATGGGTCTTGGTGTCCTTGATGAACGAACCCATTCCCTTCGCGTACGCCACCGAGTGTCTGATCGAGATCAGGCCCGTCTCGAAATCCACATCGCACCACCGAAGGCCGCAGACCTCGCCGATTCGCATCCCCGTGTGCAGGGCGAGTACGACCGCCCTCTAATCCTCGGCGGACCAATCGAGTCCGAACTCCTTTCGGGCATCCTCTTCGCTCATGACTTCGAGAAGGTCTCCGGGTTGGCAACGAAGGGCGAGGCATAGCTGCTCGAGTGTGTTGAAGCGAATGCCGCGAATATGCCCTTTTTTAATACGGGACAGGTTCACGGGCGTGGTTCCAATCCTTTCGGCAAGTTCGTTCGAGGAAATCTTTCGCTCGGCCATGATCTTGTCGAGGCGAACAATTACGGGCATG
>DBGAZC010000273.1:0-7712 GCA_048472015.1 Collinsella sp. | reverse complement strand
CCGCGGCGTGGCCGCCTACCACGGCATCGAGGTCGAGCTCGCGGGTCCCAAAGCCGATCTGCTCGCAGCAATCCGCGAGGTAGGCGCCCTTATGCAGACTGCAGGCGTCAAGAACACCCAGGTCAACGAGTGGGTCTACCGCAGTCTGGCAGCACTAAACGATTCCGACGAAAAGGCTGCCGAAAAGCTCGCCGAAGCCCCCGTCATCAAGGCAGCGTTTGCCTAAAAAGGCCTGCACCCTGGCGTCTGCGGTACCGCCCGAATGCAGGCCATAAGCTCAATCGAAAACCCTAGCGCAGATACGCTTTCGCGTTGCCCAAGCTGTACGCAATCGTCGAGCCATTGTGCAGCAGCGACGACGTCTGCGGGGTAATCGCGCCGGCAATGCCCAACGCCAGGAGCGCTGAGTTGGTGAGCATTACCTTAGAGTAGGAGCTCGTCAGACGATCAATGAGGCCCTGGCTCATGCGGCGCAGGCGCACGATTGCGGCGAGATCCGTGTCGGTCAGGATGATGTCGGCGACCTCCTTGGCGATGTCGCTTCCACCGCCCATGGCCAGACCCACATCGGCCAGGCCCAGCGCCGGCGAATCGTTGACGCCGTCGCCCACCATGGCAACGTGGCGCCCCTCGCTCTTAATGCGCTCCACATAAGCGTACTTGTCCTCGGGCAGCAGCTCGGCCTTAAACTCGTCGACCCCTGCCTCTCGCGCAATGCGCTCGGCCGTGCGCTCGGAATCGCCCGTGAGCATGACCACGTGCTTGACGCCCAACGCGTGCAGGTCGGCGATGGCCTCGCGGACCCCGGGCTTAAGCGGGTCCTCGATACCGAGCACGCCCACAACGGTGCCGTCGACCGCCAGATACAGCGGCGACAGGCCCTGCATCTGGGACTCAATGCGCTCCTTAATGTCGGAATCGAGCCGCGCGCCCTCATCCTCGAATACAAAGTGCGCGGAACCGATGATGGCGCGACGTTCTTCAATGGACGAGGCAATGCCGTGTGCCACGATGTACTCGACCGCGGCATGGCGCTCGCGGTGCTCGAGTCCGCGCTCACGTGCCGCATTGACCACGGCGCGCGCCATCGGATGCGGAAAATGCTCCTCAAGGCAAGCGGAAAGGCGCAGGACCTCGTCCTCGCTCCAGCCATCGGTGGTGAGTACGCAGGCAAGACGCGGCTGCGCCTCGGTGAGCGTACCGGTCTTATCAAACACAATGGTGTCGGCCTTGGCAAACGACTCAAAGTACTTCGCGCCCTTGACCATGACGCCCATCTTGGCAGCATCGCTCATAGCGGTCATGACGGCGACCGAACCCGTGAGCTTGAGCGCGCACGAGTAGTCGACCATCAGCGCCGCCGAGGTCTTGATGAGGCTGCGGGTGGTAAGCGCAACCAGGCCCGCGAGCAGGAAGTTCCACGGCACGATCTTGTTGGCAAGGTCCTCCATATGCGACTGGCCCTCTGACTTGAGTGAATCGGCCGTCTGCACGAGCGAGACGATTGAGCGCAGTTTGGTTTGCGCCGTATTGGCGCGCACGCGCACCAAGATGCCGCCGTCTTCCACGACAGTACCGGCGAACACGTCGTCGCCCACGCTGCGCTCGACAGCAAGCGGCTCGCCGGTCAGGGTCGCCTGGTTGACCATAGCGCTCCCCTGCTCGACAGCACCGTCGATGCAGATGGACATGCCGGTGCGCACGGCCACCAAGTCGCCGGGCTCAAGCTCGGTAGCGGCAACACTCACCTCGGTGTCGCCAATCACTTTTTGTGCCTTATCGGGCACATCGAGCAGCGAGTTGATGAGCTCGTTTTCGCTCATGGCGCGCGTGTAGTCCTCGAGCAGTTCGCCCACGTTGAGCAGGAACATTGTCTGGCCCGCGGTGTCGACATCACGCTTGACGAACGAGATACCGATGGCCGAAGCGTCGAGCACGGGAACGGTCAGGCGCGGCTGCGCGAGCTCACGGAGGGCGGCGCGCAAAAAGGTCATGTAACCGGCGACGACAAACACCGCACGCAGGGGCGTGGGCAAAAACCATCGGCGCGCATAGTGGGCGCCGACAAGCGCGGCAAGATCCATGACGAGCTTGTTCTTGCGTGGCTCAAGCTGCATCACGTAACCCGTCTTTGCGTCGGCAATGGCCTGGGCATCGAGCGCACCCAAGGCGTCGAGCACGCCCGCACGACATTGCTCGTCATATTCGAGCGCCATCTGGCCGATGCGGCCGTAGACGCGCACCTTGTGCACGCCGTCGATATCGCCGCTGAGCTTAAGAAGTGCGTCGAGATCGCTCTCTGGCACAGGACCCGCCAATTGAAGACGGGTCCTGCCGGGGATCTCGCTAATAATCGAGAATCTCATAGTTTGTGCCTGGGAGTGCTACTCGGCTGCCTTGTCCGCAGCGGCCTCGCTCTGGGTGATGTAGGCCGCCTCGGCAACCATGTCGTCGACATTAGCCTTGGCCTGCTCGACCATGTCCTGGTAGCCATTCTTGATGCGCATGCCGCACGCGATACCCTGCACGCAGGCATTCTTTACCGGAGCGCTGGTAAGCAGCTTGATGCCGGCCGTGCCAAGCAGAAAACCGCCACCGACAAGCAGGGTATTGAACGTCGACTTCTTCATGTTGCTTCTCCCTTTTGCCGCATTGGACGCGGCACGGTGCCTCAGCACTCGAGTAAACAAGTTTGCTCGAGCACACTTTTGGAAAAGAGTTTAGTTTATCTAACTATTGAGGTCAACAAAGGTTAACTTTTGGGAAATCTTAAGGTGCGGAACAGCCGGCTTCTGGCGATCCGCCCGCCGCGATGCACATCCGTGACGCCAAAGAGGAGTCCCTCTTCTCTCCAGCAAATTGAAGGTGAATGGTTTTCCGCGAAGTGAACGAGCAAAATTGGGCCCCCGAAGCATCCGCATTTTTTCGCAGCAAAACCGCAGGGAAAACTCGACAAAAACCGCAGGAAACCGAACCAGAAAAGTGTTGATGTTTCAGGGGTCCAAAATAGGTCGTTCACTTCGCGGAAAAGTATTCACCTTCGTTTTCAACATCCACAAAAAATGAGGGCGTCAATGGCGCCCTCATCACCAAATTCCATTCAGCCCCACCTGACCCGAACGGCCGAGTCGTCACAGAACCCGGGAGCCCCGGCAGGGCGGGCGCTTGCTCAAAATGAGTTCCCTTCAAAACAATGGGCGCGCCAACGGCGCGCCCATTCACTCTATTCCATTCAGCCTACCTGACCCGAACGGCCGAGTCGTCTGGCCGGGGAAGCCCCGAGTCGCCGGGGTGTTTGCTCCAAATGAGTTCCGCACGCAAAGAAGGCCACTTAATGTGGCCTTCGTCTTGCGCAGGACTGTTCGAAATTTTGAGGAAGCACCCGCTCTGCCGGGGCTCCCGGGTTCCCGTTTACGAGAGCGACGTTCTCAGCAACTCGTTGAAGAGCTTCGGGTTGCCCTTGCCGCGGCTTGCCTTCATGCACTGGCCCACCAAAAAGCCGATAACCTTCTGGTTGCCGTCACGATACTGCTGCGCCTGATCGGCACAGTTAGCCAGCACCTCGTCCACGATCGGCTGCAGCGCGCCGGCATCGCTCACCTGACGCATACCACGCTCGTCGACGATCTTGTTGGGATCGTCACCGGTCTGGGCCATGGCCTCAAAGACCTCGTGCGCCTGGTTGGAGCTGATGGCATCGGTCGCCAGCAGCTTGGCAAGGGCTGCCACCTGAGCCGGTGCAATACCGGACTCGGCCAGCGAGACGCCCGCGCCCTTAAGGTAGGCGATCATCTCGTTGACCAGCAGGTTTGCGACCGTCTGGGCCTCTTTGCCAGCCATACCGGCAGCGGCGGCCTCAAAGAAGTCGGCAAACTCGGGATCGCCGGCAATCTGCTCGGCATCGGCCGTCTTAATGCCAAAGTCGGCCTCAAAACGGACGCGCTTGGCATCGGGCAGCTCGGGGATCTCGCCACGGCAGCGGTCGATGAACTCGTCGTCCAAATCGAACGGCGCCAGATCGGGGTCGGGGAACAGACGATAGTCGTCGGCCGTCTCCTTGACGCGCATAACCACGGTGCGCTTACGGCTGGGCTCCCAGTGGCGGGTCTCCTGATAGATGATGCCGCCCTCCTCGAGCACCTCGGCCTGACGGCAGATCTCGTAGGCAAGGCCGTCATGCAGGCTCTTAAACGAGTTGAGGTTCTTGAGCTCGGTCTTAGTGCCCAGCTTGGTCTCGCCGCGGCGGCGCAGCGACACGTTGCCGTCGCAGCGCATAGAACCCTTCTCCATGGAGCAGTCCGAAATGCCCAGCGTCACAAAAATGCGACGGAGCTTCTCCATAAACAGGCGGGCCTCCTCGGGCGTGCGCAGATCAGGCTCGGTGACGAGCTCAATCAAAGGCGTGCCGCAGCGGTTGTAGTCGACGAGCGACTCGGCAGCGGCGGTAATGCGGCCCTCGGCACCGCCCACGTGGACCATCTTGGCGGCGTCCTCCTCCATGTGGATGCGCAGGATGCGAATGGGCACCGTGTAGGAACCGTCCTCGCGGCGCTCGGGCATCTGCAGGTTGGACGCATCATAGCTGGCCAGATGACCGGAGCGCTGATTGCCCTCGCGCATGGTCGACGTCATGGACGTGGACAGGCCCTCGGCGTTGGCCGAGGCGCTCGCCAGGCTCTGGGCCTCGGCCTCGCCAAACGCGCAGTCGGGGCGCTCGGCGGCACCGCGACCGGTCACGTCCAGGTCCAGGTGACCGTACATGGCAAAAGCGACCGGACCCTGCGTAGTCTGGAAGTTCTTGGCCATATCGGGATAGAAGTAGTGCTTGCGGTAGAACATCGAGTGGCGCTGAATCTCGCAGTTGGTGGCGAGACCGGCCTTGACGATGCTCTCGATGGCGCGCTTGTTGGGCACCGGCAGGGCGCCGGGCAGGCCCAGGCACACCGGGCACACGTTGGCGTTAGGCTCGTCATCGTGGCTGAGCTTGCAGTTGCAGAACATCTTGGTATCGAGCGCGGTGAGCTCGGTATGGATCTCCAGGCCGATCACGGCCTCCCAATCCTGCAGGACCTCGGAAAGTTCCTTCATTACAGCTCGCCTCCCTTCCCGGCAAAATCGGGCGCGACGGAAAGCGCGGGCGCACCCGTGGCGGCATCGGCAAAGCCGCGCTCCAGGGCGCGGGCAAACGTGAGCAACTGACGGTCCTTAAAGGCAGGTCCCACCAGCTGGGCAGAAACGGGCAGCTGAGTATCCTCGCCCAAGCCCAGCGGCACCGAGATGCCACCGTTGCCGCAAATGTTGAGCGAGATGGTGTACAGGTCGGAGAGGTACATCTGCGTGGGGTCGCTGATCTCGCCAAACTTAAAGGCCGTGCGCGGCGAGGCGGGCATGAGAATGGTGTCCACCTTGGCATATGCGGCGTCGTAGTCCCGCGTGATGAGCGTGCGAGCCTTTTGCGCGGCGTAGTAGTACTTGTCGTACACGCCCGAGCTCAGCAGGTAGGCGCCGAGCATCTGACGGCGCTTGGCCTCGGCGCCAAAGCCGTGGGCGCGCGAGAGCGAGCTCTGGTCGGACAGGTTGGCGCAGCCCTCCTCCTGATAGCCATAGCGAATGCCGTCGAAGCGGGCCAGGTTGGAGAACGCCTCAGCCGGGCCGATGACATAGTAGGCGGCGATGGCGGCGTCCAGGTGCGGCAGGTCAACCTCGACCAGCTCGGCGCCCTGGTTCTGCAGCTCCTGGGCGGCGCGCTGAACAGCGGCCTTGACCTCGGGCGTCAGACCCTCGGCCTCCATAAACGCGGGGATGATGCCCACGCGCTTGCCCTCGATGCTGTCGTTAAGATGCTCGGTAAAGTCGACGGCGCAATCCTGGCTGGTGCAGTCATACGGATCGTGACCCGCGCCGGTAAGCGCGTTCATGGCCAGCGCGACATCCTCGACCGTGCGACCGAAGGGACCCACCTGGTCGAGCGACGAGCCAAAGGCAACCACGCCGTAACGGCTCACGGCGCCGTACGTGGGCTTAAAGCCCACCACGCCGCACAGCGACGCCGGCTGACGAATGGAGCCGCCGGTATCCGAGCCCAGCGAGAGCGCGACCTCGCCCGCGGCGACGGCGGCAGCGGAGCCGCCCGAGGAGCCGCCGGGCACGCGCTCGGTATCCCAGGGGTTGTTGGTGCGGTGGAACGCCGAACTCTCGGTGGAGCTGCCAAAGGCAAACTCGTCCATGTTGGCCTTGCCCATGGGCAGGCAGCCGGCGTCGAGCATGCGCTGGACGCAGGTGGCGGTGTAGACACTCTGGTAGTTCTCGAGCATGCGGGAAGCGCAGGTGGTGCGCGTGCCCACGAGGTTCATGTTGTCCTTAATGGCCAGCGGCACGCCCGCAAGCGGGGGCAGCGGCTTGCCGGCGGCACGGTCGGCATCCACGCGCGCAGCGGCCTCGAGCGCAAGCTCGGGCGCCACCTGCAGGAATGCCTGGACCCCGTCCTCGCGCGCCTCGATGGCGGCAAGGGAGGCCTGGGCCACCTCGGTAGCGGTAAAGTCGCCGGCGGCAACGCCCGCGGCAATCTGAGCGGCGGTAAGGGAATCGAAGCTTAGCGCCATTACTCGCTCTCCCCCTCTCCCAAAATGGACGGCACGCGGAAGTAGCGGTCGCGCACGCTGCCAGCGTTTTCCAGCGCAACGTCGAGCGGCAGGTCGCGCTCGGGCTCGCGCAGGTCATCGCCCATCACGTTGGACAGGCTTCCGATGGGATGGAACGTAGGCTCCACGTCGGGCAAGTCATATTGCAAGACGGGCTCGAGCATCTGGACGGCATCGTTCATGTAGGACGTCATCTGGGTGAGCTCGTCATCGGTCAGTGCGATCTTTGCGTACTCGGCGATGCCGCGCACGTCTTTCTCGCTGAGTGCCATAGGCGCTCCCTTCCGCATAACAGTTAAACCGCTCTAGTATACAAGGCAACGCCGGCTTGGAGCAGGCGCTTTACCCAAATGCAGCGAAAACGTAACGAGGGCGGCGGGCTGGCAGGCGGCGGGCTGGCGGTTCCGCAGCGAAACCGCACCGTCCATAGCGAAAACCGTCCCACCCGCAACGAGAACCGCGCCGCCCACAACGAAAACCATCACAACATTCGACGTTTATCGTCAAAATCGAAATTATCATCGAATGTTGTGATGGTTTGGAAGCCCCCGACCACCACAAAGATGCCTGTCCCCATTGTGGTGGTTCTGGACGATGTCTTATGCCGAGGCCTTGGCCTTGCGGCGCTTACGGACCGCGTGGATCACGATGTCCAGCATCAACAGCACAATGGCCACGACCACGATAAGCACGGCAAACTCGCGCTTGCCCCAGTGGCGGCCGGCCAGCGACTTTTGCTTGTCGACGTCCTTCTTGTTGTACTTGGTGCGCACGCAATGCACCAGCAGACGATGGTCGTTCACGCCGTAGGGCGTGCAAGTAACGAGCGTCACCTTGTCGGCGCCGGGCTCGATGGCCAGCGACTCCATCTCCTCGGGCAGCACGACCTCAGAGTCCACCATCTTGTAGGCGAGCGTCTTGTTCATGGTATGCAGCAGCACCAGGTCGCCGGGCTCCAGCGAGTGGATGTCGTCGAACATGCTCAGGTTGCGCATGCCCGAGTGCGCGGTGAGCACGCAGTGCGTCGAGGTGCCGCCCACCGGCAGGCTCGTGCCCTCCAGGTGGCCGACG
>DBGAZC010000272.1:0-1994 GCA_048472015.1 Collinsella sp. | reverse complement strand
CGTCGTTGCCGCGGGCGATAAGGCCCAGGGCTCCACGTTTACCGGGTCCAAGGGCGAGTGCAAGGTCTATGACTCCGGCTGCGCTGCCGGAACCACCGATTACTACACTGGCTGGTAATTTTTCTGCATCACGGATATTTGACGGACGGGCGTCTTTACCGAGCTTTAGGGCAACGTAAGGACGCCCGTTCTATGTATGCGTTTGAGTTAACAGAGCGCTTACCGTGGCAGTACGCCGCGCATATGGACGCGGGGCACACTAGTTCATGAGAAATAAGGTCTTTCTCGTGGAGGAAGTGGTCTTGTGAACGCTCGAGATATTGCTATTGCCGCCGTCGCATTGGTGCTTGGCTGCCTTGGTCCTACGGCCGCGCTCGTTGTGGGCATGCAGGGGTCTTGTGGGGCTGCCTCTATCGTGGTCAGTGCGTTGATCGCGGCCGCACTGCTGGGAAGTGCGGGTGTAGTCCTTTGTCGCGACGATGAGGACCAGGCGTCGGAGTCGCAGCTCTAACCGTCGGGACATCGACTACTGGTTATAGATGAAGATGAAAGCCGCCGTAAGGGGAGTGCTCCTTGTGGCGGCTTTGCTGTTGAGCCTGTTGACGTGGTGAGCCGGGCGCTACCAGCTTTTCTCGATATCGCGGATGCGCTGATAGAGCCAATCGTTTTGCGGCGCTTGGATATCGTGTTTGACGGCCAGGCGGCAAATGGTGCCCGCGAACTCCTCGACTTCGGTTTTTCGTTGTGCGATGCGGTCCTGCGCCATTGAGGGCATACCGGCGGGGTCGATTCCCTCGATGAGGTGCACCATCTGCGTCAGGTCTGCCTCGGTCAGCTCAATGCCCTCGGCGTTGGCGACCGCAAGCGTTTCGCGCATGGCAGAAACAAAGCAGCGACGCTGCTCGGAGCCCGGCTCCGTGGCACTTCCGTAGGTCCCGCCGTAGGCCATGCACGTCTGGTTGATGCCGTCGTTGAGCATGAGTTTGGCCCACATGCGGTGCGTAACGTCGCTCTCGACGGTATGGGCGATGCCGCAGCGCGTGTAGAGCTCGTCGATGGCGGTGACGGTTGCGAGCTCAGTGCCGGCCGCCGCGCCAAAGCGGATTTCGCCCGCATTGGTAAAGGTGAGCTCTCCGTTGAGGAACACGGCGTCCATGCCCTGGCAAATACCAAGAACGGTATGCTCCCAGCCAAAGCGCTCGGCAATCTTCTGCTCGCTCGTAATGCCGTTACACAGCGAGGCGATGAGCGTATTGGGTCCCACGACGCGCTCCATAGTCTTGAGTGCTTGGTTGAGTCCAGTCGTCTTGACCGTGAGAATGACCAGATCGGCGGGCGTTGCCTCGCTGGCGCGGACGGACTTGAGCGCACAGGGCTTGCCATTGACGGTGAGCGCATCGCCCGCGTGACGCTCAAAACGGGCGTCATCCATAACGTATTCGACGGCGTCGTTACCGAGTGCCTGGGCGATCATACTGCCGTAGAGTAGCCCGACGCCGCCCTTGCCGATAAAGGTGACCTTGTTGATCTGCATGTGAATTATCTCCCCATATAAAAGGTGCCCGCGTAAGGGGCGCCTGATGGATTGTATGCCGCCAGCGCACCTTGTGCATGCAGGGTGGCGATTTTTAAATGAATGGACGCGTGGAGCTTACGCTGCGGGGCAGACCGCGAAAACGCGTGCGGGATATCCAACGCCATCGCGCACCTTGGGGAAGGTGCAGAAGATGACGGCGCCTGTGGCGGGAAGCTCGTCCAGATGGTCCATGACCTCGATCTGATAGCGGTCGACCGAGAGGATGTACTGCTCGCCGGGGTAGGGGTAGGCGTCCTCACGTGTGGTCACGGTCGCTTCCTTTCATCGGGCTTTTTGCTGATGTTAAAGCGGTGTCGTGACGGCTCGATTTCTGCTACGTTACGATACATTCTCGATTGCGATTCCACGATGTTTCGGCTGCGTGACCATTGTGTTTCGCCTTGCCGGGGCGCTGATG
>DBGAZC010000271.1:0-4479 GCA_048472015.1 Collinsella sp. | reverse complement strand
ATTGAGCCGGGCTCCACGGTGGGTGTGCTCGGCGGCACGGGCTCGGGCAAGAGCTCGCTCGTGCAGCTCATCGCGCGCCTGTACGACGCGACCGAGGGCGCCGTGCTCGTGGGCGGGCGCGATGTGCGCGACTACGACCTGGCTGCCCTGCGCGATGCCGTGGGCATTGTGCTGCAAAAGAACGTGCTGTTTACGGGCACCGTGCGCGAGAACCTGCGGTGGGGCGCGCCCGATGCCACCGACGAGGAGCTGCTGCGTGCCTGCCGCGCGGCGTGTGTGGACGAGTTCCTGGACCGCATCGGCGGGCTCGACGGCGAGTTGGGCCAGGGCGGCGCTGGCGTTTCGGGTGGGCAGAAGCAGCGC
Organism: Collinsella sp.; assembly: GCA_048472015.1. GTDB lineage: Bacteria > Actinomycetota > Coriobacteriia > Coriobacteriales > Coriobacteriaceae > Collinsella. The sequence continues at coordinate 4,116 of DBGAZC010000271.1, read as the reverse complement.
CTGTGCATCGCGCGTACACTGCTCAAACATCCGCGCGTGCTTATTTTTGATGACTCGACCAGCGCGGTCGATATGGCGACCGACGCCAGGATCCGCGAGCATATCGCGCAGATTCCCGATACGACCGTGATCATCATCGCCCAGCGTATCGCGAGCGTGATGGATGCCGACCGCATTGTCGTGCTGGACGACGGCCGCATTCACGGCGTGGGCACGCACCGGGAGCTGCTGGCGGGTGACAACATCTACCAGGAGATTTACGCCTCGCAGATGGAGTTCGCGGGGAATGCGACTTCAGATGCCCCGGCCCGAGAAGGGGGTGAGCTCCATGCCTAAGACATCCGCTCAGGCCCGCCCAGCCAATTTGGGACAGACGCTCCGCCGCCTGCTCTCATACATGGGCCATGCCAAGTTCTCGCTGCTTGCGGTGGGCGTGCTAGCCTCCGTCGCCGCCATCGCGAGCCTCGCCGGTACCTATATGGTGCGACCCATCGTCAACGGCCTGGCTACGGGCGGGGAGGAGCTGCTCACCAAGCAGGTTTTCTTTACGGCCGCCATCTACGCCGCGGGCGTGCTGTCGGCCCTGGGCTACTCGCAGATTATGGTGCGCGCGGCCCAACGTGTGGTGTCCGACATCCGCCGCGACCTGTTCGCGCACATCCAGACACTGCCGCTCAGCTATTTCGACGGCACGCGTTCGGGCGACATCATGAGCTTCTTCACCAACGACGTCGACACGGTCTCCGAGGCGCTCAACAACAGCTTTGCCAACGTGATCCAGGCGACCATCCAGGTGATCGGCACCACGGCCATGCTCATCATCCTCAATTGGCAGCTCACGATCATCACGCTCGTGTGCGACGCGGCCATCGTGCTGTACGCACGCTACTCGGGTATCCGCTCCAAGCGATTCTTTGCCGCCCAGCAGGCGTCGCTCGGCGACTTGGACGGATATGTCGAGGAGATGGTCTCGGGCCAAAAGGTCATCAAGGTCTTTAACCACGAGCAGGCCAACGTGGCCGGTTTCGATGCGCGCAACCAGGAGCTGCGCCGCACCGGTGGCGCCGCGCAGGCCTATGCCAACTCGATGGTGCCCATGACCGTGGTGATCGGGTACGCCAACTACGCGATCGTCGCGGTGGCGGGCGGCATGCTCTGCATCAACGGTCTGGCCGACGTGGGCGCGCTCGCGAGCTACCTGGTCTTTGTGCGCCAGGCGGCCATGCCCATCAACCAGTTCACGCAGCTGGGCAACTTCTTGCTCAACGCGCTGGCCGGTGCCGAGCGCCTGTTCGCCGCGATGGACCTGCAGCCCGAGGTGGACGAGGGCTGTGTGGAGCTGGTGCAGACGGGCGATTCCGCGTGGGCGTGGAAGATTCCCGAAGGTCGTGGCGTGGGCACGTACGGGCATCTGCACGATGTGGCCTCGGTCGACGATGCGGGCCGTGCGGTGGCTGCCGACGGCACTGAGCTTGTCACCGGCCTCGTGCCGCTTGCCGGCGACGTGCGCTTCCATGCCGTGGACTTTTCCTACGTGCCGGGCACGCGCGTGCTCACGGACCTCAACTTGTTTGCCAAGCCGGGGCAAAAGATCGCCTTTGTGGGCTCGACGGGCGCCGGAAAGACGACCATCACCAACCTCATCAACCGCTTCTACGAGGTCGATGACGGCGAGATCACGTACGACGGCATCGACGTCAAGCACATCGCCAAGGCCAGCCTGCGCGGGTCGCTCGGCATTGTGCTGCAGGATACGCACCTGTTTAGCGGCACCATTGCGCAGAACATTCGCTTTGGCAAGCTCGACGCGACCGACGAGGAAGTGCGCGCCGCCGCCGAGGCCGCCTGCGCCGACTCGTTTATCCGCCGCTTGCCACAAGGCTACGACACGCCGGTTACGGCCGATGGCGCCAACCTGTCGCAGGGCCAACGCCAGCTGCTCGCCATCGCACGTGTGGCCGTGGCCGATCCGCCGGTGCTCATCCTGGACGAGGCCACGAGTTCCATCGACACGCGCACCGAAAAGCTCATCGAGCGCGGCATGGACCGCATCATGCGCGGTCGCACCACGTTTATGATCGCGCACCGCCTGTCCACCGTCCGCGACGCCGATGCCATCATGGTCCTAGAGCACGGCCGCATCATCGAGCGCGGTACCCACGAGGAACTGCTCGCCCAGCACGGCGAGTACTGGCAGTTAGCACATGGCTTGAAAGAGTTGGATTAACCCGCCGGGGCGCAGTTGAACCTGGCCCTCCGCGTCCCTCACCCCGCCTCAAACCGTCCCAACATTCGACGTTTTTTGCCAATATCAGGAAAAGCATCGAATGTTGGGACGGTTTTTCTGTCATCCGACCAGGCGGAATCGCTAACTTGCATGCGAAGGTGTGCGAATCCGCGAGCAGGGGAATAAGGTTGGTTATCCGACTCCATTGGAGGGCTCATGGACCTGCCGATCGTCCTGTCCCATAAGACTGCCTGGCTGTACCACAACGTGGCGCGCCCGTCCGAGCCGCTCTCGCGAGCAAGCAGCCTATACGATGAGGACTCGCTTGCTAACGAGGCGGAGCCGACTGCGGACCTGCCCAAATTGGGGCTAGATGCCAAGGGGCTGAGGGCTTCAACGGCGGTTGGGATCGTTACCGACTATCTGGTTTCGCTTGGTATTCCGCGAGAAGAGCTCGATCATATCGACACGCTCGTCAACTTCGATTTTGAGCGCTCGACGCCGGCTGGATTTAGACGCCACGTGTTTGGGGCGCCAGTACCTCCGGGCCATCTTATCGAGGTGGCAGAGGGTCTCTTGGTGGTCGATGAGGCCATGTGCTTTGTCCAGGCAGGTTCGTGGATGAGTGAGCCCGAGCAGCTGGAATATGGGTATGAAATCTGCGCCCGATACCATTTGAATCATTTGTCGTCAGGCGATTACATCGAGATGGGGCAGAGGTATACCGTTGCCGACTTGATCGCTTATTGCGATGAGAATCGATCTCGTCAGGGGGCTACACGTGCGGCTGCCGTGCTCAGACGTGTGCACGATGGCGCGCGGTCGCCCATGGAGACGGCCGCCGCAATCATGGTCGTCGCGAAGCGTTCCCAGGGCGGGCTCGGGTACACCAGGGTCGAGCTCAACCATCGGGTCGATGTTCCCAACGAATTCAAATATCTCGCTAAGGCTGGGTATTTCGAGATCGATGTATATGCACCTGCGAGCGGCACGGGGATTGAATACAACGGCTCGGACCATCTTGATAAGCAGCGCAGTGCGTCGGACGCGGAGCGTATGACCGTGCTGAGCGCACTGGGCTTTAGGATGATCGTCCTCACTGGGACTCAGTTTGCCCATCAGCTGCAATTGCACCGGGCGATGAATGCCATTGCGCTCGCTATGGGTCTCAAATGCGACCGAAGCGAGGCGTTTCAGAAACGGCAGAATGACCTGCGGGAATTCGTGATTCGGCACTGGAACGGCGGCCTCTAGGGGCGTCTGGCTCGTCTTCCGAGCCCTGCGAACACCTAAACCGCCCCAACATTCGACGTTTTTTGCCAATATCAGGAAAAGCATCGAATGTTGGGACGGTTTGAATGCCGAGGATGGGCTCGGGAAGCCCTTCTTGCTCGAATGGCATGCCCTGTCGTACGCGTGTCGGCTTGATTCTCTTGTGGGGTATTATGTTTCCCGAAGAATAAATCGCTGCGTGAGGGGAGGGTTGCGTGGACGAGCGCGTGCAACATGACGGTTTTGGCCGCGATATCAACTACCTGCGCATTGCCGTGACCGACAAGTGCAATTTCCGCTGCATCTACTGCATGCCTGCCGACGGCGTGGCGCCGCGCGCGCACGAGGAGCTGCTCAGTGCCGAGGAAATCGCCCGCTTTGTGCGTCTGGTGGCGGGGGAGGGCATTCGCCGCGTGCGCCTGACGGGTGGCGAGCCGCTGGTCAGCCGCCGCATTATCCCGCTCATTCGCGACATCCGTGCGATCCCGCAGATCGAGGACATCTCGCTCACCACCAACGGCGCCCTGCTGCCCAAGCTGGCGCCGCAGCTCAAAGACGCCGGGCTCGACCGCGTCAACATTTCGCTCGACACGCTCGACCCCACGCTCTTTGGAAAG
>DBGAZC010000270.1:0-1733 GCA_048472015.1 Collinsella sp. | reverse complement strand
CTGTGCGCCGTAACCCATACGCTCCATATACTCGCGTGCGATCTGCCGCAGCTCGTCGTTCGTGAGACGGTCTTCGGGAGCGGGATTCAGGGAGGCGTGAAACACGGGATTCTTCGTGCGGCGGTTGGCTTCGAGGTACGGGTCGAAACAACGCAGCGCGTCGCGGATGTCGAAATATCGCTCGTCCGTGACCTGCATCGGGGTATTGAACGCCGCCAGAAAACGTCCCTCGCCCCAGTCGATCTTATCCTTGTTGTAATAAAGAGCACCCGCCGGTGTAGCCCCGGAGGTTATCCGCGCGACCATAGCTCGTAAAGTTCGCGGCTGAGCGCGATGACCTGCTCGGAGAGGGCTTTCAGCTCGCGCGTGCGGCGCTCCAGAAGGAGCACTTGTCGCGGAATCGCCGTGTGCGAAAAATGCGTGTTGACGGCCCGTACGATCTGGTTGTAGTTGTTGCCCACGCGCTGTATCTGCTCGTAAAACTGGTTCAGACGGGTCACATATCGGCCCAGGGTCGGGTCGATACGCACCACGCGAAACTCTTCGGCGAAGATTCTTTTGACGATAAACCGGCTGCGGTTGTGTTCCAGTACGACCTCCGCAAGCATCCGGCAGAAGCGGATATTCTCTTCATCGTTGAGCTTGAAATTGTAACGATGGGTCCTCGGATCGGCAAGGCGCGGCCTGCCGGGTTTGCTTTTTCCATTCATAGCTTCGGGATTAAAAAGGTGTCCGACTCGGGAGGACACCGCAGCCTCGCAGAGCGAGGACCTTTCGTATGCCGAAAACATTTTCGGCATACAAAGGTACACCTCGCTACCGTCCGGCGACGGTAAATGCGTCGAGACGACGCAGGGTACGACCGACGGTGCTTCCCGGGCTGCAATATTACAACGCTTTTCGCCTGATAACAAGTCGTTTGATCGGCCTGGAACGGCCTCCATGCGACATACGTCGAAAGCCTCCGAAGGGATACTATCTTCGCTCCGCGAGATGAATGACAGCACCTCCTGCTATCATGCGATGACAGCTGTCTGTCACGGATGTACTGCTATCGATGAAATATTGCAATCATGGATATACATCCATCATAGACGTACTGCTATCGATGAAGTACTGCTATCATAGACGTACATCCGTCATAGATGTACTGCAATCATGGATATACCGGAAACAAATGTTCAAACCCTGTTTTGCCTATGGATAAACAACCCGTATTCTTCTGCGTCTGCTCACAAAAGGGCGGTGTGGGAAAATCGACCTTCACGATTCTGCTCGCAAACTGGTTGCATTACGCTCTGGGGCGCGATGTGCTGGTCGTGGACTGCGACGCTCCGCAATGGAGCATCGTCGCGCAGCGCGAGCGTGAACTCGATGTACTCGAACGCAACGACCGCTACAAGCTCATGATGGTGCGACTGTTCAAACGTACGGGCCGCAAGATCTGGCCTGTGGTGCGCTCCACACCCTACGAGGGGCTGCAAGCCGCCCGTGCGTACTTTGCCGCCGGCGACCGCGAAGCCGACTTCGTGCGGCTCGATCTGCCGGGCACGGTCGCCGCACCCGGTATCTTCCGCCTGCTCGCCCAGCTGGATCATCTGTTCATTCCCTTGAAAGCCGACAAGCTGGTCTTGGAGAGCGCTCTTTCCTTTGCGCGGGCCGTCGATGAGCGGCTCGTACATAACGACGCACACCGGCTGACAGGGCTGCACCTGTTCTGGACGATGGTGGAC
>DBGAZC010000269.1:0-6164 GCA_048472015.1 Collinsella sp. | reverse complement strand
GCCCTGCTCATCCCGCAACACGACAGACGATGCCTCAACCATTTGAGCGCTATCAAGCCAACGCGCGCCGCTCTTGGCATCACCCGAGGCTGATGCGATCACCACATAGCGGTCCCCATCCGCACCTCGTTCGTCAAAGCCATAGGTATACCCGCCGGCATCAAACGTTGTTTCCGCCGTAACATACCAAGGAAGATCCACGTCCCCCAGCTGCGCACCTCCCATGCAGTTTGCGCTGTCGAGTTCACAGACGAGGGCTTTGAGACCCGATGCGCACTCGTTGTCCTGCGGATCCAATCCAAACTTCTCGACCGCCTTGGGCGATATCCACACCACAACGCGATCGGCAGCAGGCGCCACCACAAGGTCCACGTCCTCGTCAACGGGAAACCGGTAGCCCTCAGGCTGGCCCTCCATGTCACGAGCGGTCCCCTTGGCCAACCGCTCAAAACCTTCGATCCCATAGGAAAGCCCATGAGCGGTCGCAGCAACCTGGGCCCCGTCCTCAGCGTCCCCAGCAAACGCAAATCCCGGCACCCAGCAAAGCGCGAAGGTCAAAGCACAGGCGACAAGCATGCGGAATCTATTAAGCACGAAAAGCTCCAAGCGAATACAAGGACGAAGTGAAACACAAAACGATGGAATTATCGCGCCAAGCCGCACTACTCGGAAAGCTCAAAGCCGTACTTGGCCCAAATCTTCTGGGCCTTCTTGTTGGACAGGCAAAAGTCGATAAACGCCTTGGCCTCGTCGGCATGTTCGGAGCCATCGGCGACAGCGCCCGGATACACGATGGGCTTGTGCGAGTCCTCGGGACACACAAAGGCCTCCTCGATGCCGTCGTAGCGGAAGATATCGGAGCTGTAGACAAAACCAGCCACGCAGTCGCCTGTGGACACATAGGCGGCGGCGGTACCAACTTTGTCGGCCAGTGCGACCTTGTCGGCGATCTCGGGAGCATACTCGCCGTCGTCGCCCTCGGTGCCGGTGTAGAGGCCCACGGAGGCCAGGGCCTGGTTGGCGTACTTGCCGGCGGGAACGGTCTTAGCGTCGCCGATGGCGATCTTGCCGTCCAGGTTCGCGACGTCCGCGATGGCCTCGACCTTGGTATCGGAGCCCTCGGCGCGAACGATCACAAGGTCGTTGACGAACATATCCTCACGCGTGTCGGCGTCGACGAGCTCGGCGGCCTCGGCGTCGTCCATGGTGCCCTTGGAGGCCGTGATGAGCACGTCGACCGCAGCACCGGCGTGCATCTGCTCGACAAGGTCCCCGGACGCTTTGAACTGCGTGTCGGCAAACGTGGTACCGGTCTGCTCGGTGTAGAGCTCCTGAACCTCGGGCAGAGCCTTCTCGAGCGAATTGGCAGCAAAGACCTGCAGCTCAACAGCCTTCTTGGAAGATGCCTTAGCAGAACCGGCATCGGAACCAGCGGGCTCGGACGTCTTTTTGCCCGAGCAGCCAGCAAGGCCAAAGCCGGCGGCAGCGGCAGCAGAAAGCGAGACAAAACCGCGGCGTGAAACCATATCGAACATATTCAACCCTTTCGAAGGCTACGCCCGGGCGTCACGCCGCGAGCTTTATTCTGTAATTAGATTATACTTACGTGCGAATAATATAAGTGATAAAGATTTCTCGTCTGATATTTTTCTTTTACCAATAAACACGAGACGGCCCTCGCTGTCGCTGCATAAGAAAGGCGGAGCGACTCGCAAGGTCGCTCCGCCGCAGGTAAACCGCTTATTTGGCGTGCCCGCCGCCCGCCGTCATTTGGGCCGCATGCTCCAGCTGGTCGCTCACGGCCTCCCAGCTTTCGCGGGCCGCTTTCGTAGATCCCGGAAAGTTGATGACAAGTGTATACCCACGCTGCATGCACACGGCGCGCGAGAGCATAGCGCGGCGCGTCTTGGTCATGGAGTACGCACGGATTGCCTCTGCAATACCCGGCACATCGCGGTCGCAGACGGCACGCGTCGCCTCGGGCGTCACGTCGCGCATCGAAAGCCCCGTACCGCCGCAAGTGAGCACGACATTGGCGTGGCACTCATCAGCGGCTTCCACAATGGCATCACCAATCTCGCTGGCGTCGTCGCGCACGACCACATGTGAGGCGACCGTCCAGCCCTGCGCCACGATGAGTTCCTCGAGCGCAGCACCCGCCTCGTCCTGAGCAAGATCGCGCGTATCCGAGCACGTCACAATCGAAATCTTCAGCTCCATAGCATTCCTCCTACAACACGGCGCCCTCGGGCAGGTCGACGCGAACGACGTCCACGACATCTCCCGCCCTGAGCTCGCACGGTCCTTCGTCAATACACAGCAGGCAGTTCGCACGCTGCATAGTTCCAAGCAGCGCCGAATTCTGCGTCTTAGCCTCGGTCACCAACAACTCACCGATCTCGGGGTCGCGCAAAACCGTGGCGCGATCGAAGAAGCGGCGATGCTGGCGCTTCTTCACGCCGTGCGTAAGCGTCGCCTGCTGCACGGGACGCATGCCTTCGGCAAATCCGCGCATCTTGCGAATCGCCGGGCGGGCGAGCATCTCAAAGCCCACATACGCCGCCGCCGGATTGCCTGAAAGTCCCAGGTAGGGCTTACCCCCGAGCAGGCCAAACGTGATGGCCTTGCCCGGACGCATCGAGATGTGATCGAACAGCACCTCGCCCTCACGCCGAACGAGTGCCGTCACGTAGTCGTAATCGCCCGCCGAGGCGCCACCGCTCGTAATGACAAAATCGCACTCTCGCGTGGCACGATGCACAAGCTCGGCAATCGCCTGTTCATCATCGGGCGCAATGCCGTAGAACACGGGCTCGGCGCCGGCATCGAGCGCTTCGGCCATCAACGCCGACGAGTTGGAGTCGCGAATCTGCCCGCGCGCCGGCAGCTCACTCGGCGCGACCAGCTCCGTGCCCAGCGAGATGATGCCCACACGCGGGGCAGCGTGCACCTTCACGCTCGCGTATCCGGCGCTCGCCAGCAGACCCGCGCCCGCCGGAGCCACGACTTCGCCGGCGTGCATCACAACATCGCCGGCATGGGCCTCCTCGGCAGCAGAGCGAACGTTCTCACCCACCTTGGCCGGTAACGAGAACCTCACGTGTGAGCCCTCGTTGCCGTCGCCGTCAAGCACCTCGACGATCTCGTATTTCACCACGGCATCCGCACCCTCGGGCACCGGCGCGCCCGTCATGATGCGGACGGTCTCGCCCGGGGCGATAACGCCATCGAACACATGGCCTGCGGCCTCGTGCCCCACGACAGAAAGCGTCACGGGCGCATCGGCGGACGCTTCGACAAGGTCGACGGTGCGCACGGCATATCCATCCATGGCGCTGTTGGCAAATGGCGAGATGTCGATATCGGCCGTGGCATCCTCGGCCAGGGGAAGACCGGCCGCCTGCCATACCGGGATCTCGACGACATCGGTCCTGTGCACCTGCGAAAGAACGATTGCCTGCGCGTCCTCCAGCGGGATAAGCGTCTCTGCCATATACACCTCTTACATGCCACGGCGCGCAACGATGGCGCCGATTCTTTATATTTGATTCAGTATAATCCCCCTCCGCCCGCTCATGGCATTGCCCGCGACCGCGAATACACCTGTCGGCCACGCGCCCTTGGCAACAAATCCGAAACCTGCCAATCGCCTTAAGCCCAGGCCGCCGTCTTATAATGCATGCATCGCAACCAAAAAGAGAACGTTATGGCTTTTATCGATAAACGTGAAAACGCACACGACCCGTCTGATGATACCCGCCAGGACAAGGACGGCAGCACTTTCTCTCCCGCCGACCTGATCATCAGCGGCCGCAACCAGCTCACCCGCTCCGAGCAGCTCTTGGCTGCCGACACGCGCCGCAATGCCCGCAACATGCTCGCGAGCGCCAAGCTGCTCGTGCTCGTAGTTATCGTCTCACTCGCCATGGGCGTTGCCGCCTGGGCGTTTTTAGCCTCGCTAGATATCGCAACCGATTATCGCGAGCACCATGCGTGGGTTTATGCCCTGCTCCCCGTCGTGGGCGTGGTCACCGCGTGGGTCTACAAGAACCACGGCCTTGCCGCCAAACGCGGCAACAACCTGGTCATCGACTCTGCCCTGGGCACACGACTCATCCACGCGCGCATGGCCATCTTCACGTTTGTGTGCTCCACGCTCACGCATCTGACGGGCGGCTCGGCCGGCCGCGAGGGCGCCGCGGTACAGATCGGCGGCACCATCGCCAGCAATGTTTCGAACCTCGCCCATCTCAAAAAGCACGATCATCACGACCTGATGCTCGCCGGCATCTCGTCCGCCTTTGGCGCCGTGTTCGGATCGCCTCTCGCCGGGGCTTTCTTTGGCATGGAGATGTGCTTTATCGGCAAGATCGACTACACCGCAGGCATCTACTGCCTCGTTGCCTCGTTTACCGGCTACTTTACGTCACTCGCCCTGGGCACGCAGTATGAGGCCAACGTCATCGCCAGCGTTCCCGACATGACGCCCAGAACAATTACCGTGGTCGTTATCGGTGCTGTCGTCTTTGGCCTCACAGCGCGTCTCTTTGCCTGGTCGGTCCGCACGGTTAAGAGCCTGTACGCGCGCTTTATTACCAACTACCTCGTCCGTGCGCTCATCGGTGCGCTCGTGGTTCTCGCGGCCTATGCGATGCTTGACGCCTGGGAGTATGCCGGCCTTTCCACGTGGCTTTCGGGCACCGGGTTTGCCGGCGACACCACTCTCGCCGACGCCGCCATCAAGCTCGTCGTAACGGCGCTCACCCTAGGCGCCGGTTTCCAAGGCGGCGAGGTCACGCCCCTGTTTGGTATCGGCGCGGCGCTCGGCGGATGGATCGGTTGCCTCGCTGGACTCGACCCGAGCTTCATGGCGGCCCTCGGCATGCTCGGCGTCTTCTGCGCCGGCCTCAACGTGCCCATCACCACCTGCATGATGGCCATCGACCTGTTCCATGGAACGGCCGCGGGCTTCTTTGTCATCGTTTCGTTTATTAGCTACCTTGCCGGCGGCCACCGTGGCGTGTATCCCGCACAGCGCATTGTGTCCCCTAAGCGTCGCTCGCTTATCGTGGACGAGGGCCATACGGTGGCAGAGGCTATCGAGCGCCATAATGACCTGATAGAGTAGACGTAAATATTCGCCGTGCAGCCACAATCGGGGGCAATTCGACCTGAGCGCGACCGCACTGTCATGCCATACGCCGGGAGTCGCCCCATGCACGCAACTGATTTTGGTCGCACGCTCATCATCGCCAACCCAGCCGCCCAGTCGGGTGCGGCGCGCGAAGTTGCCGAGCGCCTGCAGCGCTTTTTGGATATGACCGCACGCGCATCCCAGTTTGACTTGGTGCTGACCGAACGCACGGGGCACGCCAAGGAGCTTGCCGCGCGGGCCCAGGGCTATCGAACCGTTATCGCCCTTGGCGGCGACGGCGTGATCCACGAGGTCGTCAATGGACTCATGACGCTGGATGAATCGGTCCGTCCCGCCCTTGCCGTCCTACCCGTGGGTTCCGGCAACGATTTTGCCCAAACGCTCGGTATCGAAGATTTCTCCGGTAAGAATTTTGGCGCGCTGCTCACCTGTGAGCTGCGGCGTCAAGACATCGGGCGTATTCGCTCATGGAACCCCGCAAGCGGTAGCGGCGAGGCTACCGTTGAGTACTACGACCAGACGCTTTCGGTTGGCATCGATGCCGCCATCGGCCTTGGCACCACCGAGCTACGCAAAAAGACCGGCTTAACGGGCGCTCCGCTCTACACCCTCTCGGGACTTGAGCAGTTTGGCCTGCGCTATCGCAACTACCCCATGACAGCCAGCTTTGATCGCGCGCCCGCCGAGCGCGTGAGGGCGATTATCATGGCGATTCAGCTGGGCCCCACGTATGGATCGGGCTATCGCATCTGCCCCGATGCCGACCCATACGACGGCGTACTCGACGTCTGCTACGCCTGCGGCCCCGTCCCTCGCGCGGTAGCCCTGCCTATGTTCCTTTCGGCCAAGGACGGCCACCATACCAAGTTGCCGCCGGTTCGCATGCGCCGCTGCCGCCATGCGGAGCTCACCTTTGAGGAGCCAGACTACCCCATCCAGGCCGACGGCGAGCCCATCGACGCCTCGCGCATCGAGGTCGACATCCTTCCCACCGCTCTCGAGGTCTGGC
>DBGAZC010000268.1:0-3133 GCA_048472015.1 Collinsella sp. | reverse complement strand
TCTACGCCCGCAACACCGTCACCAACGACGTGCTGTACAAGGAGGGCCTGGACCTTCTCGTCGTGCCCTCCGCCGAGCTCTCCCGCGGCCGCGGCGGCCCGCGCTGCATGAGCATGCCCTTCTGGCGCGAGGACCTCTAAGTCTTTCCGTTTCCGGTGCGGTCCCCCTACAACCGCACCGGCTTCGCCCGTTAAACGGGCAACACTAATACTTACGTAATTCATTTCTTCGAAAGGAATCAAACCATGGGTGTTAACCTCTCCGGCCGTAGCTTCCTCAAGCTTCTCGACCTCACCACCGAGGAGATCGAGTACCTGCTCAAGCTCTCCAAGAACTTCAAGGATATGAAGCGCGCTGGCGTTCCGCACCGCTATCTCGAGGGCAAGAACATCGTTCTGCTCTTCCAGAAGACCTCCACTCGTACCCGCTGCGCCTTCGAGGTCGGCGGCATGGACCTGGGCATGGGCGTTACCTACCTCGATCCCGGTTCGTCGCAGATGGGCAAGAAGGAGTCCATCGAGGACACCGCCCGCGTTCTCGGCCGCATGTATGACGGCATCGAGTTCCGTGGCTTTGCCCAGGACGACGTCGAGGAGCTCGCTGCTAAGTCCGGCGTGCCTGTCTGGAACGGCCTGACCACCGAGTGGCACCCCACCCAGATGCTCGCCGACATCCTGACCGTCCAGGAGAACTTCAACTACGACATCAAGGGCAAGACCCTCGTCTTCATGGGCGACTGCAAGAACAACGTCGCTCGCTCCCTCATGGTCGTCTGCTCCAAGCTCGGCATGAACTTCGTGGCCTGCGGCCCCGAGGAGTGCATGCCCGCCGACGACGTCATCGAGGCCTGCAAGCCCATCGCCGAGGCCAACGGCTGCACCATCAAGCTGACCACCGACGTCAAGGACGGCGTCACCGGTGCCGACGTTATCTACACCGACGTGTGGGTCTCCATGGGCGAGCCCGACGAGGTCTGGGCCGAGCGCATCGCTCAGCTCACCCCGTATCGTGTCACCTCCGAGGTCATGGCTATGGCCAACCCGGGTGCCATCTTCCTGCACTGCCTGCCCAGCTTCCACGACACCAACACCACCATTGGCGCCGAGAAGTGCGAGCAGTTCGGCATCACCGAGCAGGAGGTCACCGACGAGGTCTTCGAGAGCCCCGCTTCCAAGGTCTTCGACGAGGCCGAGAACCGCATGCACACCATCAAGGCTGTCATGTACGCCACGCTCAAGTAAGAGCATCTAGCATCTCGCTCGGGGTGTATTGCTGCACACCCCGAGCGGTTTTATCTGGTAATAATCTCGCATCAAGCGGCAGGCACGGCACGGAAGAGCCGCTTCTGGCGAGATCAGTAAATGATTTATGAAGGGGGGATGAGAACTATGACTGAGACCGCTAAGAAAAAGCGCGGTATGCCTTCATCGTTCACCATTCTTCTTGCTCTGCTGGCAATTGTCGCAGTGATTACCGTTATCGTCTCCGGCACGTCCGGCGGCGCGGTTACTGCCGCCCGTCTGAGCGATTTCTGCACCGCCCCGATTAAGGGCTTCGCTGACGCTCTGCCCGTCTGCCTCTTCGTTATGATCCTGGGCGGCTTCCTCGGTATGATGACCGAGACCGGCGCCCTGGACAACGGCATCGCCGTTCTGGTGCAGAAGCTTAAGGGCAACGAGATTATGCTCATTCCCGTGCTGATGCTCATCTTCTCCCTCGGTGGTACCACCTATGGTATGTGCGAGGAGACCGTTCCCTTCTACGCCCTGCTCGCCGCTACCATGATGGCCGCTGGCTTCGACCCCATGGTCGGTGCCGCTACCGTCCTGCTCGGCGCTGGCTGCGGCTGCCTGGGCTCCACGGTTAACCCGTTCGCCGTCGGCGCTGCCGTCGACGCTCTGACCGGCGTTGGCATTGAGGTCAACCAGTCCATCATCATCGGCCTCGGTGCCGTCCTGTGGATTGTCACTACCGCTATGTCCATCTTCTTCGTGATGAGCTACGCCAAGAAGGTCAAGGCTGACAAGGGTTCCACCATCCTGTCGATGCAGGAGCTCAAGGACGCCGAAGAGGCTCACGGCAAGGCTGCTTCCGAGGTCCACAAGGAGGTCAAGCTCACCGGTCGTCAGAAGGGTGTTCTGATCGCCTTCGCCTTCACCTTCGTCGTCATGATCGTCGGCTTCATTCCGCTGGCCGACCTCAACGAGGGCGTCGCCAACTTCTTCGACGCTGGCGCTGTCTACGACGCCGACGGTAACGCCGTCGTCCAGGGCTGGTCTGCCCTGATCACCGGCCTGCCCATTGGCCAGTGGTACTTCGACGAGGCTTCCACCTGGTTCTTCCTCATGGCCGTCCTGATCGGTATCATCGGTGGCCTGTCCGAGAAGCAGATCGTTAACACCTTCATCACCGGCGCTGCCGACATGATGTCCGTTGTTCTCGTCATCGCCCTCGCCCGTGGTATCTCCGTCCTCATGGCTAACACCGGCCTCGATGTCTTCGTCCTCGACGCTGCCGCCAATGCCCTGGCTGGCCTGTCCGGCGTGATCTTCGCTCCCATGAGCTTCCTGGTCTACTTCGGCCTGTCCTTCCTGATCCCCTCGACCTCCGGTATGGCCACCGTCTCCATGCCCATCATGGGACCGCTGGCTGTTAAGCTCGGCTTCTCGCCTGAGGTCATGGTCATGATCTTCTCCGCCGCCATCGGTGTCGTGAACCTGTTCACCCCGACCTCCGGCGCCATCATGGGCGGTCTCGCCCTGGCCAAGATCGAGTGGACGACCTGGCTCAAGTTTGCCCTTAAGCTCATCGTTGCTCTCTCCGTCGTCTGCGCCATCATCCTGACCGTCGCCTGCGTGCTGATCTAAGTACCCAACGGGTACCCCACGGAAACCTTGACGATCCTGTAGAGGATCACCTGGTCATCGTCTGTCCGGTGGGGTAAACCCACCGGTAGACTCCTACCTTTAGCCCCCTTCCGTTCCGTGCGCGGGAGGGGGCGACTTTTTGTTCCGCGGTTTTACCAAACCGCGGAACCGGTCGACGCTACGCGCCGTCCAGAACGACAATTTGTCATTCAAAAGGCAAGGCATGACCAAAAGGTCTATGCCTCGCCTTTTTCATGCCAACTTGT
>DBGAZC010000267.1:0-2898 GCA_048472015.1 Collinsella sp. | reverse complement strand
CCCATCGAGGCCTGCCTGGATGTGATTGACCATGAGTAACGCCGACGAGAGCAGTACCGAGGCGGCGGGCGAGAACAAGCCGCTCGGCGCGCCGCGTGGCAAGCGTCCGCGTATTCGCATTAGCTGCGTGGACCAGCTGGGTGCGTGCCGCTGCCACCATGGTCACAAGCCGGGCGACGTCTTTGACTTCGACCGAGACCGCGGCAAGATGTGCGCTATGGCCTGCCATGTGGGCTTTCCCTATATCGATATCCTGCGCTATGGCGGAACCGTGCCTGGCAACGAGCCCGGCACGGCAAAGTTCTGCTGCCCCGAGGTCGATACGCTGAACGTCTGGCTTGCCGAGATCGTCGACGAGTAGTCGAGCGCAATGTGACAAAGGGACAGTTCTTTTGTCACATTCGCCGGTGGTGCCCCTTCTACTATGCTTGTAATCTCAAATCTCTGCATTTCATCCGATTTTAGGTTCTAAAAATTCTGCGTTTCATCGATAATCAAGCGTATAAAACTTTGCATTTCATTTGATGGCACTGAGGGGAGAGCCTATGCTGCGCAGGAAAATAGCGGCAGAGCTGGAGCGTTGGCTGAAGTCTGCCGAGCAAAAGGCCTTATTCATTACAGGTTCTCGCCAGATCGGCAAAAGCTATTCGATTCGCGCATTTGGCAAAGCCAACCATGCAACCTACATCGAGCTTAACCTCATGGAAAATCGCCAGGCAAAAGATGCTCTTCTCGAGGCGCGGGATGCCGATGATTTCATCAGCAGGGTGACGCTTCTTTCGGGAAAGTCGATTGCACCAGGCAAAACGCTCGTGTTTATCGATGAGGTCCAAGAGGCCCCCGACATCATGACGATGGCAAAGTTCCTTGTTGAGGACGGGAGGTGCCGCTGGGCGTTTTCGGGGTCAATGCTTGGGACCCAGTTCAAGGGCGTCAGGTCCTATCCCGTGGGGTATGTCCACGAGCTTAGGATGTTCCCGCTCGATTTTGAGGAGTTTTGCTGGGCAACCGGGGTGAGCGAGGGGGCTCTCCAAACGATACGTGACGCGTGTATCAGCGAGAGGCCCATTCCTGATTACATTCATGACGCGATGATGGCAAACTTCAGGACCTATACCGTTGTCGGCGGAATGCCGGAGGTCGTGCAGCGTTTCCTTGACACGCAGGGCGACCTTGCCTCTGTTCGTCAGCTACAGTTAGAGCTCAACGAACAGTACCGGCGGGATATCTTCAAGTATGCAAGCGGGCGAGCCCTTCAGGTACAGAGCATCTACGATCAGCTCCCTATTATGCTCGAGGGCGAAAACAAGCGCTTCGTGCTCAATTCCATTGATCCCAAGGCTCACTACGAGAAGTATCGGCGAGATTTTGTATGGCTTGTCGATGCCGGCGTTGCTCTCAAAGCCGATATCGTAACCGAGCCAAAATCGCCCCTGCTCAAGACGGTGCGGCCATCGCAGTTCAAGCTATATCAATCGGATACGGGCATGTTGATGGCGCGCTACCCCGTTGGAGTCGCCCAAGCGGCGTATCTTGATAGCAAGGAGCCCAACCTGGGCGGCATTTACGAAAACGTGGTGGCCCAGCAGCTGGCTGCCCAAAATCGCCAGCTTTACTACTATCAGACAAAAAAGCGCGGTGAAGTGGACTTTGTGGTCGACGGGCCGGATGGGACGGCTGTTCCGATCGAGGTTAAATCGGGCTCCTATTACCACGCGCACGCTGCGCTCGGTCATGTGCTTGATACGGCTGAATATGGCGTAAGGCTCGGGATTGTTTTCTCGAGAGGCAACGTTGAGCGCAACGGAGCGGTTCTCTATTTGCCGCTATATGCGACCTGGGCCCTTTCGGATGTTTTGGGCGACTCCTGTGCCGAGGGGATAAAGCTGGAGGTCAAGCCGGTCTAGGGCCAGTCCCGGATGTGACAAAGGGACAGTCCCTTTGCCACATTCATGAGCGTGGATTTTCTCCCGTTTAGGGCGCCCTTGAACGCTCAAAGCGGGAGAAAATCCACGCTCATTTTTCATATGGGAGATTATCCACGCTCGTTTCGCGCCGAAGGCGTGGCCCGCGGCCTCGCTTGCCTACAGTTGCTCGAGCATAGCGGTGCAACCGGCGAGCACATCGCGGTAGGTGGCGTCGAAATTGCCGGTGTACCAGGGGTCGGCCACGTCGCCGGGGCGATCGGTCCAATCGAGCAGGCGCGAGATCTTGCCATCGGGGTCCTTCCCAAAAATTCGGTACAGGCCGCGGGCGTTCTCGTCGTCCATATAGACAATGTGGTCCCAGTCGCCATACTCCGCGCGACGCACCTGACGGGCACGGTGTGCAACGACGGGAATCCCGACTTCGCGCAGCTTGGCGACCGTGCCATGATGCGGCGGGTTGCCGATCTCCTCAGTTGAGGTCGCTGCGGAATCGATGACAAACTCCGCCTCGCGCCCAGCGCGGCGTACGAGCTCGGTAAACACCGACTCAGCCATCGTCGAGCGGCAGATGTTGCCGTGGCAGATAAACAGTACACGTTGCATATGCGGTTTCCTTTCGATCGCCATCATCGAGCTCGAGTATCGCATCTACGCCTGCGCCCTTGCCCGCCTGCGCTCCCAGTGAGCCAATTTAATCGTCACCAGCGTGAGCGCCCAGGCCACAAGCGAGAACGCGGCACCCACGGCGCCCACGTACGCAATGCCAACGCTGCTTACCACGGCGCCGCCCACCGCGGTGCCAAACGAGATGCCGACATTAAACGCCATAGGCTCAACCGAACTTGCGAGTACCATCGACTTGGGGTGGCGGCTGCGTGCCACATCCATAAAGTGTGTGATGCACGACACCGAGAACAGGTACATGAGCAGCGCCAAGCTAAAGACAAAGACCAGCGCGAGCGGCATGGTG
>DBGAZC010000266.1:0-10857 GCA_048472015.1 Collinsella sp. | reverse complement strand
TGCCGATCACCTGCGCATCGACACGCATCAGGACAACCTGCCCATGCAGGGAGCCATCGCCAAGGCCGGGTTTAAGCGCGCCGGTATCGTATATGTGTCGGACGGTACGCCGCGCGTCGCGTTTGATTGGCTGCGCGAGGCATAAAGGCCGAGTCACATACCAGCGTTTCACCGAAATGAAAATGGCCCCGAGTGGGGCCATTTTTGGTAAAACGCGTTGTTGTGGGGCTCGCGTTGCTACCGTCCCAGATGACCCCGGGCAGACAAAAAAGGGAGGTGCCGGCTTTCGCAAGGCGCGAACCTACGAAAATCACCGCGCGGCAACGCGGAGCGATGAGCTCGGTCGGGGGATAGGGCCCGCTTCGCCCGCCGGCTCGTAAATTGTATCATCCAGTGTGGAACGAGGACGCCCGTTGCCGCGTGCGATGGGCTTGTAGCTTGTAATAAGAGGAGAGCCATGTCGAAGCAGGCAGTCGTTGGAATCTTGGCGCATGTCGATGCCGGCAAGACCACGTTGGCCGAGGCCATGTTGTTCAACGCGGGTCGCATTCGCAAGCGCGGCCGCGTGGACGATGGCGATTCGCATCTGGACACTAACGCGATCGAGCGCGAGCGCGGCATTACGATCTTCTCGTCGCAGGCCGTGCTCGACCACGGCGATACCCACGTCATGCTTGTGGATGCGCCCGGCCACGTCGATTTTTCGGCCGAGGCGGAGCGCACGCTGCGCGCGCTCGACTATGCGATTTTGGTTGTGGGTGCCAACGACGGCGTGCAGGGGCACACCGAAACCCTGTGGCGCCTGCTTGCGCGCTATGACATTCCGACGTTCATCTTTATCAACAAAATCGATTTGGAGAATCCCGGCCGCGATGTTTTGCTGGCACAGCTTGGGCAACGTCTTTCCGAGGGCTGCCTGGATGCCAGCGAACTGTTGGTGGGTGGTGCCGTTCAGGAGGACGCTGCTGCGTTGGACGAGGCGGCGCTCGAGGAGTTTCTCGACGCAGGGGAGCGTTCGACTGCCACGCTTTCGCGGCTGGTCGCAGAGCGAAAGTTGTTTCCCTGCTTTGCGGGCTCGGCGCTCAAGGACCAGGGTGTGGCAGAGCTACTCGACGGCATATGCGCTTTGATGCGCGAGCGAATATGGCCCCAGGAGTTCGCCGCGCGAGTCTACCGCGTGAGTCGTGGAGACCGTGGCGAGCGTCTTGCCTGGGTCAAGGTGACGGGCGGTGTACTGCGTGCAAAGCAAGTTGTCGAGGGATGCTCTGGCGCCTCCACTTGGGAGCAAAAGATCGACCAGGTGCGCATCTATAACGGCGAGAAGTATGAGCTTGCCCAAGAAGTTGCTGCTGGCGGTATTTGTGCCGTGACGGGCCTTGCGCACGTTCGCCCAGGGGATGCCTTGGGCGCGGAGCCCGTGGGCGATGCGCCTGTCATCGCTCCGGTCCTCACCTATACGGTGCTTCCGGGCGAACACGATGTCCACGCGGTGTTCAAAGCACTGACAGAGTTGGCGGACGAAGATCCCATGCTCGGCGTAAGCTGGAACACTCATCTTGAGCAGATTCATTTGCAGCTGATGGGCGCCGTGCAACTCGAGGTCGTGCAGCGGGTGTTGGCCGATCGCTTTGGCCTTTCGGTTGCGTTTGAGTCTGGCGGCATTCTCTATAAGGAGACTATTTCGCAGCCGGTCGAGGGCGTGGGCCACTTTGAGCCGCTGCGCCACTATGCCGAGGTACATCTGCGCCTGGAGCCGTTGCCAGCGGGTTCGGGCGTGCAGTTTGGCACCGTGACCTCGACCGACGAACTCGATCTTAACTGGCAGCGTTTGGCACTCACCAACGCCATGGAGCGCGATCACCTGGGCGCGCTGACCGGCTCGCCCATCACCGATGTGTGCATTACGCTCACGGGCGGCCGTGCGCATGTCAAACACACCGAGGGCGGCGATTTTCGCCAGGCCACGTACCGCGCGATTCGCCAGGGGCTCATGCAGGCGCGTGAGGCTGGCGCGGCGGTACTGTTGGAGCCGTGGTATCGCTTTGAGCTCGAGGTGCCGGGGGAGTGCGTGGGCCGGGCGCTCTCGGATGCCACGCGTATGGGTGCCGAGTACGAGCCGCCGACGATAACAGGCGACCGGGCGAAGCTTGCGGGTCGCGTGCCGGCATCCGAGGTGCAGGATTATGCGCTGGAGGTGGCTGCCTACACGAGCGGTCGCGGTCATCTGTACCTGGAGTTCGCCGGCTATGCGGCTTGCCATGATGCCGAGCGCGTAATCGAGACGGCCGCCTATGAGCCCGAGGCCGATCTGCCCAACACGCCCGACTCGGTCTTTTGCTCTCACGGCGCCGGTTACACGGTCAAATGGTACGACGTGCCCGCCGCGGCGCACGTAAAGATCGATCCCGCCACCTTCCGCCCCTGGCGAGCAGCAGACGCCGAGTTTTTCGGCCACATGTGACAAAGGGACAGTTCCTTTGTCACATGCTATTGGTATAACTCGGTACAAGTTGGTATAACTATTACCAGGGTTGCCAATCCGAGGAGGCCGACATGAATCCAAATCCCTTCAAGCCCACGGCTGGCAAGCGGCCTCCGATACTCATCGGCCGCGAGTCGGTCATCGAAGATTTCGAGGAAGGGCTCGATAACGGCGCCGGAGCGCCGGGCAGGCTCATGCTCATTACGGGAAACCGCGGCTGCGGCAAGACGGTTCTCCTGCGGGAGCTGCAACGTCTGGCCAGCGAGCGCGGATGGGCGGTTGTCTCCGATTCCGCTTCTCTTGGCTTATGTGATCGCTTGGCCGACGCGCTTCGCTCGAATAGGCCCGTTGTGACGTCAATGGAATTCGGTTCGTCGTTTGGCCGGATGTCGGTCGAGGCGGCGCGAGCAAAGGGCGAAACGTTGCGAGGGCTGCTCAACGAGCGCCTCAAGAAGCTCGGTCCAGGCAAGGGCATACTGTTTGCGATTGACGAGGCGCAATCTGCGTCTATCGAGGAACTAGCGGCTCTTGCCGTTCTCTATCAGCAGGTGCTCGGAGACCAGGATGCCACGGGCTTGTCCGATAGCGACCAGCGCGGTCTTGCGCTGGCGTTCGCCGGCTTACCCAGTATGGTTGACGATCTGCTCGAAGAGCCGAGCGTGACATTTTTGCGGCGTGCCCAGCAGCGTACGTTGGGGGCGATCTCTTTGCCCAAGGTACGCGATTCGTATATCCAGACGGTCAAAGACGCTGGTCTTTACGTTGACGCGGAGACGGCGGACCTTGCGGCACACAAGAGCATGGGGCATCCATATATGGTTCAGCTGGTGGGCTATTACATGTGGCGGTCTGCTGTTCGACGCGGCTCGCAGGTCATCGAAAGGCGCGATGTCGAGGATGGCCATGCGGATGCCGTCTCCGAGTTCTACGAAGCGGTTGACGCGCCCCTGTATTACGGGCTGCGCAGTCCACAGCGCCTTTTTATCGAGGCTATGGCGGTTGACGAGAACAAACCGACGCGCATGGCGGATATCATTGAGCGTTGTGATCGTACCCAGAGCTGGGCGAGTAAATATCGCGCAAGCCTGATTCGCGAGCGCGTCATCGAGGCTGCCGGATACGGCCTCGTCCGGTTTACCGTGCCCATGCTGGGCGCGTACGTTCGCGATCGAGTTTTATGGCATGAGTAGGGTGATAAAGGTGACGGAACAGAAGATGAGCCCGCAGGCTATCGAGGTGCGTGGCGCGCGCGTCCATAACCTTAAGGACATCGATATCGATATTCCGCTGGGAAAGCTTGTGGGCATTGCCGGCGTGTCGGGTTCGGGCAAGAGTTCGCTGGCGCTGGGGGTTCTTTATGCCGAGGGCTCGCGCCGTTACCTGGAGGCGCTCAGCACCTATACCCGCCGTCGCCTGACGCAGGCCGAGCACGCTCAGGTGGATGAGGTATTGCACGTGCCGGCGGCACTCGCATTGCATCAGCGCCCCAGCGTGCCGGGCGTGCGGTCCACTTTTGGCACCATGACTGAACTCAACAATAGCCTGCGTCTGCTCTTTAGCCGTTGCGCCCATCATGTGTGCCCGCATTGCGGGGCGCGTGTGGAGCCGAGCCTTAACGTTGCCGCAGGCCTGTCGCTCGCGTGCCCTGCATGCGGTCGTGAGTTCTACGCGCCGAGCGCCGAGGACCTTGCGTTTAACAGCGGCGGTGCGTGTCCCACCTGCGGCGGCACCGGTGTCATGCGCGAGGTGGACGAGGCGAGCTTGGTACCCGACGAGTCAAAGACTATCAACGAGGGCGCGGTGCTTCCTTGGGGCACGCTCATGTGGGATCTGATGAAGCAGGTGGCCGGCGAGATGGGCGTGCGCACCGACGTGCCGTTTAACCAGCTCACGCCTCAAGAGCGCGACATCGTGTTTCATGGTCCGGCGGTTAAGAAGCACATTCTCTACGTCCCCAAAAACGGCGAGGGCGCCACGCCGCTCGACTTTACCTATTACAACGCCGTCTATACCGTCGAGAATGCGCTCGCCAAGGTCAAGGACGATAAGGGCTTAAAACGCGTTGCGCGCTTTTTGCGCGAGGGCCCATGCCGCGATTGCGGCGGCACGCGTCTCTCCGAGGCTGCGCGCCAGCCCCAGGTGCGCGGTATCAATCTGGCGCAGGCGGCGGCTATGACGCTAGGCGAGGCGATTGAGTGGGTGCGCGGGGTGCCCGCATTCTTGCCGCCCGAGATGCGGCCCATGGCGACGGATATCTGCGATTCGTTTTTGAGCGCGGCCCGTCGTCTGGTCGACTTGGGTCTCGATTACCTTTCACTCGACCGCGCCGGCGCCACGCTTTCCACGGGTGAGCGCCAACGCGTGCAGCTTGCTCGCGTGGTGCGTAACCGATCGACAGGCGTGCTTTATGTGCTGGACGAGCCTTCGATCGGCTTGCATCCTGCCAATGTCGACGGCCTGGTAGGCGTGATGCGAGATCTGGTGGATGACGGCAACACCGTGGTTGTTGTCGACCACGATACGCGCGTACTGGCGGATGCCGACTATCTGGTCGAGATGGGTCCCGTTGCCGGAGCAGGCGGCGGCAATGTGATCGCCGCTGGTACGGTAGACGAGGTCGAGCGATCGCAGGGCAGTCGCATCGCGCCGTTTTTGCGCTCAGAGTCCAAGCGCTTGCGTCCGCAGGTGACTGACGACGACATGTTCGACCAGGGACATATCCGCATGGCAACCGATACCATCCACACCGTCAAGCCGCTCGAAGTCGATATCCCGCGCGGTCGCCTTGTCGCGGTGACGGGCGTTTCGGGTTCGGGCAAGACGACATTGGTGCTCGAGACGCTCATTCCGGCACTCAAGGCGCAGGCAGCCGGCGAGCGCCTGCCAAGACACGTGCGTTGGGTCGATGCCGAGGGCATTAGCCGCGCAAATCTGATTGACGCTACGCCCATCGGCGCCAACGTGCGCTCGACGGTGGCAACCTATGCCGACATCCATGACGAGCTGCGTCGCGCCTTCGCCCGTACGCCCGAGGCCAAGGCGGCCGGCTACAAGGCGGGTGCCTTTAGCTACAACACCGGCGCCTTGCGCTGCCCTACGTGCGACGGCACGGGCTCGATATCGCTCGACGTGCAGTTTTTGCCCGATGTCGAGATCGTCTGCCCGGCATGTCGCGGCTCACGTTATGCAGACGCTGCTTCGCATATCCATCGTGAGGGCAAGGACGGGAGCTTGCTGACGTTGCCGCAGCTCATGGATATGAGTGTGGATGAGGCGCTCGACGCCACACTGGGGCTCAAGAAGGTTCAGGCGCGCTTGCAGACCTTGCACGACCTGGGTTTGGGCTATCTCACGCTCGGTGAGCCCACGCCGGCGCTTTCGGGCGGAGAGGCACAGCGCCTTAAGCTCGCGAGCGAGATGGGCCGTGTTCAGGATGATGCCGTATTCGTGTTCGACGAGCCCACGATCGGACTACATCCGCTCGATGTTCAGGTACTGCTGAGTGTGTTCGACGGCCTTGTTGCCAAAGGCGCCACGGTTATCGTGATTGAACACGATCTCGACCTTATCCGTAACACCGATTACGTGATTGACATGGGGCCGGGCGGTGGCGATGCGGGCGGGCAAATCGTCTGCGCCGGTATGCCGGACGACATCGCAGCCTGCTCCGCAAGCATCACCGGCCGCTACCTATAGACAATGAGGCAAAGGGACAGGCCCTTTGCCTCATTGATGCCTATTTCATGCATTGAGCGGCGAGATAGTCGCGGAAGAACGGCAATTCAAATGCGACGAGCCCTCGTCCTCGTTCCCCGATGATGCCGGCGTCTATCATGCGGCGTCGGTAGCGGGAGACCTGCTGCGGCGAACGCTTAAGGCGCTCGACAAGGTCAGCGGTGGTGGACTCTTCCTCGTCATCGAGCATGGTGATGAGGAATCGCTTGTCCTCTGCAGTGAGTTCCCGATAGGTTGCCGCGAGGATTCGGTCGTCCATCTCGTCGCGCGCGATTTTGATTCCCAGGTCAAAGTCGCGTGACGAGATTTCCTTCGAATCGCTTGTGAGATCCCAGACACGGTAACCTACGAGTTGCAATAGGAAGGGAAATCCAGAGATCGAGCGAACGGCTCTATCGATTCCCTCAGCATCTGCCAGGCGATCGTTTTCCTGGATTGTGCGAATCAAGGCCTCGCGTACGTCATAGTCGGCAATGCGACCCAGATGATATTGTTGGGCGCGGCGAAGGAACGAGACCGTCTTGTGGTTCAGCAACGTAGAGACGTTGTTGGGAAGTCCCGCCATAAGCAAGGCGACGCGTTTCCCATCGGTCACAAAGTGCTGATACGTGGCTGCGAGTTGGATCATCTCGTCGAGTGTCGGGTCCACCTCGTCAACCGTGACGAGCAGACCGGTGCCCGCCTCGTTGAGCTGGTCGATGATGTCGCTCATGCGATAACGCCAGGTTGAAGCATCGTGAACGCGATTGACCTCGACGCTGCCGAGCGGTGCAATTCCGAGACCGGTGACTTCGAAGTTCTTAGACGGGTCGATAAGATGGCCGGCAGCACGTTTCGCCCCGAACTCGATTTCCTCAAGCATTCCCGGGAGCGCGGTCGTCTTTACGGCTATCCAGCCGTGGGATTCCGCTCTTGTCGCGAGCGACGACATGAGAGCGGTTTTACCGGTTCCACGTGCGCCTGAGAAGATCGAGGTCAATTCTGGGCGCCTGCGCTGACTCAAGAAGGCACGGTCCAAATCCCGAATAATCTGTTGTCTGCCAGCGAGATGGGCAGGAACCTCACCAAAACTGGGGGTAAACGGGTTCTCGAGATATTTCACACGGCTTTCCTTTCACACCGCCGTTTAACTTTATTTTACTTTAGTTAATTCTGATTAAAAGTGAGGGCTCTTTATCTGGAGCATCAATTAGGCGTGTGTGTCATCGGCGTGGCGCTTGAATGTGACAAAGGAACTGTCCCTTTGTCACATTCCCGGAAAGCTTGTCTGGCGCAAGGCTTCGTAGAGGACGATGGCGGCGCTGTTGGAGAGGTTGAGTGCGCTGATGCGGTAGTCGTCAGGGTTGACGAAGTTGCCGCAGATGTCCTGTTGAAGGATGGCCTCGTGGCCGTCCTCGGTATGCCCGAGTGATTCCTCGTGGGCTTCCCATGCCTCGGCGTTATCGAGTGAGTCACAATCGCGCAGCATCGGGATGCGCTCGCAGCGCTCGGGCGCCGCGGCAAGCAGTGGCTCGGGAATGCCCGAGCTCTCGCTGCCAAAGACCAAGTAGTCGCCATCACGGTAGGTACTCTGCGCATAGGTACGGCGTGCCTTTTTGGTCAGCAGGTGCAGGCGACCATCGGCGGGGGAGAGACCGTTGCGCGCAAGGAAATCCTCCCAGCCGGCATAGGTCGTCACGTCCAAGTTTTGCCAGTAGCCCAGTCCGGCGCGACGCACCGTCTTGTCGTCGAGTGAAAACCCCAGCGGCTCCACCAGATGCAGGCGGGCGCCGGTAACCACGCAGGTGCGGCCGATATTGCCCGTATTGGCCGGAATCTCGGGCGCATACAGCACAATGTTGAACATGAATCTCCTTGGCTCAGAACGAAAAACCACCACGAAGAGCACCTTCGTGGTGGTTTGGCGGTTACGTAGGCGGAAAAATGCCCGCTTGGATAAACCTAGGCGCGGTGCCAGTCGGTCAGGCAGGCATCGAGGGAGGCGATGAGCGCATCCTTGTCCATGTGACGGCCGATGATGCACAGGCTCGTCATGCGGTCGCCCGTCTCGTCGTCCCAAATCTGCATGATCTCGGGGTTCTCGTCGATGATCTTCTGCTTCTCGCCCTCGGGCGCCGAGTCAACGAACAGGCCGTTCTCCATCAGGCGCATCTGGTGGCCGGCCTGCTCAAACATGTAACACATGTCCGGATTGCCGGTCTGCCACAGCGGACCCTTGACGCGAATGACCTCGTCGGGCCACTCCTGCTCAACAAAATTGGTGAACTTCTGCAGGTCAAACGGCTTGCGGCGCGAGTAAACAAAGGTCTCGATGTCGTACTCGAGCACCTCGGGGTCGTCGTGCTCCTCGGGATGCTCCATGGCCTCGATCCAGGCGGCGGAGTTGTAGGCGCGCATAAAGTCGAAGCGGTCGGTGTCGAGCAGCTCCTCCATGGGGACCTCGCCGTTTTGGGCCTCGACGATCACGGCGTCCTTCTGCAGGCTGCGCACGATGGCCTTGAGCTCGGCGATCTGCTCGGGGCTCACGGTATCGGTCTTGTTGAGGATCAGTGTGGAGCAGAACTCGATCTGCTGGATGAGCAGGCTTTCGATGTCGTCCTCGTCGATATCCTCAGCCAGCAGGTCGCGACCGCCGTTGAACTCGTCGTACATACGGGCGCAGTCGACCACGGCCACGATGTTGTCGAGCGCAAGTTTAGGCTCGCCGCCCACCTTGGCCTCGTCGCAGAAGCTCGAGATGGTGTAGGCGATGGGGATAGGCTCGCAAATGCCCGATGCCTCGATGATGATGTAATCGAAGTTGCCCGAATCGGCGATGCCCTGCAGCTGGTTGGCAAGGTCGTCCGAAAGCGTACAGCAGATGCAGCCGTTGGTGAGCGGGATGAGGTCGTCGGTCTCGGAAAGGCCGCCGTCGGCGATGAGGCTGGCGTCCACATTGATCTCGCCGATATCGTTGACGATCACGGCGGCGCGGATGCCGCCGTCGTTAGCGAGGATGTGGTTGAGCAGCGTGGTCTTGCCGGCACCGAGGTATCCGGTAAGCATGATGATCTTCACGGGTTTGTTGGGCATGTGCCCTCCTTTGTTAGACATGGCTTACAGTTGAATCATATGCCAAACGCCTGCTCTTATACCCACGCGCTGGCAAATAACACAGGCTACTCCCAGGCTCCCCATACATCGGGGCAATAACCGACGGTGGCCTTTTTGCCGTTGCGCACGATGGGCTTGGCTAGAACCTGCTGATTCTCGAGCAGCTTGTCGAAGCGCTGGATAGGGGTGAGGTGCTGGATGAGTGCGAGCGTCTCCTCGTCCTTGGCTTTGGGGTTGAGCAACTTGTCGATGCCGCCGACCGCCTGCATCACGCTCGTGAGCTCGCCCTTGCTCATCTCCTTTTCCTTAAGGTCAATAAACTGCACCTTAATGCGGCGCTCCTTAAAATAGCGCTGGGCCTTCTTGGTGTCGAACGACTTTTTGGTGCCGAAGATTTGCACGTTCATAGTATGTTCCGCCGTTCTACCTGATAAAGTTGGTGCGCTTGCGATCGGCTTCGGGGGCTTCGATGCCGGCGGCCTGTCCTGCCTCGATACAGCGAAGGAGCCAGGCCATGTTCTTGCCGATGTTTCGCATGGTGGCCAGGCCCTCGGCGTCCTGGGTGGCCTCGCCCGGCATGGCACCAAACACGTTGTTCCAGTACGTGGACGCTACCACAGGCATCTGGTTGATGGTGAAGTACTTATTGAGCACGTCGAAGGTCGTCGACGTACCGCCGCGACGGGCGACGGCGACGGCAGCGCCCGGCTTGTGTTCAAAAGCTTTGCTACCGGCATAGAATGCGCGATCGAGTGCCGAGAGAATGCGGCCGCTGGGGTGCGCGTAGTAGACAGGCGAGCCAAAGACAAGGCCGTCGGCCTGTTCGGCGGCAGCGATCAGCTCGTTGACCACGTCGTCGTCAAAGGTGCAGCGACCGCCAAGCTTGCCACACTGGCCGCAACCGATGCAATCGCGAATGGGCTTGGCGCCCAGCTGAAACACCTCGGTATCAATGCCTTCTGCATTAAGTTGCTCTGCGACTTCGGTGAGTGCGCGGGCGGTGTTGCCGTTTGCCTTGGGGCTGCCATTGACCAAAAGAACCTTCATCACAAACTCCCTCTGCTGTCGGTGACTTCTGCGGAGGATTATCGCACGAGAGGGTAGATGACGTGGGGCGCGATGTGAAACGGCTTGTGTTTCACATCGCGCCCCACAACGCTAGTCCAGCTTGGTGCCCGGTACTTGCGGTGCCTCTTTAAGCAACGCTTTGAGCTCGTTCAAAATGGAAACGGGCTGACAGTCGACGCCGTCCAGATGGAGCGTGGCCACGCGAATGGGCGGCTGATATTCAAGCGAGCCGATGAGCACGGGAGAACCCAGGAACCGTTCGATGTCGCTTGCGATCTCGTCGATCGCCTCGGGGCCGAGCTCATCGAAGAGTGCCACGAACATCGGCCCCGTCGAGGGGAACAGGCGGCCCTTGCCGCGCGAACAATCCATGAGGCAGGCGGCGCTTTCGGCGAGCACGCGGTCGCCTGCATCGAATCCAAAGCGGGCATTGACCTCGGCGATATCGTCGACCTTAATGGCAATAAAGCCTGCCTCGT
>DBGAZC010000265.1:0-7155 GCA_048472015.1 Collinsella sp. | reverse complement strand
TCAAAAATTTCCACGACTTACCTTTCGACCTCATGAGGATCTCGCAGCGCCTTGGCGACGCGAACCGTGCAGGCGGCCATAAAGGCCACGAAGCCGATCGCCTCGCCCAGGAGGAACATGCGAAATGCCTCTCCGAACAACGCAAACACAACCAAGGTAAAGACGAGCAGGGCGACCGCCGAGACCGCCAGACTCGCCATGCCCTTGAGCATGTCCGCATTCTGCTTATCGTCAAGAACCGGCTTGAGCGTAAAAACAAAAGGAAGAAAGGCGATTGCGCCCGCGATGGCGCCTGCAACGATAGCGAGCAGATCGGCTATCTGAAACACTGGCGTCCTCACTTTCCTTTTTTAACGCTTCCCAGAACAGTTCCCGCCAAACATTGGTGACTATTGTACGAGCCAATCGCTAAAGT
This sequence comes from Collinsella sp., assembly GCA_048472015.1. Classification (GTDB taxonomy): domain Bacteria; phylum Actinomycetota; class Coriobacteriia; order Coriobacteriales; family Coriobacteriaceae; genus Collinsella. The sequence continues at coordinate 6,740 of DBGAZC010000265.1, read as the reverse complement.
ACAACCGAAAAAGCATCGGTTAATACGCACCTGTTCGTTTTCTTAAGACCTTCTTTATGCCGCAGGTAGGTAATACGTTTTTTCGCGAACCCCTCTGGGCTAAACGTCCGTTAACAGGAGTGCGCGTGGACGTCTTTTACTCGCCCGCGCGCACCATTTCTCCGTATTTGTGACCGTAGCCGACAAGGCCCGACGACTACAGCGTGCCGTAGATACGGTCGCCGGCATCGCCCAGGCCGGGAACGATGTAGGCGGCCTCGTTGAGGTGGTCGTCGATGGCGCAGGTATAGATATGCACATCAGGATCTTTCTCGGTCAGCGACTTGAGGCCCTCGGGGGCCGCGACGATGCACAGCATGCGGATGTCCTTGACACCGCGCTCGCGCAGATAGCCGATAGCCATCTCGGCAGAACCGCCCGTGGCGAGCATGGGATCGACGACCAGGCAGATACGCTGGTCGATATCCTTGGGCATCTTGCAGTAATACTCATGCGGCTCGTGGGTGACCTCGTCGCGCTCCATGCCAATGTGGCCCACGCGGGCAGAGGGCACCAGGTCGAGGATGCCGTCGACCATACCAAGGCCCGCGCGCAGAATGGGGACGATGGCAAGCTTCTTGCCGGCAAGCTGCTTAAACGTGGCAGTGGTGATGGGAGTCTCGACTTCGACATCCTCCATGGGCAGGTCGCGCATGGCCTCGTAGCCGTCAAAAAGCGCGAGCTCGCGCACGAGCTGGCGGAACTGGTTGGTGCCGGTGCTCTTGTCGCGCAGGATCGACAGCTTATGCTGGACGAGCGGATGGTCGACAAGCGTCACGCGGGACGCATCGTAGGTAACGGTCATGGGTTGATTGCCCCTTTCGTTGCGGCCGCAAAACGACCTTGCTGACATGGCGCACAGCGATGTTGCCGCCGCCCGCCGTGCATAAGTTTAGCGGTTTGTTGTATCGAGTGCCCCGTCGCAGCCCTGCTGAGCGGTGCTGAGCGAACGCTTGACCGCATCGTGCCAACCGTCCAGGTTGCGCGCGCGACGCTCAACGGACATATGGGGATGGAACGTCTTGACGATCTGGGCGTTTTGCTCCAGCTCCTCCAGATCCTCCCAATACCCAACCGCAAGGCCCGCCAGATACGCGGCGCCGATTGCCGTAGTCTCCACCGACTCGCATTGCAGTACGGGGATATCCAGCAAGTCTGCCTGGAACTGCATGATGAACTCGTTGCGCGAGGCGCCGCCATCGACGGACAGGCGCTCGATCGAAAGACCCACGTCCTGCTCCATGGCACGCAGCACGTCATAGCTCTGATAGGCCATGGACTCGCAAGCGGCACGCACGATGGTCGCGCGACTCGAGGCGCCGGTCAGACCGCATACGATGCCGCGGGCGTGCGCGTCCCACCAAGGTGCACCCAAGCCCGCGAAAGCGGGGACAAAGTAGCATCCCTCGTTATCGCTGATCGAGGAGGCGAGCTGTGCCGATTCGGATACGTTGGAGATAACGCCCATGTTGTCGCGTAGCCAGTTCATCGTTGAGCCGGCGGCAAAAATAGAGCCCTCGAGCGCATAGCTGACTTTGCCATCCGCAGCGATACCGATGGTGGAGACCAGGCCATTCTTGGATTCGACGATCTCGTCGCCGGTGTTCATGAGCATAAAGCAGCCCGTGCCATAGGTGTTTTTGGTCTGGCCGGGATGGAAGCAGCAGTGACCGAACAGCGACGCCTGCTGGTCGCCCGCCACACCCATGATGGGCGGCATGTTGGTCATGATGTCGCTCGCGACGCGGCCGTAGTCACCGGCGCTCCAACGGACCTCGGGCATCATGGCACGCGGGATATCGAAGAGAGCCAGCAGGTCATCGTCCCAGTCCAACGTATGAATATTGAAGAGCGCCGTGCGACTGGCGTTGGTGTAGTCGGTGGCGAAGGTTTGGCCGCCGGTGAGGTTATAGATGAGCCAGGTATCGATGGTGCCAAACATAAGGTCGCCCGCCGCCGCGCTCTCGCGCGCGCCGTCGACGTTGTCGAGGATCCACTGCACCTTGGAAGCCGAGAAATACGGGTCGAGCGTGAGTCCCGTGCGGGAACGCACCAGCTCCTCGCAACCCTGTTCAACCAACGCGTCGATTGCCGGCGCGGTACGACGGCACTGCCATACGATGGCGTTATAGATGGGCTGGCCGCTCACGCGGTCCCAGACCACCGTGGTCTCGCGCTGGTTGGAGATGCCGATGGCGGCAATGCGGTCGGAGTGGATACCGCTCTTAAACTGGACTTCCATCATGACGGCGATCTGGCTGGCAAGGACCGCCGTGGGGTCTTGCTCTACCCAACCGGGACGTGGAAAACTCGTTTTGACGCTGCGACGTGCCTGCGCGACGATGCAGCCGTACTCGTCGACGATGGTCGCAAGTACCGAGGTGGTGCCGCTGTCGAGCGCCATGATGTAGGAACCGCCAAAGTTAAACGAGGCACCTTCCATGCCCAGACTGTCCAGATTCAACGACATCGCTTGCACCTTTCTATTGCATCGGGTCGGACAGGACCCGCTCGATCTCTGATGCGGGCAGTGCGCCTTGGCGCAGGATCTGGAGCTCGCCATGTTGGAACGACACAATGGTCGAAGCGTCTCGGCACGGGGTCTCGCCCGCGTCGACGGCCACATCGACCCCCTCCAGAATGCGGTCCTCAACGTCGGCAAAGCTTGCCGGCGCGGGCGCGCCGTGCGTATTGGCGCTGGTGCAGGCAAGCGGACTGCCGCACGCGCGGATGAGCGCCTGCACCACGGGCGAGGCCGACGCGCGAAGAGCCACCGTGTCGTCGGCGGCGCGCATAAAGGTTGGCACGCAGGGGGCTGCCTTGACCACGATAGTCAGGGCACCCGGCCAGCATAGTCGGGCAAGCGCGCGGGCATCTTCCGGGATATCCACGCCGTAGCGGTCGAGGGCCCCGGCATCATCGACCAGCCAGGCGACCGTTTGGGTGAGTTCACGTTGCTTGAGAGTGAAGATACGGCGATAGCCGGTGCCGAGCGCAGGGGCTGCGGCGCCGTTGACGGCAGCCTGCGGATCGCGCGGCCACGATGGGAATTCGCTTGTATCTTGGGATACGGCGTCCGAGAAGGCATTGACTGCCACGGCGACACCATAGACGGTCTCGGTCGGGATCAGAGCCAAGCCACCACAGCCGAGCACCTCGGCCGTACGCTCGACGGCGAGCCGATGCGGCTCACGCGCTCCCTCGAATACCCGATAGACCGTCTGCATGTGTATGCCAGCCCCTTACGCTCTGGTGAAAGTTTGTTTACTGTGGGGCATTCTCGCACGAAACGTTCAACCTATTTGCCCAGAGCGCATGTTGGTTTGGTGAGCGGCTCTAGTAGTCGGTGAAAGTGAGGGGGTTATTGAAGGATTTTAGCGAGCAAGCGTAACGGTTCGATCGGGGAACTCAATGCTTGCAACCAGTTTCCCGCCGAGGCTCTCTGCGTACCTGCTCAGCGTATCGAGCCTCATCGAACCCAACGCCCCGCGCTCGAGCTCGGAGACGCGTTTTTGAGAAACTCCCATCGACTGGGCGATCGACGCCTGCGTTAGATCTTTGAGTTTACGAATCTGAGCAAGCTTATAAGCTTCGATGCGCTCGCGAGTTTTCTCCTGCTCGGCGGCAACAGAGTCGCGCGCGATCCCGCGGGACTCCATATACTCATGCAGCTCCATCTCGATCGAGCCTCCCAACATGGCGACGATAAATTTGCTCGGCCTTGGGAATGTTGATCGCATACCAGCCATTCCACTTCGCCCTTGACGGCCCCGCTTGCGACTTATCTCCCGCCAAAAGCAATACAGCCTGGCGCTTGGGGTCAAAAGCGAAGAGGATGCGAATCACCGACTGCCCACACGACGTCACTCTCAACTCCTTTAAATGATGGAGCTTCGAGCCCTTCACGCGGTCGACCAGCGGACGACCAAGACTAGGACCTTCTTTCTCAAGCACCAAAAGGTCTGCGTAAATCTGCCGCAACGTAGCGTCATCCTGCTCATCAAGCCAAGGCTCGATGTAATCGAGCACAATGCGGTATCGATGCTGCTGATTTGACATACCATTCTCCTTCTATAATAGAAGTCTTACGGTATATTGCAAGGGCGACTTTATTCAAATATCTATTTGTTCAGCTTAAATTCGTTGTTGGGGCTCGGTGACGATAGCTCGGACGATGCGGGGGCGATCGGTGAGGTCGCGGACGATGCGCACGTCCGAGAGACCCGCCTGGCGGCAGAGCTCGGCGGCGGCGTCGAGGGCGCCCTCGTAGAGCTCGCAGGCAAACAGGCCGCCGGCGCGCAGCATATAGGGCGCCGCATTGAGCAGGCGGCGGAAGATATCAAGGCCGTCGGCACCGCCCTCGAGCGCCAAATCGGGCTCGAAGTCCTTGACCTCGTGCGGTAGCGAGCGCATGACGTCAGTCGGAATGTAGGGCGGGTTGGAGACGAGCACGTCGAAGGTGCCCCATTCCTCGCGGGGGATAGAGCTCACCAGGTTTGTGAGGTTGAAGGCGACCTCATCGGACGTAAGCCCGAGCGCGTCGCGGTTCTTGGTGGCCAGATCGATGGCGCGCGGCTCGATATCGGTGGCGGTGCAGGTAACGTGGCCGCGGCGCTCCCAAACAAGGGAAAGCGAAATGCAGCCCGTGCCGCAGCCGACCTCGAGAACGCGGGCGATACGGGGCTCGACCAGAGCGGACGCGGCGGCATCCTGCACTAGGGCAGCCTCTTGTTCGGCACCTTCGATGGCGATGCCGTATTCGTCGAGCTCGGGCTCAGCGGCCTCCTCGGCCTCGGTCTCTGCTGCCTTCGCGGCGGCTTCCTCGGCCTCGCGATCGGCCAGTTCCTCGGCATAGGCGCGACTGCCCAGCACATCGCTACCCAACGCCGCCTCGTCGGCAGCCGTGAGGTTGGCGGCACGGCGCTCGGCCGTCGCTCGCTCGTCGGCCAATGCGGCTTCGGCCTTGCGCGCTTGCTCGACTTCATCGTTCCAGGGCAGCTCAACGCGCTGACGGGCGGCAGCCTCGGGGCTCAGCACCTCGGCATCCAGATAATTGAGGACTTCCTCGACGAGCATCTCGGTCTCGGGGCGCGGAATGAGTACGCCGGGGGCGCACGCGACGTCGATCATGCGGAACTGCGTGCTGCCGGTGATGTACTGCAGCGGCTCGCCCTTGGCGCGGCGGACGACCGCCGCGTGCATGGTCTCGAGCTGCGCCGCATCGAGCGTCTCGTCCATACGCATATATAAGTCGATGCGCGCCAGACCCGTGGCTGCGCACAGCAGCCATTCGGCAGAAAGACGGGGGTGTTCCTCACCGCGCTCGGCCAGGTACTCCTTGGTCCACTCGAGACAACGCTTGATGGTCCAGATCTCGTTTGCCATGGGGTCCTCCCCTCTTAAGCGCCAGGCGGCGCGCGAATGTCGGAGCAGATTGTACGCGAGGCCAGCGCTTGGCAAGGGACGATTGATGGCGATTATCGAGAATCAGCCCAGAATTTTGCACCGGACTCGCTCAAAGTGTTCATTCACCGACGTCTAGATTTGCATTCGTCAAGCTTTTGGCAAGGTTGCCCCAAAACTGACCAATATCTAACCAAGAACTTGCCAAATCACTTGACGCGCGACGCACCAAAAAGGGCCCCGCGACTTCTTGGACGATTTTTCGAGCAATATATTCGATAGCGGCTACATGCCGTCAATTGCTTTAAGCAGGTAAGCAGCTCAAATGTCATCACAGCCGACTGAATAAAATATCAAGGCAATGTCCCCAATGACTCCCTACGGATTATTTGGCAACCAAGGAAACGCCGATGTTTTGGCAATGCCAGCGAGCGACGTCCAGGGCGAACAAGTTGGCATGAAAAAGGCAAGGCATAGACCTTCTGGTCATGCCTTGCCTTTTGAATGACAAATTGTCGCCCTGGGCGGCGCGCAGCGTCGGCTGGTCCGCCGTTCGCTAGAACGGCGGAACCAAAGGCGCAGCGTCGAGCCGTTACGGCGTTTGGTAAAACGCCGTAACCTAAACCGCCTGTGCCAGCTTCTCGGCACGCTCGGCGGCGGCGAGCGCCTCGATCACGGTGCCGAGTTGGTCGCCCAGAAGGACACCGTTGTAGGTGGAGTTGAAACCGATACGGTGGTCGGTCACGCGATCCTGAGGAGCGTTATAGGTGCGGATCTTCTCAGCACGGTCGCCCGAACCGATCTGAGCCAAACGCTTTGCGCCTTCAGCTGCCTGCTGCTCTGCAAGCATCTTCTCGTACAAACGAGCACGAAGGACAGCCATTGCGGCAATCTTGTTCTGCAGCTGGCTCTTCTGGTCCTGAGACTGAACCACCAAGCCAGAAGGCAAGTGCGTGATGCGAACCGCGGAGTCGGTGGTGTTAACGCACTGACCACCCGGTCCACCAGCGCGGAACACGTCAATGCGAAGATCGCTGTCTTTGATGTCGATATCGATTTCGTCCGCCTCGGGAAGGACGGCAACCGTTGCCGTTGAGGTATGGATGCGACCCTGGCTTTCCGTCTTGGGGATTCGCTGAACGCGGTGAACACCCGATTCGAATTTCATAACCGAGTACACTTTGTTGCCCGTTACCTTGAACTGGATTTCCTTGTAACCGCCTGCTTCGGAAGGAGAGACATCCATAGCCTCCACTTTCCAGCCATGATGGTCGGCAAAACGCAGGTACATCTTATAC
>DBGAZC010000264.1:0-11878 GCA_048472015.1 Collinsella sp. | reverse complement strand
GTTCGACAGCATGGAATACGTGTACTACATCACGCGCGATGCGACGTATAAGTTGCGCCCGCTGGCGACCAAGGTGGTCGAGGACACGTATGCCAAGGCGCGCACGCCCAACTTTGAGGGCGATGACGGACTGAAGAATTACCTGTCCGAGATGCTCGACGGTGCCTCTGCCGTGGCGAGCGATGCCACCGATCGTGCTGCTTCGGCAACCAAGGTCGTAACGCTTGTGACCTGTCGTTCGTTATCGCTGAGCAACACACGTGCCGTCATGGTGCTCACGCCGGTCGAGGAATAGATAATGGGCTACTCAATGACGGTGAAAGGGGAAATGATGCTCGAGAATGGCAAAACGATGCCTTCGGTTGATGCTTGGCTGCGCGAGGCCAAGGCCGATGCTTCGGCGGCAGGCTGTGGGATGTATCTGACGCATAACGGCGTGGTGCGCGCGACGCCCAAGTCCGAGGTCCGCGGGATCGAAACCGATGGCGTAGCTCCCGGACGCAGGGTGGGCGGCATGGTGTTCGGCTTCGATGCTCAGAAAGTGCAGGCTGCTATCGAAGCCACGCGCGCGATGCCGGGTATCGGCTATGTGCGCGTGTGGCTGGCAAGCGGCGAGCTTGCCGTAGGTGACGACATCATGCTTGTGCTCATCGGCGGGGACATTCGCCCGCATGTGGTCGATGCGCTGCAGGCGCTCGTTGGCACCATCAAGAACGAATGTGTGAGTGAGGTCGAGCGCGAGGCGTAGAGGCTTGCGTCGATAGAAGGCTCGTTTATAAAAATGCCCGTCGATACGTGTGATACCGGCGGGCATTTTGCGTTTTGGGCGCGGTGGGTGCTACACGCGCGTCGCATCCTTGGGGCTCATGGTCATGCTCTGGAAGCGATTCTCCATAAAGTCATTATCGAAGTACTTGCCGTAGAACTGCGCAACGGGAATATCCGGTTCCGTGCCGTTGACGCGCTGATACCAATAATCGAGCGACTGCAGCGTCATAACGCCATCGACCAGCATAATGATGGTGAAGATGACGGTAGCGGAGTAACGGCTCTTCCACGGAATCATGTTGATGAGCTTGAGCAGCCTCGGCAGCAGCAGCTTGATCCAGATGAGGCCACCCAGACCCCACAGGCAGGCGAAGCCTGTGCAGGTACGTCCGCCGGTAAGGACGGCGAGCGGATCGGGCATGCCAAAGAGCTTCATATGAGAGTAGCTCCACGAGACCACGCCAAACGAGGTCTGCATAAACCAGCCCACGAACACCTCAAAGCTTGCGCCGAGCAGCGCGCTCACCAAAAAGATAATGATGGGGTTCTTTTTGTAGAAGCGGTTGAGCACCATGGTCATGAGCACGGCGCCAAATCCGTAGATGGGGCTGAAGGGGCCAAACAGCATGCCGGCGCGGTTCTGGTAGACGCCCGGGTCGTTGACCGTCATGTGCCAGATGTCCTCGGCGATCAGGCCGAGTATGCAGCAGACAAAGAATACCCAGAACAGGTTGAAGTAGTTGAGCTTAATGTAGCCCTCGCCGGTTTCATCGCGCCCGAGCATGCCCTCGGCGGCGGCGTCGCGGTCGAGCATCTCCTGCAGGCGGCGCTGCAGCTCGCGCTCCTGGCGCAGCGTGGGGTCGACGGTGGCCGAAAGTGCGACGAGGATGCCGAGCTGGATGGCAGGGCGCAGCAAGAAGGGCCCGATGCCCTGGAGCATCACGTCAACCAAAAGCTCGACGACGGTAAACGCGATAAGGATATAGGACAGACGGGCGGCATTGCGGCGCTGGTTCTTGATGAGGTCTAGGCCAAAGATGATCAAGATGACAGCACTGGCAGCCGAGAGCATGATGCCGGCGACGATAAGGCCGACCGCGACGAGCGTGTTGTCGCCGAGCTTGGCGGCGGCGTTGCCGTTGATGAGCGCGGTGATGACCTGCCACATAAAGGCGCCGACCGACGGGAGCGTGCCCACGCCGGACAGGATGCACAGGACGGCGTATACCTTAATGATGAGGGGGATCTTCTTGACCTCCGTGGCGCTGGGGACGCTGGGGTCGAGTTCGTTTCGATCCATACATAACCTTTCTCGTTTTGCTGTAGGTACAAGGATACGCCGCCGACCTGCCAAAAGACAGGACGAACGTCCCAATTGCAACAATGCAAGCCCCAACGGCGGGCGAGACGCGTCGCAACGGAAGTATGCGGGATCGTCGGCCCCGAGGCGGTTGCCCAATAAAATGTTTGGCTGCAAAACGGATTATAAGCTCGGTGGGCTTTTAAAAAGCGCTGTTCATGCGCGGGAGTGCTTGTCTTGCCGTGCGTATAATAGGGCAGGTAACGCCAAATAACGAGGCTCTGAGGGGATGCCATGTCTCAAGAAACCATCCGCGCGGCCGAGCGTGCCGCGGGACAGGTGAAGACCATGTCGACGTATGATCCGGACTCCGACCAGCTGCATGAGGAATGCGGCATTTTTGGTGTGTGGGCACCCGATCGCGATGTGGCTCGACTGACGTACTTTGGTCTGCGCGCGCTGCAGCATCGCGGCCAGGAATCGGCGGGAATCGCCGTGGGCGACGGCGGCACGGTTATGGTTCGCAAAGACCTGGGACTGCTCGATCGCGTGTTCTCCGACGCCGACCTGTCGACACTCTCCGGCCAGCTGGCCGTGGGCCACGTGCGCTATGGCACTGCCGGTGCCAAGAGCTGGGAAGCCTCGCAGCCGCATCTTTCTACCATCAACAGCGTCATTATCGCGCTCGCGCACAACGGTACCCTCGTCAACACCGACGAGCTGCGCCGTCAGCTGATCGAGCTGGGCGTGCCGTTCCTTTCCAATTCGGATTCCGAGGTCGCGACCAAGCTTATCGGCTACTTTACTCAGCGTACAGGCCATCTGCGCGAGGGCATTCGCAAGACCATGGAGCTCGTGCGCGGCGGCTACGCCATGACGCTCATCAACGAGCAGGCACTCTACGCATTCCGCGATCCGCACGGCATTCGCCCGCTCGTGCTGGGCAAGCTGGTGGACGAGGGCCTGGACCAGGCCGATGCCGCATCCGTTTCGCAGCTGCCGTCGCAGGACGGCGCCGCGACGGTCGACTCCGCCGTCCGTGTCACGCGCGCCGGCGGCTGGGTCGTTGCTTCCGAGACCTGCGCACTCGACATCGTGGGTGCCGAGTACGTCCGTGACGTTCGTCCCGGCGAGATTTTGCGCATCAGCGCCGAGGGTCTGGTATCCGAGCAGGGCGTGCCTGCAGCCGAAGAGCCCGCAAACTGCATCTTTGAGCAGGTCTACTTTGCCCGCCCCGACTCCATCATGAACGGCAAGAGCGTCTATGCCTGCCGTTACGACATGGGTCGTCAGCTGGCACATGAGGAGCCCGTCGAGGCCGATCTGGTCATCGGCGTGCCCGACTCCGGCCTGCCGCCCGCGGAGGGGTATTCGCACGAGAGCGGTATTCCCTTTGGCGAGGGCCTCATCAAGAACCGCTACGTGGGCCGTACGTTTATCGAGCCTACGCAGGAGTTGCGCGCCATGGGCGTGCGCATGAAGCTTAACCCGCTGCGCGACAACATCGAGGGCAAGCGCCTCGTCGTGATCGACGACTCCATCGTGCGTGGCACCACTATGGTGCAGCTCGTCAAGATGCTGCGCAACGCCGGCGCCAAGGAGATTCATATCCGCATCAACTCGCCCGAGGTCATCTGGCCGTGCTTCTACGGTATCGATACCGACGTGCAGTCGCAGCTTATCAGCGCCAACAAGACGGTCGACGAGATTTGCGAGTATATCGGCGCCGATTCGCTGGCCTTCCTTTCGGTCGAGGGCCTGCTTAAGGTCATGCCCAAGGGCGGTTACTGCGATGCGTGCTTTACCGGCCGCTACCCCGTGGCGATTCCCGAGAGCTTTGGCCGCGATAAGTTTATGGAGGGCTTTAAGCCCCGCAACCTGGATAAGCCGCTGCACTTTGACGACGACGCCGTGGTCGAGAAATACGACGACCGCAGCTGGGAAGAGGAGCACGGCGAGGCCTAAAGCCTGCCATGTAGGGACAGGTTTATTCTGGTAGGTTTTACCTGCTGTTTTGTTGATATGACGGCGTGTGCTGTTATGGCACACGCCGAAATGAACGCAACTATGAGCACCGTTTGGCGCCCGCGCGGCGGACGGTAGTGGGAGAGGAAGGCTCAGATGAGCGACAGCAAGCATGTGACGTATGAGGATGCCGGCGTCGATACCGCCGAGGGCGGCCGCGCCGTCGACGCTATTAAGCAGATGGTTAAGGACACCAACCGTCCCGAGGTCATCGGCGGCATCGGTGGCTTTGGTGGCTTGTTCTCGGCTGCCGCGCTTAAGGATATGGAAGACCCGATTCTGATTAGCGGTACCGACGGCGTGGGCACCAAGCTCGTGCTCGCCCAGATCATGGACCGTCACGAGACGGTGGGCCAGGACCTGGTTGCTATGTGCGTCAACGACATTCTGGCTTCGGGCGCCGAGCCGCTGTTCTTCCTGGACTACGTTGCCATCGGCCACATCGAGGCCGAGCACATGGCAAAGATCATCAAGGGTGTAGCCGACGGCTGTAAGCTCGCGGGCTGCGCGCTCGTGGGCGGTGAGATGGCCGAGCACCCCGGCGTCATGGCTCCTGCCGACTACGACCTTGCCGGATTTACTGTGGGCGTTGTCGACCGTCCCAAGATGCTCGACCCCGCGAACGTCCGCCCCGGCGACGTGATCCTGGGCCTGCCTTCCACTGGCGTGCACTCCAACGGCTACTCGCTCGTGCGCAAGGTCATTGGCGTCGACGGCATTAAGCCGGGCACGCCCGAGGCCGCCGCTAAGGCCGAGGAGCTGAGCCGTCCGCTCGAGGAACTCGGCGGCGCATCGCTGGCAGACGCCCTGCTGGCTCCCACGCGCATCTACGTCAAGCCGATTCTGGAGCTGCTGCGCGGCGGCGCCAACGTGCACGCTATCGCCCACATCACTGGCGGCGGTATTACCGAGAACCTCAACCGCGCGCTTGCCGACGACGTCGACGCCGTGGTCACCCGCAACGGCGCCGAGATGGGTTGGGACGTTCCGCCCGTCATCACCTACGTGTCGCGCCAGGCCGAGCTCGCGCCCAACGAGGCGTGCAAGACCTTCAACATGGGCGTTGGCCTGTGCCTGATCGTCGCCCCCGAGGACGAGGCCGCGGTTACCGAGGCCCTGGTCGCGCTGGGCGAGAAGCCGTTCCGCGTGGGCGAGTGCGTCGAGGGTTCCGGTAAGGTCGTGTACTCCGATGAGCGCTAACGAGCAGATGGCTGCCGCCGAGGGCCTGGACTTTGTGCCCTATACCCGTCCGACCGGCACCGATACGGCCGAGCCGCTCAAGATCGGTGTGCTCATCAGCGGTTCGGGCACCAACCTGCAGGCGCTGATCGATCTGATCGCCGCCGGCAAGCTCAACGCTTCGATTGAGCTTGTGGTGTCGAGCCGTCCTTCGGCTAAGGGTTTGCAGCGCGCTGAGCGCGCGGGCATCCAGACGCTCACGCTGTCCAAGGATGTCTATGCCGACCCTATTGCCGCCGACGAGATCATCGCGCACGAGCTTCTCGAGCGCGGCTGCGAGTATGTGGTCATGGCCGGCTACATGCGCATGGTGCACACGCCGCTGCTGGCGGCGTTTCCCAACCGCGTGGTCAACTTGCATCCGGCACTGCTGCCGAGCTTTACCGGCGCGCATGCGATCGACGATGCCTTTGCGCGCGGCGTCAAGGTAACCGGTGTGACCGTGCACTTTGCCAACGAGATCTACGACAACGGCCCCATCATCGCCCAGCGCGCGCTGGCTGTTGAGGAGGGCTGGGACGTCGACACGCTCGAGGAGCACATCCACGCGATTGAGCACGTGCTGTATCCCGAGGTCGTGCAGATGCTCGCCGACGGCCGCGTCCACGTGCTGGAGAGCGGCAAGGTTGCAATTGACGCGCCTCGCGGCTAGCGGCGCACAGTACAATTTAGCCGAGTAGTCAGGGTGGTCATTGGCGCCAAGGCGCGCGTGGCCACCTTTTGTTTTGGGTAGTCATCGGGAACGGTCTTTAACGACTGGTCATTCAAGAACGTCGCAGGTGACTAGGTGAGAGAGGTGAGCGCATGGCGGATAACGAAGCGCTGTTTACGCCTGAGTTGGTGTTTTTTGATTGGGAGTGTGCGACGCCGGATGAGGTGTTTGCGCGGCTCGAGGGCGAGCTTGCACCACGTGGCTACATTGCGTCCGGTTGGCTCGGCGCCGTTCGCACGCGCGAGGATGCCTATCCCACGGGTCTTGCCATGCCGGCGGCAAACATTGCCATTCCGCATACCGATCCGGGGTTTGTGGCCAAGCCCTATATCGCGGTGGTGAAGCCCGCCGCGTCCGTGACATTTAACGCTATGGCTGGCATGGGCGCTCCGGTGCCGGTGCAGATCGTCATCAATTTGGGCATCGCCGAGCCGGGCGGCCAGGTCGAGGCCCTGCAGGCACTCATGAACATCTTTATGGACGCCGACGCCGCGGCCGACGTGCTCGGCCAGACCACGCCGCAGGGCATGGTCGACGCCATCCGTCGACACTTTTAAGGCCGGCACTGGGGACCGTCCCTAACCGCCGGCAGAAAAGGAACGTCCCTAACTGCCAACTGCCAGACCTGTCCCCTTTGCACCAAATGGTGCAGATTAACCTGTCCCCCATGCACCAGGTGTGCCGCGGGGGCTGCGTTGTGACACAATGGCGTTTGTTCGATTCGTGATGCGAAAGGCCAAACATGGCAAACAAGAAAAAGAACCCCGAGGTCGCGCCGACGCCCGAGCAACGGTCCCGCGCCGCCTCCAGCTCTCGCAAGAAGCAGCGCAAGACCTATGTGTCCAAGACCGTCAAGATTGTCCTGGTGGTCATCGGCGTGCTGGCGATGCTGCTCTCCGTTTCGGCCATGGCGTGCTCCGGCCTGATGTCGCAGACCGAAAGCGCCGGCTCGGGCTATAAGCTCACCGGCGGTGTGGCGGCCACTATCAACGGCACCAACCTCACCGAGGACACCGTGACCAAGCAGATCATGAGCATGCGTACGTCCTACGGCTACACCAAGGACAAGGACTGGGCACAGTACCTGGTCGACAATGACCTCACACCCAAGAAGTACCGCAAGCAGCTCATCGACTCCTACACGCAGCAGATCCTGCTTCAACAGGCGCAGAAGGAGAATGGCGTGACGGTGTCGGACGAGGAGGTAGAGAAGGCTTGGAAGGACGCGTGCAAGAGCGCGGGCGGCGCCAAGACTTTTAAGAAGACTCTCAAGACCTACGGCTATACCGAGGACACCTACAAGGATTCGCTCAAGGAGAGCCTGGCACAGCAGAAGCTCAAGGATGCCGTGGCACCCACCAGCAAGCCCAAGGACAGCGAGATTGCCGATTACATCAATGAGAACCTGTCCAACTACAACGATGCCCGTCGTTCGTCGAATATCTTGATTAAGGTCGATTCTGACGCTTCCGACGAGGACAAAGCTGCCGCCAAGGCCAAGGCGCAGGAGTGCCTGGACAAGATCAACTCCGGCGAGTTGAGCTTTGAGGACGCCGTGGAGCAGTACTCCGATGACACCGGTTCCAAGGAGAAGAAGGGCGATGTGGGCTGGGATAAGCTCACCACCTTTGTCGACAGCTACCAGACGGCGCTCGAGGGACTCAACAAGGGCGACGTGAGCGAAGTCGTCGAGTCGACCTATGGCTACCACATCATCAAGTGCACCGACTACTTCCATGTCGATAATCAGGTTGATGACATCAACCAGGTGCCCAAGGCCATCAAGAAGTACGTCTCCAACGTGGTGAAGACACAGGCGGCCAGTACCGCGTACAGCGAGTGGCTGGAGCAGTACAAGAAGGATGCCGACATCACCGTCAACCCCATGCCCAAAGACGTGCCATACAACGTCAGCCTGAAGGGCGTCACCAAGAGCTCGACCGACGATTCGTCGACGACTGAGTAATCATGGGGCGGTGCCTGCGTGAGTACCGCCCACGCTATTGAGGAGGATTTACAGATGACCAACGAAGAGCTGCAGAAGGAAATGATCGCGGCCATGAAGGCCAAGGACAAGGTTCGCCTGTCCATCATTCGCCAGGTCAAGGCCGAGGTGAAGAATATCGAGGTTAACGAGCGCCGCGATGTGACCGAGGAAGACGTTAACAGCATGATCAAGCGTCTGATTAAGCAGACGAGCGAGACGCTGGAGATGTCCATCAAGGCCGGCACCGACCAGGAGCGTACCGACAACCTGACCGAGCAGGTCAAGATTCTGGAGAGCCTGCTGCCCGCGCAGGTTTCGGGCGAGGAGCTCGAGGCCCTGATCGAGCAGGTCATCGCCGAGCTGGGCGCTACTTCCAAGAAGCAGATGGGCCAGGTCATGGGAGCACTCGGCAAGGCCACCGGCGGCAACTTCGATAAGCCTGCCGCGGCAAAGATCGTCGGAGCAAAGCTGGCTTAAGGGCCGAGCGGTACATAGTTGATGTTAAGGGGACGTGACCATTGCGGTCGCGCCCCTTTTTGCTGGGCTGGGCAATCATTGGGGACGGGCTTAAATGAGTGCCCAATGAGCGGGTAGTCATTTAAGCCCGTCCCCAATGAGTGGGTTATTTAAGCCTGTCCCCAATGAGTGGGTTAAAGGTTGCGGGTTCTTTACGGGAATATAGTGTGGGCTGCGGAAACGCGGTTCTTTCCGTACAATAGTTCAACTCGTGTAAACGCAGGGAAGGGACATTCATGGCAGACATGATCGAGATCAAGCATCTCAACAAGTACTTTGGCGACCTGCATGTGCTCAAAGATATCAATCTCACCGTTAAGCGCGGCGAGAAGCTCGTAATGATCGGGCCTTCCGGCTCGGGTAAGTCGACGCTCATCCGTTGCGTCGATTATCTGGAGGAGCCCACGTCGGGCGAGGTCGTCATCGACGGTACGCCGCTCACCAAGAAGAATCACCTGGAGATGGCTCGTAAGTATAGTTCCATGGTGTTTCAGCAGTTCAACCTGTATCCCAACATGACGGTGCTGGGCAACCTGACGCTCGCGCCCATCAAGCTGCAAAAGAAGAGCAAGGAGGAGGCGACCGAGATCGCCATCGCCGCACTCAAGCGCGTCGGCATGGCTCATAAGGCCGGCGAGTATCCGCAGAATCTCTCGGGTGGTCAGCAACAGCGCATCGCCATCGCCCGTGCTCTGTGCACCAAGCAGCCCATCATTCTGTTTGACGAGCCGACCTCGGCGCTCGACCCCGAGATGGTCCAGGAGGTTCTGGACGTTATGATTGAGCTCGCGCAGGAGGACATCACCATGATCTGCGTGACGCACGAGATGGGCTTTGCGCGCCAGGTGGCCGACCGCGTCATCTTTATGGAGGACGGCCGCATTCTGGAGGAGGGCACGCCCGAGCACTTCTTCGATAACCCCGAGAACCCGCGCTGCCGCGAGTTTCTGTCCAAGATTTTGCACTAGGCGCGGTGATGGACATGACGGATATGACGAGGGCGGCCGTGTCGCGCCGTCACTTTTTGCAGCTGGCGGGCGCCGGTATGCTTGCGCTGACGGGGACCGCGCTTACCGGTTGCGGCACCTCCACCAGCGGCGAGGGCTCCGACAAGGGGTCCAAGCTTGCGGCCATCAAGTCGCGTGGCCATCTGAATGCCGGCGTTAAGAAGGATGTTCCCGGCTATGGCTATTACGACACCGCCAAGGGCCGCTTTGAGGGTATGGAAGTCGATTTGTGCTACCAGATCGCCGCTGCCGTCTTTGGCGTGAGCTACAAGGAGGCCCGCGCCCAGGAGCTTGTCGAGTTTACCGACGTAACGCCCAAGACGCGCGGCCCGCTGATCGATAACGGCCAACTCGACGTGGTCGCGGCGACCTACACTATCACCGACGAGCGCAAGAAGAGCTGGGATTTCTCGACGCCGTACCGCACCGACTACGTGGGACTCATGGTCAAGAAGCGTTCGGGTTTTACCTCGATTGAGGACCTGGACGGCAAGATCATCGGCGTGAGCCAGGGTGCTACCACGCAGGGCCTGATCGAGCAGATGATTAAGGACAACGGCTTTAGCTGTAAGCCCGAGTTTAGGGCCTTTAGCGGCTACCCAATCATCAAGAGTTCGCTCGACGCCGGCAATATCGACGTCTTTGCCATGGACCGCTCCACGCTGGCCGGTTACATGAACGAGACCGTTGAGCTGCTGCAGCCCGAGGTCAAGTTTGGCGAGCAGGGCTACGGCGTGGCGACCAAGAAGGGCTGCGACCTTTCGGCCGTGGTCGATCAGGTGATTTGCGATCGCTTGGCCGACGGCTGGCTCGACCAAGAGGTCAAGACCTGGGGTCTTGTATAGGCGCATCGTCCAAGGAAGGAATCAAATGCTCGAAGGATTATTTGACGCCGACCGTTGGTCGACGACATTTCAAAACATGGGGCCCTTCTGGGAAGGCTTTGGCGTGACGCTACAGGTGGTCGTTGCCGGTCTGCTGCTGTCGCTGGTGCTGGGCACGCTACTGGGTGTGTTCTCTACTACTCGCTCGCGCGTGTTGCGCGCCATAAGCCGCGTGTACGTGGAGTTTTACCAGAACACCCCGTTGCCCGTGCAGGTGCTCTTTATGTACATGGCCGGACCGCAGTTTTTGCAGGCCATAACCGGTGCCGACCAGCCGGTGCGCATCGCGCCGTTCGTGCTGGGCTTCTTGGGCGTGGGTCTGTATCACGCGGCCTACATTTCGGAGGTCATCCGCACCGGTATCGAGGCGGTTCCGCGCGGTCAGATGGAGGCGGCCCAGAGCCAGGGCTTCACCCGTGCGCAGGCGTACTGGTACATCGTGCTGCCCCAGACATTCAAGATCATTTTGCCGCCGCTGTGTAACCAGGCGCTCAACCTGGTCAAGAACACGTCGGTGCTGGCACTTGTGGCCGGCGGCGACCTTATGTACCGTTCCGACAACTTTGTGAGTCTGTATGGTTACCTGCAGGGATACATCGTCTGCTGCCTTATGTACTTCATCATATGCTTTCCGCTCGCCATGCTGGTGCAGTGGCTCGAGCGCCGCTCCAAGGAGCGTCCGCGCGGCGTGAGCCTGGCCGAGCTGGGGCTCGACAACGTAGAGGAGGCCTAGCGCATGGAAATCTTCAACGCGACCAACCTGCTCTACATTTGGGGCGGCTTTGTTAAGACCATCGAGATCTCGGCGCTGTCGATCTTTTTCTCGCTCATCTTTGGCACGGTACTGGCGCTCGTTAAGAGCTATGCGCCCCGCCCGTTCCGTATTTTGGTAAGCGCCTATATCGAGCTGTTCCGTTGCACGCCAAACCTGCTGTGGATCCTGTTTATCTACTTTACGGTGCAGGGTTTGGACATTGTGATTTCGACCATCGCCTTTACGCTGTTTACCAGCGCCGTTATGGCCGAGATTGTGCGCGGCGGCCTCAACTCGATTCCGCGCGGCCAGTTTGAGGCGGCGCAGAGCCAGGGCTTTGGCTTCTTTGCCACCATGCGCTACATCATTCTGCCGCAGACGTTTAAGACGATCATTCCGGCGCTGTTTAGCCAGTGCACGACCGTCATCAAGGACAGCTCGTATCTTTCGGGCATTAACGTGGCCGAGCTCATGTACACGGCTAACGTCGTGATGGCCCACGCGATCGACCTGTCGCAGGTGCTTATGCTCTACGGCCTGGTGTTTGCGATGTACTTTGTGCTCAACTTTGGTATCTCGCTGCTGGTTCGCGCATATCAGAGGCGAATGGTGGCAGCGTAGAATGTGGCAAAGGGACAGCCCCTTTGTCACATAGAGAAAGGAATCGCGATGAGCGATCTGGAGAA
>DBGAZC010000263.1:0-12693 GCA_048472015.1 Collinsella sp. | reverse complement strand
AATGGCAAAGTTCTTGAGGCGGCCGAGAATGTCGACAAACCACAGACGCACAAAGCGGATGTCACGCTGCTCTACGGAGCGGAGTACGTAATCGATGTTCTGCTGGTTCATGTCGCTCCCCTTTCTTTCGGGCGGGTTTCGGCTGGTCTATATCGCAGATACTATCGCAGAAAAATGTTTCCGCAGGGTTAAAGCGTATCAAGCGCTCAAAAAACGTGCGCGAACAGGCAGTTGCGAACGAGCGGCTAGCGTTCAGATTCGGAGACAATTTGTCTACAGGCTCGTTCCAGCGTAGGGAACTCCATCGTCACCGCATCCCAAACAACCGAGCGGTCGACATTGCCGTAATCATGCGCAAGATAATTTCTCATGCCAATAATTCCACGCCACTCAATTTCGGGATGAAGCCGCTGCGAGCGTTCCGACAACTTGCCCGCTTCTTCCGTCACCCTAAGCGCACACATCAAAAGGGAGTCCGCCAACGCCCTCGTCCGCACGTCATTCGCATGCAGAAACTGGTCCTCGGTGATATCAAAAGCCTTGATGCGCTCGTTCGTTTCGGAGATGGCCTCCAAAACCTCTTGGGCGCGGAGACCGTCTGACTTACGCGCGATCATAAAGGATCACTCCTTCGCGCTCGATTACCGCGGCAAGATCGTCATCAAGATGATCGCTAGAGACGAGATCAACCTGCCTCCCGGTTTCTTTGCGCACCGCCTCACCAAATGCCGACAGCGCGAAAAGACCAAAGCCCTGCTCGCGATCGACTTCGAGACGCAAGTCAATATCGCTATCGACATGTGCCTCGCCCCGGGCATACGAACCAAAAAGAATCACGGTTTTGATGGCGGGAATCGAGCTGGCTGCCTCGCGGACGGCGGACTCAATCTGGGCAGTATCCAAAATGCCCGTCGCGGCGCTTTCGCTCGCAGAGCTTTTACCAAGTGAGGGAACAAACGGCAGAGAGCGCTCGCGCAGCATCTGCCTCATAAACATATTGACCGCAACAGACGAAGTCATGCCAAGCTCTTCGCACAGTTCGGCAAATGAGTCTTTAATTGACGAGTCCACTCGCACACTCAGCACAGACGCAGCCATGGATACCTCCTGTATGACATTGTCTATATATTATCACACAGACTAGCGCGAGGTCGAGGCGCGGTGTTCGATGTGGCCGGGAATCTCGATGCGCTTGGGGGCGAGCTTTGCGGCCTCACCCACGGTGGTGGTAACAACGTCGATGCGCTCGGAAAGGCGCTCGACTACGCGCTCGGCAATGGTGAGGGTATCTTGCGCGGCCGTGGTGACGCCGCCAAAGAGCACATGGTTCCAGGGGTAGTCGTCAAACGTCGCGATCTTGAGCCCTGCCGGCAGCGAGGGACCAAGCTGTGCCAGTGCCTCGGTCAGGCGCAGAAAGACCAGGCCGTTGACGGCAATGAGGCCGAGCTTTTTACCTGCATAGCCGCGGATGGTCTCGTCCAAACGGCCAACGCCCGTGGCACCGCCATCGGCCAGGGTAACGACCTCGCCCGCAAGACCGCGGCGCGAAAGCTCGTCGGCAAAGGCCTCGGCGCGCTCTCGACGCACGGGGCTGTCGTCGCTTGCCTCGGTGAGCAGGCACAGGCGCTCGCTGCCGGCGGCGGCCAAGGCGTCTACCAAGCCGGCGACCAGCTCACGGTTGTTAGATGTCACCAGATCGACACCGCCGTCGACAACATCGCGGTCGAGCAGCACAACGGGCAGACGTCCCGCTGCCGCGGCGATCGCCCCGTCATTGCCTCCGCAGGTGTTGACGACCAGGCCGTCCACGCCGGCATCGATAAGTCTGGTGAGCGACTCTGCTTCCTTTGCGGGATCGTTGCCGCTAATGGCCGTCATAAGCGAGCAGCCGCGCGCGGCGGCACTGGCGGAAAGCCCTTCGAGCATGGCACTGGAGAACGGGTTGGCGATGTCGGCCAAGATCACGCCGATGAGATTGGTGCGCGAGCTGCGTAGATTGCGTGCGGCGGCACGTGGGCGATAGCCGGTGCGCTCGATAACCGCCGCGATGCGAGCACGGGTTTCCTCGGTCATCTGCCCGGGGCGGTTGTTGAGATAGCGCGAGACCGTGGCCGGACTCACGCCCGCCTCGGCGGCAATGTCCTTGATTCTCATCTGCGCCATGGCGCACCCCGTTTCCCAATTGTCAGCAGTCTGAGCCATTTTAGGCATTTTTTTAAAAATCTCGTTTGCAAAACGTTGTAGATGAGTATACTACAACTCGAAACGAAACCGATTTCGTAAACCGATTTCGGCAAGCGTTGGCACGGTGGTGCAAAGATGTACCCTACCGTCTTGGCACCTCCGTGCCAACGCCATATCAAAGGTGTACGCACGAGCAAGAAGGAGCTGCGCGACCATGGGTAAAACGGTTCTTACCTTCGGCGAGATCATGATGAGGCTCTCGCCCAAAGACCATCTGCGCATTGAGCAGGCGACCGAGTTTGATGTCCGCTACGGCGGCGCCGAGGCAAACACCGCGCTTTCCCTGGCTTACCAAGGCGACAAGGCCGCTTACGTCTCCGTTGTCCCGGCCAACCGTCTGGGCGAGTGCGCTCTGCGTTCGCTAAAGGCTTACGACGTCGACACCACGCGCGTCGTGCGTCAGGGCGACCGCCTTGGCTCCTATGTCTTTGAGGTCGGTGCCTCGCAGCGCGGCAATGGTTGCGTCTACGACCGCAAGTACTCTGCCATCAACATGGCCAAGCGCGACGTCTTTGACTGGGACGAGATCCTCAAGGGCATCGATGTCTTCTATTTCTCCGGCGTGACGCCCGCTGTCTCCGACGAGATGGCCGCTGCGTGCAAGGATGCCCTCACCGCTTGCCGCGCCAAGGGCATCACCACCGTGTGCGACGTCAACTATCGCGGCAAAATGTGGTCGCCCGAGAAGTCTCAGGCCACCATGAAGGAGCTCCTGCCGCTCGTCGACATCTGCATCGCCAACGACGAGGACGCACCCGCCGGCCTCGGCATGACCTGCGTCTCCGGCTCCCTTGCCCACGGCATCGAGGAGCGCGACACCTACGTCGAGATGGCCCGCCAAATCTGCGCCGAGTACGGCTGCAAGAAGGTCGCTTCGGTCGTCCGCAACATCTCCTGCGTCGAGCGCTCCATCTGGATGGGCATGCTCTATGACGCCGAGAGCGGCGAGCACTGGTTCTCCCCTGCTCACGACGTTCACGTGCTCGAGGGCGTTGCCGCCGGCGACGCTTTCAACGCCGGCCTCGTCCATGCCCTCATCAACGACTTTGACCCGCAGGACGCCGTCAACTACGCGATTGCAGCGTCGATCCTCAAGCTCACCATCAAGGGCGATTCCAACTTGGTGACCGCAGGCGAGATCGCAGCCGTGGCATCCGCCGCCGACGGTGGCACCCGCGTCGCGCGCTAGTCCGTCTCCATTCCGCGGGCCGCAGCTTTCCAATCCCATACCCCTGCGGCCCGCTCCCCGATTCCTCCGGTCGGGCAAAACCACCAGTCCCATTCCGGTTTTGCCTGGCATTCCCTACATGACTGGTCGAGCAGCTGGTTTTGGAATTGCTTGAACCCCAAGCAGTGCCTCCGATAACCAATCCAAAATCGGCTCCTGACCAGCACATTTGGCAATCACGCGCCCATGCGCGCCACACATCGAAAGGAACATCATGTTCGATCAGTTCTACACCACGCTTGAGTCCCTGGGCATCGTGCCGGTCGTCGTGCTCGACAAGGTCGAGGACGCCGCTCCGCTCGCCCACGCCCTTATGGCAGCTGGCATGAAGTCCGCCGAGGTCACCTTCCGCACCGCCTGCGCCGCCGAGTGCATCGCCGCTATGGCCGAGGCCGAGCCCGAGATGTGCGTTGGCGCCGGCACTGTCCTGACCGTCGAGCAGGTTGAGCAGGCCCGCGCAGCCGGTGCCAAGTTCATCGTCTCCCCGGGTTACAACGAGGACGTTGTGAAGCACTGCATCGACATCGACCTGCCTGTCCTTCCCGGCACCGTAACCCCCTCCGAGGTCACCGCAGCCGAGAACCTGGGCCTCAAGGTCACCAAGTTCTTCCCCGCGTCCCAGTATGGCGGCCTGAACACCATCAAGGCCCTCGCCGCTCCGTTTGTCGGTCACCGCTTTATGCCCACCGGCGGCGTGAGCACCGCCAACGTCGAGGAGTACCTGAGCTCCTCCGCCATCATCGCCTGCGGTGGCACCTGGATGGTCAAGCCGGCCCTGTTTGCCGACGGCGACTTCTCCAAGGTCGAGCAGATCGCCCGCGAGGCCATGGACGTCGTCAAGAAGGTCCGCGGCTAGGTTTAGCTCTCTATCGTGAAAGGGGGCGTGCCCTAGACCTCGCCCCTTTCTTTTAAAGCGGCTCGGAAGCGCGCCGTTTCCGTCACGAACAAGAACCAAAACCGTCTTGTATGCTGATAGAACGTGACGGAAGCGACACGCCTCCAAGCCGCTTTGCCTACTCGGCTGGCCGTCGCGCTCAACTAAGCCACTTCGACAAAAGCCGAGCCACCAAAACAGCTGCGGTGCCGTCTGGAGGAATGGACCCTTGCTTCCGGTCTTTTCCTCCAAGCGGTGCCGCAGCTTTGTGCCCCGGTTACGCCCCAACGCAGTTGCGGTGAAATAGGGACTGTTTGCGCCACCTAGGCCGCAAAACAGTCCCTATTTCACCGCAACTTATATGGGGATTGATTAGATGGCCGAGTCTTTGGACAGCTCAAAATAGTCGGGATGCAAGGCGATAACCGGGCCCTGCTCCTCGGGCATCAGGTGCAAGTGCGTCTCTGCCAGATAGCTCGCCGCGTCGGTATCGCCCCTCTTAATGGCCTCGAGAATCCGGCGATGCTGCCGACGAATCGGCTCCCAATCCAAATCCTGCGACACCATACGCAACCAGTTATATCGCTCAAAATGCGTGTTGATGCTCTTCATCCAACCCCACAACATGTGACGACCGGCAATCTCAAAACATGTCTCATGGAACAGGTTATCCAGGTCAAAGAAACGGCGCGTTTCGCCATGGTCGAGCGACTCGGACTCGGTAAGAATCTGCTCAAGCCGCTGCTTTTGCTCGGGCGAGGCGGCCGAACAGCATTTAATTAGCACGCTTCTCTCGAGCTTCTCGCGCAAAAAGCAGGCGTTTTCGGCGCGTTCCATGCTGATCTTAGAGACGTAGGTGCCGCTTTTGGGACGCGTTTCCACCAGCTCCTGCTCACGCAAGCGCACAAAGGATTCGCGAATGGGCGTGCGCCCGATTCCCGTCTCCTTTTCCAGACCAATCGCCGAAAGACGCGTGCCGGGCCTGAGCTCGACATAGATGATCTTGGAGCGCAATGCGTTGTACGCCTGGTCTTGCAGGCTCTGATAATGCTGGTGCTGTTCCATAAAGCCCTCGGATGAAGCTCACGGTTTGTCGAATTTCACCATGCAATACTATCGCATCCCCCGCCCCATCATAAGTTGCGGTGGAATAGTTCCTGTTCAAGGCCTTCAGCAGCAAAAACAGGAACTATTCCACCGCAACTACAGCCAACGAGTTGTTGCGATTAGGTGAACGTTCACCTTTTTATTGTTTTTCTCTTCGCAAATAAAATCCCGTGCGTATACTTAGGCTCAAACGAAACCGATTTCGTTGAGCGTGGGCAATAGGGTGTTAAGACACACCCTACCATCTTGGCATCTTATCGCCCACGCAATGCCATTTGCTTTCTTCCCGTCTCGTTGGACCTTTAGTCCCATTCCGGCACAGCGAGACACTTCCTAGACGACTGACCGTGGGGCCGGCTTTTCTGCTTTTGCAGCAGTGCCTCCGATAACCCTCTTTTGCCGGCCCGGGTCAGCTTTTTCACACAACCGAAAGGACGGGTAGCAACATGCGACCGCTCATTATCATGCATGGCGAGAACATCGACTGGTGCCATACCGTCATTAGAATGCTGATGTATCTTGTGGGCGTTGCAGTACTGGCACTCGGTATGAGTCTCCAGACGGCATCCGGCCTGGGCGTCGCCGCGCTCACGTGCTTTGCCACAACCCTATCCATGCTCACTGGCAAGACGCTCGGCTTTTGGATCACCGCAACCTACGTCGCCTACATCGTGGCGCAATTAGCCATCTTGCGAAGCGAGTTCCAGCCGCGCATCCTGCTCGAGTTGTTCTTCTCAACGCTGATTGGCGGCTTGACCGACCTCTTCATGGCGGTCAACCCACTGCATCCCACGGCACTCCCCACACAGATTGCGACCATGCTGCTCTCCCTCGCTGTCACCGCATTTGGCGTAAGTCTCGTCGTCAACATGGGCGTTGTCCCCAACGCGCCCGACGGCTTGGTGCAAGTCATTGCCGAAAAGCTTAAACGCCGCTTTGGTGACGTAAAAGTCGTGTTTGACTGCTCACATGTCGCCGCCTCGCTCGCGTTGTCGCTGATCCTTATGTACAACCTGGGCGGCTTTGGCGTCACGACCGCCATCTCGGCACTGTTCCTGGGCCATGTCATCAACGTCGCCAACAAGCTGTTCGCCCAGCGCTTTATCCGCGCGGCATTCGGAAAATAGCACCACCGTAAGAACCCGAGAACAGCGCTATACGTTGCTATATCTTGCTATACTTTGCTATATCTTGCTATATCTTGAGCAAAGGTGGCTCACATGCAAACAAACCCTTTTAAGCCCACAGCAGGTAAAACACCTCCCACGATTATCGGCCGCGAAGATGTACTTGAAGAATTCAGTGAAGGCCTCACCAACGGGCCTGGTGCCCCTGGGCGCCTAATGCGCATAGCCGGCGTCCGTGGAACGGGCAAGACGGTCCTCCTTGACGAGTGCTCACGTTTGGCGCAAAGCCGTGGCTGGACGGTCATAAAAGAGGTCGCAACCGAGGGACTTTGCCAGCGCATTCTCGAACAGCTGCAGCCCAAATTCCAGGCCAAACACGCCAGATTTGAGCCCACCGTAGCTGGCATATCCATCGGCAGCATAGATATTGAGCGAATCGGCCCATCGCTACGCGACGCCATGAGACAGACAATATCCAAGAATGGAAATGGCCTGCTCATCACTCTCGACGAGGTTCAAGACGCAGAGCTCGATGAGGTCCGAACGCTCTCCATTGCGATTCAGCAGGTTATCGGCGAAGACCTTGATATCGCCTTTGTTTTTGCTGGGCTGCCTTCGATGATTGAAAGCATCATCAACGGAAAGACACTTACGTTTTTACGCCGTGCCCTCCCCTTTGATCTGAAGGCTGTGGCAGTAACCGAAGTGTCGTACTCCCTCGAGGAAACCATTGAAGCGTCTGGCATGGAGTTGCAGCCAGGTATTGCCGGCCAACTTGCCGAGGCAACGCAAGGCTATCCTTTCATGATCCAACTCGTTGGATACTACGCATGGCAGTTGGCAAGACGTGCACATACAGCGATTATTGGAGAAGAAGAAGCCGAGCGTGGCATTGCAACGGCACGCGAACGCTTCTGCGCCATGGTGATTGAGCCCGCGCTGCGGCGCATTCCGCCCACGCGCATCGCTTATCTGCTGAGCATGGCGTCTTTGGGGCAGACGAGCTCGACTAGCATGGTTGCCGATGGCCTAAACAAAACGCCTCAACAGGTGAGCTCCGTCCGCAGCCGCCTGTTAAGAGAATCGATTATCGAGGCCCCCTCGTACGGCAAGGTCTCATTTGCCATCCCCTACATGCGCAATTACCTCTACGAACACAAAGCCGAACTGGAAGTTGAACTGTAGAAGCGGTAACTGCCCTGCAAGACGAAAACCGTTTTCGTACGGATTTAAAGCAGACGTAAACGATTTTCGTCTTGATTTGCGTACGGAATTAAGACGTAAATTGCGCTTTCGTACGCTTATTACCAGACGCAAATTGTTTTCGTCCGGCCATGCGTCCCCAATCTAGACGAAAAGAGCCCCGAGCTCGAATCGGGGCTCGATGTAAGTTCTAGGGTGTCAGAAGTTACATCAGCCGCTTACGACCGCTCTGTCTATCTCTCCGAGCGGGACGGGCGCCGATGCCCTGATCTCTGCCATGTCGAGGTGCGAGATCAAATCCTTGGCGCGCTCGCCGGAGTGGTATGCCTTGTTCGGCGCCACCTTCCTGTAGAGCTTCTTGAGCTTCGTCTTCCCCTTGTTGCCCGGCGGCATCTCCGTCTCAGGTGGCAGCCCTAGGAAGGACAGGACGCCGGGCAGGTCGCACAGCATCATGTCCTCGATGTCGGCCTTGGCCGCCAGGTCGACGACTCTCTGCGCTGTCGGCGAGATGTTCGGGGTGCTGCTACCGCCCGCTGGTTCGGAAGCTGGCGGGCAGTAGCGGGCAGTAGCGGCAGTAGCGGTGTGGCTCGATAGGCCCGAATATCCGTAAGGAAGGTGCTCGCTCTCATATGTGCTGATATGCCTCGCCTCGCGAACCTTGGGATGCTTCCTGAGGTAATCCCTCAATTCGAGCCACTCTTTATGCTCATAACGCTTCGAAATCGTTTCCCCGTCGACAGTTTCCTTCACATAATGGTATGTTCGAACGCCTTCGAACTTGCCGAACCCGTTCTCGACGCTGAAGTTTCTGAACCAGCGCGAAAACCCATTCAGGTCCATGAAGTTGACTTGGGGATGCCTGTCTTTCGTTCGTTCGAATGAGTGGACGAGCGGAGTGCCTTTGACTTGTTCCAGGCCGAAGGCTTCCATTTCGCGGGCCTGCTCCTTTTTCCAGAATTCGAGATACGACGTCAGCGTCTCGCTTATCGAGATCCTCCGCACGCTTTTCTTGCTTTTGGGCGAGCGAACGCTTCGATCGGCCGCGAACTGCTGCTCAATGAGGATGCTTCTGTTCTCGACGGAGACATCGGACCACGTCATCCCGAGGGCTTCTGCCCTTCTCATGTCGGTGTCGAGCATGAGCATCACGCATGTGATGTGCGCGTCCGGTTCTCGATTGAGTAGGATGTCGAGTAGGCGAGCGGCGTGATGATTCCTTCGCGGTTGTCGTGGAACTTTTTTGCGTACGAGCCGACGGTGTCCCTCGATTTTTGGACGCAGGTGCCGCTGTTGAGTTCTGCCTTGTAGGCTTCGAGTGCGGCGTCGACCTCTCGGCTTTTGGTGGTATGTATGGTCTGCCACGGCGAATAGCGGTATTTGCCCGTGACCGGATCCTTGCCGAGGCTGTGACGGTAGCGCCACGTGTATTTGTCGCGGCGTTGCTTCGTTCCTTTGCCTATGACGAGAGGTCGGTCGTTCATCGTGTTCCTTGCCTGAAGTGCCTGAGAATCGCGCTCGGTTGCGCGGAATGGCGCAAAGGGCTGGGGCGGGTGGGCATTACCCTTGGTGGTGGGCCCTGCGTGGGGTCACACCCCAAGGGTAATGCTCCGCCTGACCGCTTTCAAGCTCGTTGTGGGTCGAATTTGGGTCGAATTATTCCGCGTACTTTTCTTTCGTAAATCTATGAAAACATCAAATGACCTGGAGTTATATTGACTTCAATTTGGGTCGAAATGTCTGAATGAAACAACGTCGTAGCGACCTCATAACCCGAAGGTCGGTGGTTCAAATCCGCCCCCCGCGACCATGAAACTTCAGGTCGGAAGCATAAAAGCTCCCGACCTTTTTCTTTGTCTAGGGGTTTCGGCATCTCTCGTTCTTTGGGTACCTCGAGGCGGGCAATCAGATAGATGCTTACGAGTATCATAGGGTCTTTTTACGTCGCGGTCGTGTCTCGTACTGGTGCGCCGCTCTTTGTGGGACGTGTCACTTTGCCATAGGTTGTCCGGCGGCGGGGCGCAGGTCGTTCCCCGTGGCGTCGCTCCTTTCGACGCTACGCTGCCTGGCCACTCGTTCCACTGGTGCTTTTTCATGTCGACGCAGCCGTTGTCTCGGAAGGCGACTCCTTCCTCCGTCAGTAGTGCTCGCTGGTCGGGGAAGTTTGGCGCGAGGCGTCCCGCGTGGTTGACGACGCGGTGGCAGGGATAATCGCCGTAGCGATCCGCCTCGCTCAGCACCGCTCCGACCAGGCGAGAGTTTTTCTCCCTGCCGATGATGCGCGCTATCTGACCGTACGAGGCGACGCATCCCGCCGGAATCTCTGCCACGACGGAGAGAATCTCATAAACCAAATCTTCGTCCAGGACTTTTCCCATCGTATCGCTCCCGTGTTCGCTTTTGCCTTCGGGGGCGCGGCGCCGATCACCCGTGCTGCGATTTTCGCAGCTCCCCTTACCGAAGCATCGAGGGAAAGCGCGTGCGTGTCAAGGTTGTCTGGTCCAGTTGCTGGCTCGATGCCTCGAGATGTTCGCCTCAAGTGCGACCTGCCCCTATTGGAAAAGGATGCCGAAGATGTATTTGGTGATGGCGGAGCGGCGGATGACCCCCACGAGTTTGCCCTCGTCATCAACCACAGGAAGCTTCTTGAACTTCTTCTTCGCCAGCAGCGCGGCGACGCGGGCGATGCTCTGCTCGGGACGGGCACACACTACCTGGCGCGTCGCGAAATCCATGACGCAGCGATCCTTCAGGTCTTCGATGCGCTGCTCAAGGCTCTGATCGTCGAAGTACAGCATGGACGCGTCGCCGCCCGTGAAGATGGTGTGAGCGCGATGCTGCGCGATGGCTCCCATGACATCGCCGTCGGAGATGAACCCGACCACCTGGTTGCGCTCATCGATTACGGGCATGCTGCTCACCTCGTTTTCGGCGAGCATGCGCACCACGTCGGAAATCGCGCAATCCTGCGTGCAGGTGAACGGCTCTTCAATCATGATGCTCGAAACGGGCGTCCCCTCGAGCTCGAGCGGGATGCGCTCGGACAGAATCTCGGACATCGCTTATGCCTCCTTCGTTTTCGGTGCGGTTTTCTTGGTGCGCACGCTGAATATGGCGCAGATAAGGGAAACGAGGCCGATTGCCGCGCACACCTTGTAAGCGACGCCCGCGCCCACGGCGGTGGCTACTTGGATGCTCGCATCGACGCCGGCCGACGCGGTGACGCTTGTCATGACCGTGATGATGAGCGCCGTGCACAAACCGCCGGCGACCTGGCGGCCGGTGTTCGCGATGGCGTTGCCGTGGGCGATCATGTCATTTTTCAAGGCATTGACACCCCATGTGTTCACCGGCATGTTCGCGAGCGACTGGCCGGCGGACTGCAGCATGCAGAACAGCGCAACCACCAAGATGGGCGTGTTTACCGTCGAAAGCGAGAGCAGGAACAGGGCGCCGGTCATGAGGGCCAGGCCGACGATCGAGATGGCACGCGGACCGAACTTGTCGAACACCACGCCGGAGATAGGGCTGATGATGATGCCCACCGCCGCGGCGGGAAGCATGGCCATACCGGTTTCGAAGGCCGAAGCGCCAAGCGAGGTTTGCAGCAGCAACGGCAACAGCGTGTTGGTGACCAGGCATGCGGCGTTGATGAGCGTGACGATGATGGCGGCCACGCGGAACTCGCGCGTCTTGAGCGTGCCCAGTTGAAGCAGCGGGTCCTCGATTTTGCCCTGGCGTACGACGAACAGCACCAAGCACACGACACCCGCGACGATCGAGCCGAGCACCACGGGGTTGCCCCAACCCATCGACGAGGCGCTCGAGAACCCGTAGAGAAGTCCGCCGAAGACGATGGTGGAGAGGACGACCGAGGGCAGGTCGAGCTTGGGGTTCTTCAGCTCGCCCACGTTTTTCAGCATGAACACGCCCAGCACCAGCACGAGAATTGCGAGGGGGACGATGGCGCCGATCATGGTGCGCCAGCCGTACGTGTCGATCACCGCACCGCCTACGACGGGGCCGACCGCGGGACCCGCCGACATGACGATGCCCGCCATGCCCATAGCCGTTCCTCGTTTCTCGACGGGGAACACCAGCATGGGAACCACCGAGACAAGCGGCATGAGCACGCCTGAGCCCGCCGCTTGCAACACGCGACCGATGATGAGGAACAGGAAATCAGGGGCTGCGGCGCACAGCAGCGTGCCCAGCGCGAACACCAGCGTCGCCCCGAAGAATAGCGCGCGGGTGCTGAACTTGTCGATAAGGAACGCCGAAACGGGGACCATGATGCCGCTCACCAGCGGGTATATGGACATGATCCACTGGGCAGTCGAGGCATCGATGGCGAAATCGGACATGATGACCGGCAGCGCAGGCGACATCACCGTTTGGTTCAGGAGCGCCAATAAGGCACCCAGGACGACGACCGCGACGATGCGGATCTGGGTACCGGTAATGCGCCCATTGGCGGGCGCGACCGTACAATTATCAGACATAAGCTTCCTTCGTATCTATTCGATTCTTCGCCGAAGGCGCGCCGGCCCACGGGCGAAATAACATGCACGTGCTATGCGTGCATCAGATACGACAGGAAGAAAGCGGCTGCTCAGAGCGCACTTGTGGAACAACAGGAGAGGCCCCGTATACCAGGGGCCGCCGAATTGCGATGTATGCTTTGGTCAAATCCTTCATAGCGGGGAGGCATTCTAGCAGCCGTCTTCGCCCCTTTCAAGGGATGTAACCCAGACGTTGATTTTCTTCACCGAGGCCTTGATTATCAACTTTATCCGAACACCTCCCACATTCATCCGCACATGTGCGGATGAATGTGGGAACCCGATACCCTGAGGGCCGGATCGGCCGGCCCCGGGAGATCGGAGGACGGCATGTCCGGAAAGAGGAAGAAG
>DBGAZC010000262.1:0-1645 GCA_048472015.1 Collinsella sp. | reverse complement strand
ATGTGTGTGCTAAAGTATTGAGTCCTGTGGACTATGAAGGGAGAATCTGTGCCAAAAAAGACTGAGAGCACGGGTACTGGGCTGGAATCCTACGTTGCAAAGCTCATGGGCAACGGCTCAAACAGGACTTCGGTAACCGAGGACGAGATTCAGGTCGCCCTGAAGGATATCGATGTTTCTGACGAGCAGCTCACCGCGGTGTATTCCGCGCTGCGCAACAGCGGCATCCAGATTATCTCCGCGAGCGGAAACGACGACGCCCCCATGGACGTCGACGATGACGATAACGATACCGATACTGACGATTTCGATGACGACGACGAGCACGATTCCGGCTCGCTCGACGATCACGAGCTCAAGATGGCCCGTCAGGCCGACGCCGAGATGGGTTCTTCCAAGAGCAAGAAGAAGCGCACCGTGCGCACGTTCCGTTCACGCTCCCGCGTGCGTGGCATCGATGCCTCCACGGTGATGCTGACCGGCGATCCGGTTCGTATGTACCTCAAGGAGATCGGCAAGGTCGACCTGCTGACCGCCTCCGAAGAGGTCGATTTGGCCATGAAGATCGAGGCCGGTCTCGAGGCCACCGAGAAGCTCGAGGCTGCCGATGCCGGCGAGCTCGAGCTCACGCGTGCCGAGATGCGTCGTCTTACGCGCATTGAGAACGTGGGCCTCGAAGCCAAGCAGGCACTCATCAGCGCAAACCTGCGTCTGGTCGTCTCCATCGCCAAACGCTATGTCGGCCGCGGCATGCTGTTCCTTGACCTGATCCAGGAGGGCAACCTCGGTCTGATCCGCGCTGTTGAGAAGTTCGACTACCAGAAGGGCTTTAAGTTCTCCACGTACGCCACGTGGTGGATCCGTCAGGCCATTACGCGCGCCATTGCCGATCAGGCCCGTACCATCCGTATTCCCGTGCATATGGTCGAGACCATCAACAAGCTCGTCCGCGTGCAGCGCCAGCTCCTTCAGGACCTGGGTCGCGACCCGACCCCTGAGGAGATCGGTGCCGAGATGGACATGAGCGCCGACCGCGTCCGCGAGATCCAGAAGATTTCGCAGGAGCCCGTGTCGCTCGAGACCCCCATCGGCGAGGAAGAGGATTCCCAGCTGGGCGACTTCATCGAGGACTCCCAGGCTATCGTTCCGCCCGATGCCGCCAGCTTCTCCATGCTGCAGGAGCAGCTCACCCAGGTGCTCGACTCGCTTGCCGATCGTGAGCGCAAGGTTATCGAGCTGCGCTTTGGCCTTGTCGACGGGCATCCCCGCACACTCGAGGAAGTCGGCCGCGAGTTTGGCGTCACGCGCGAGCGTATCCGCCAGATCGAGTCCAAGACCTTGGCCAAGCTCCGCCACCCCAGTCGTTCGAGCAAGCTAAAGGACTATATCGAAAGCTAGTCAAGCAAGAGGCGCCCTCAAGCACATTCGCTTGGGGGCGCTTTCATGTAGTCATTGGGGACGTTCTTGAATGACTAGTCGTTTAAGAACGTTCCCAATGACTAGGGGGTTGATTTCTGATCTCAACCGAACACATTGAGCTGATGGCTCGCTCCCGCAGTTAGCCGAACGCCCCCGCGGCCCCTCCTGGGGTCCGGGGGCGCCGTTTTCCCAGTTGAAGGAACGGTGGAGATGTGTTTCGATGGGT
>DBGAZC010000261.1:0-5112 GCA_048472015.1 Collinsella sp. | reverse complement strand
GCCCATTTATTCTTACCGTGGGTGTCGCCCTCTAGGGCAATGTGTTCGCGGCGCAGCTGCTCGGCAGTTTTCTCCATGTATATCCTTTCTATCGTGCAACGCAAAAACGGGACCCCAATCGCCTACAAACGGACACGATCGGGGTCCCGCCTACGGAATCGGAACTATGAGGACGTCGTCAGCCGAAAAGCCGTCCCACGCCTCGCACGCACGCTAGCCTAGCACTGCTCGAGCGCCTGCTCAAGGTCGGCAATCAGATCGGCCGTGTCCTCAAGGCCGCACGACAGGCGCACCATGTCGGCGGAGATGCCGCAGGCGATGAGCTCTTCATCGTTCATCTGGCGGTGCGTGGCATTAGCGGGATGCAGGCAGCACGTGCGGGCGTCGGCAACGTGCGTGGCGATCTGGGCAAGCTTGAGGCTCTTCATAAAGGTCTCGGCCGCCGCGCGACCACCGTTAAAGCCAAAGCTCACGACGCCGCAGGTACCGTTGGGCATGTACTTCTGAGCCATGTCATAGTACTTATCGCCCTCCAGACCCGGATAGCTCACGAAGCGCACCTTGGGATGGCTCTGCAGGAACTTGGCAACGGCCAGGCCGTTCTCACAATGACGCGGCATGCGCACGTGCAGGCTCTCGAGCGAGCTGTTCAGGAAGAATGCCGCCTGTGGGTTCTGCATGGGACCAAGATCGCGCATGAGCTGCGCGGTGGCCTTGGTAATGAAGGCGCCCTCGCGACCGAACTTCCCGGCATAGGTCACGCCGTGGTAGCTCTCGTCGGGCGTGGTGAGACCCGGGAACTTGTCCGCATGAGTCATCCAGTCAAACTGACCGTGATCGACGATCACGCCGCCCAGGTAGGCCGCATGTCCATCCATGTACTTGGTGGTGGAGTGCGTAACGATGTCGGCGCCCCACTCAAAGGGACGGCACATCACGGGCGTCGGGAAGGTGTTGTCGACCATCAGCGGCACGCCGTGGTCATGCGCGGCCTTGGCAAAGCGCTCAATATCGAGCACGGCAAGGGCGGGGTTGGCGATCGTCTCGCCAAAGACGAGCTTGGTGTTGGGTTGGAAGGCTGCCTCGAGCTCTTCGTCGGTGCAGTCGGGGGCAACGAACGTGCAGGTCAAGCCCATACGACCCATGGTATGGGCAAGCAGGTTGTAGGTACCGCCGTAGATGGCAGAGCTTGCAACCACGTGATCGCCGGCACCGGCCACGTTAAAAATCGCGAGGAAGTTCGCAGCCATGCCCGAGCTCGTGAGCATCGCAGCGGTACCGCCCTCCATCTCGCAAATCTTGGCGGCAACCAGATCGCACGTGGGGTTCTGCAGACGGCTGTAGAAATAGCCCGACTCCTCCAGGTCGAACAGCTTGCCCATATGCTCGGACGTGTCGTACTTCCACGTGGTGGACTGGTAGATGGGCACCTGGCGCGGCTCCGCATCTCCCGGGTGATAGCCGCCCTGAACACATGTGGTACCGATAGTCTGCTCGCTCATATCTAGCTCCCTTGCCTGGGTTACGTTTTATTCGGTTCACGATACCGCTACCCTGCACCCCTCTCAACCCATCCCCAAGGTAGGTTATGTGACTAATTGATCAGGGGTAATTATCTCAAGCCTTGGGCATTTGCTCGATAGATAAAAATGAGGCATACATGAAGCTCTCGATGATTACATGCACCGTCACGGGTACCATAGGCGGGTACACCGTGACCAAGGAGACAACGATGAAGCAAATCGATACGGCCCAGCTCGACATCACCGCCTGTCAGGCTCAAGCTGCCGAATACCACGCCCGTGGCTTTAACTGCGCTCAGGCCGTCGCCTGCACGCTCGCTCCCGCCGTCGGGCTCGACCCCCAGGTCGCCTTTACCCTCACCGAGGGCTTTGGCGCCGGCATGGGCGGCATGACCGAAACCTGCGGCGCTATCTCGGGCGCCGTGGCCATCATGAGCTTCGTGATGAGCGACGGTATGGAAAACCCCAAGACCAAGGGCCAGACCTACAAGCTGTCGCGCGAAATCGCCAAGCGTTTTGGCGAGAAGAATACGACGACCGTCTGCGGCACGCTCAAGGGCATCGGATCAGATAAGGGTCCGCTCCGCAGCTGCCCCGGCTGCATCGACGATGCCGTCGCGATCGCCTGCGATGTGCTAAAGCAGCTCGCCGAGTAAACGGCAGCAACAGAAAAACGACGGCCGGCGCGCTTGGGATCCATCCAAAAGCACGCCGGCCGTCGCCGTTAGAACTCGGCAAATTCGGGAGCGCCGACCTCAATCTCCTCGCGCCCCGCCATAAGCTCGCGCATCTTGGCGCAAAACGGCTCCTGCTCCCCCGCCTTAAACATCAAATGAAGTGTCACGGCATCCGCGTAATCGGTATCCGAAACCTTGGCACCCGAATCCTGCGCCAAACGAAGCACCTGCTCATACTGCGGATAGGCCACATGCACGTCAACAGGTACGACGCTCGTCATCTCGACGATCTGCCCGGCCTCCTGAGCCGCAGCCACCGCCGCCTGCGTCGCCGCGGTATAGGCGCGCACCAAGCCGCCGGGTCCCAACAGCGTGCCACCAAAATAGCGCGTCACTACGCAGCAAACATTTTTGAGCTCCGCGCCGCGCAACACCTCAAGCGTCGGCATACCGCTCGTGCGGCTCGGCTCACCGTCATCGCTCTGGCGCTCGCGTCCATCGACCAAAATCCACGCGGGAACATTGTGTCGAGCGTCGTAATGACGCTTGCGAACCATCTCGATAAAGGCATTCGCCTCATCCTCGGACTCAATATGGACCAGCTGAGCAATAAACCGACTCTTGCGGTCCACAAACTCGCCCGAAGCCTCAATATTCGATTGCAGAGTAAAATAGCTGTCCAACAAAGCCCCTCAACAACAAGCAAAGCAACAAACAGCCTCAATAATACGGCAAAGACAGAACCGTTGTCCTCGCCGACAAGAACGGAAACGCCAATAATGCCGTCACCAACAGCGAGAACCCGTCAGCGCGAGCAAGGTGCCTTGAAAGACGAGGGCATTGACCTTATGGTCGTGCCCGAAGGCTTGTAAGGCAGATTGCCGCGCTGACGGGTTCGCAGCGTCAACATAGTTGCCAAGTGGGCCTATAAGCCGGGTTCTGTCGTGAACGGTCATTTATCTTGTCTGCACGTTACCGTGCAGCTCCACGCACGCTACCCGAACGCGGACCGGGCCGGCCCATAGCGTTCCTATTCGCGCTTGCTCCGGATGGGGCTTGCCAAGCCGCCGTGTTGCCACGACGCTGGTGGTCTCTTATACCACCGTTTCAGCTTTTCCCTTTACGCCTTGCGGCGCAGGTGGGAGTCTTCTTTTCTGCGGCGCTTTCCGTCGGATCACTCCGCCCGGCCGTTAGCCGGCATCCCGCCCTCTGGAGCCCGGACTTTCCTCACGCGTGCTGCAAGCAGCACATCGCGCGACCGTCTGGCCCACTCAGCAGTGCAAGAGTTTAGCACACCGTTGCCGCAGGCAATGGCACAACACAAGCGTTCGACACGATAAACCAAGAACCACGCCATGCAGTACAATAGGGTTGTCGATGGGCAACGTCGCTAGTCGAGACGCGACCGCGCTCCGCACCCCTCCGTCTACTCGGTGCGTTCCCGCCTCCTCCCCGAGGCGGGATGTCGGCATTTTTTATGCACCGACAATCCAATAGCCTGTGGACAGCCCGGGAGTATTGCGAATCTCGGCGCCAAATGCAAAAAGGGACCCGTCCATTGCGGACGAATCCCTTAAAACAAGTGATCGTCAAACCGATTTACTCGGCGTCGGTCTCCTCGTCCTTCTTCTCGGAAGGCAGCGGGGTAACCTCGATCTCGACGCCCAGAGTCTCAGCAGCGGACTTCATGGACAGGGAGATGCGACGACGGTCGAGGTCGATCTCCATGACCTTGACCTGAACCTTGTCGCCCACGTGGGTGACCTGAGAAGGCTGATCGACGTGCTTGTTGGCCATCTCGGAGATGTGCACCAGGCCCTCGATGCCCTCGCCCAGGTCGACGAAAGCGCCGAACGGGACAAGCTTGGTCACAGTGCCCTCGACGATAGCGCCGACGGGATACTTCTTGACCAGTGCGCGCCACGGATCCTCGGTGGTCTGCTTGAGACCCAGGGAGATGCGCTCGCGGTTGAGATCGACGTCGAGAACCTCGACCTCGACCTCCTGGCCGACCTTGACAACCTCGGAAGGATGGTTGACGTGGTTCCAAGAGAGCTCGGAGATGTGGATGAGGCCGTCGATACCGCCGAGGTCGACGAAGGCGCCGAAGTCGACGATGGAGGAAACGGTGCCCTGGAGACGCATGCCAGACTTGAGCTTGGACAGGATCTCGGAGCGCTCGGCCTTACGGGACTCCTCAAGCACGACGCGACGGGAGAGGACGACGTTGTTGCGGTTGCGGTCCATCTCGATGACGCGGGCCTCGATGCGAGTGCCCATGTAGGAGGTGAGGTCCTTGACACGACGGAGGTCGACGAGGGAAGCAGGCAGGAAGCCACGCAGGCCGATGTCGAGGATCAGGCCGCCCTTGACAACCTCGATAACCTCGCCCTCGACGTTCTCGCCGGAGTTAAACTTCTCCTCGATGCGGTTCCAAGCACGCTCGTACTCGGCACGCTTCTTGGACAGGACCAGACGACCGTCCTTGTCCTCCTTCTGGAGAACCAGAGCCTCGATGGGATCACCGAGTGCAACGATGTCTGCAGGGTTAGCGTCCTTGCGGATGGACAGCTCGCGGACCGGGATAACGCCCTCGGACTTGAATCCGATGTCAACGAGCACCTCGTCATGCTCGATCTTAACGACAGTGCCGTTAACGAGATCGCCCTCATCAAAGTCGGTAATCGTACCGTCGATGAGGTTGTTCATCTCCTCCTCGTTGACATCGTCAAGAGAGAAAATGGACGAGTTCTGAATCTCACTCAAAGGTGGACCCCTTTCGAACTACGGGGCCCCGATTGCTAGGACCTACAGAAGGGTGCGACAAGCACACAACGTTTAGGAACACTCGGGAGCCGACAGATACTAATGTGACGCTTATGCAATCACGTTCGTATAGGTTACGGGGAAAT
>DBGAZC010000260.1:0-13879 GCA_048472015.1 Collinsella sp. | reverse complement strand
TGTCCCGTAAATACCCTTACAGGTTGAGCATAAGTAAGCGAAAACGTTCCATTTGTGGCAAGGTGGCCCGAAGGAGGAGGGAAGCGTACTTGCGTACGCGACCGACGAGTGAGGGTCAGATTGCCCAAATGGGGCGTTTGCAGCGTCGACCCGTTAGTCGTCGTCGCTGGCACCCAACTGCTGCAGCAGCATGAGCGCGGCCGCCACGGGGCCGGTGCCGTCGTTGGCGTCGAGGCCGCGACCCAGGCCGCTGCCCGCGCCGGCGCCCGCCTTGTAGGGCACCGACAGCTTGCGGCTCTTGGGAAAGTTCACCGCGCCATAGCGGGTCTTAAGCTCAAAGGCCACCTTCTTGGGCACGTCAACCCCCAGGAAGGTAATGCGTCCACCGCTGAGCGTGACGCTCTCGAGCCCCAGGCGCTCGCCGCGAATACGAATGCGAGCGCGGTTGAACAGGTTGAGTCCCGCCAACGGCAGCTCGCCATGCGCAGCCTCGGTCTCCTCCTGCACCTCATCGATGCTCTCAAGGTCCTCGGCCGCTGCGAGCTTACGGTACACGAGCACGCGCTGATCCACCGCCGGTAGGTACTCCTCGGACAAGAAGTAGTCGGCCGGCAGGTTGATGCCCACGCTCGCCGCCTCCACGCCGGCATCGTCATCGCCGCGCGCCTCGGCCACGGCTTGGCCCAGCATCTGCGTAAACAGGTCAAAGCCCACGCTCGACAAGTTGCCATGCTGCTCGGCGCCCATAAGCGAGCCGGCGCCGCGAATCTCCAGGTCGCGCATGGCGATGCGCATGCCGCTGCCCAGGTCCTGGAACTCTGAAAGTGCAGTCAGGCGTGCCGTGGCCTCCTCGGTAAGCGGCAGCTCGCCGGGGAACATAAAGTACGCGTATGCCTGCGTGGCCGAGCGGCCCACGCGGCCCTTAAGCTGGTAGAGCTGTGCCAGGCCCAGACGCTGCGAGTCCTCGATGATGAGCGTGTTGGCGGTCGCGTTGTCGATACCGCTCTCAACGATGGTCGTGGCGATAAGCACGTCAATCTTCTTGGTCGCGAACTCGATCATCACGTCCTCGACCTCGCGCGGGCTCATCTTGCCGTGTGCCACGCCCACGCGCGCCTCGGGCGCGGCCTCGTGCACGCGCGCCACGGCGTCGTCGATGGTCTTGACGCGGTTGGACACGTAATACACCTGACCGCCGCGGCCCACCTCCAGGCGAATCGCCGCACTCACCACGTCGGGGTCGTACTCCCCCACGTGCACGATCACGGGACGACGCCCGGTCGGCGGCGTGGTGATCAGACTCATGTCGCGCACGCCGCTCGTGGCCATCTGCATGGTTCGCGGAATAGGCGTTGCCGAGAGCGTGAGCACGTCGATTTGCTCGCGCAGGTTTTTGAGCTGCTCCTTGTGCTGCACACCAAAGCGCTGCTCTTCGTCGATGATCACCATGCCCAGGTTCTTGGGGTTCACATCGGCAGAAAGCAAGCGGTGCGTGCCGATGAGCACATCAATCGTGCCCTCGGCAAACGCCTTGAGCGCGCGCTTTTGCTGCGCCGGGGTGCGGAAACGGCTGAGCACCTCGACCTCCAGGCCAAACGGGGCAAAGCGCTCAAAGAATGTCTCGTAGTGCTGTTGGGCCAGAATGGTCGTGGGGCAGAGCACCATGACCTGACGGCCGGAGTCCACGCACTTAAAGGCCGCGCGCAGGGCGACCTCGGTCTTGCCGAAACCCACGTCGCCGCACAGCAGGCGGTCCATGGGCTTGGGCGCCTCCATGTCGGCCTTGATGTCGGCGATAGCCTCCAGCTGGTCGCGCGTCTCGTCGTAGGGGAAGCTCTCCTCCATCTCGATCTGCTCGGGCGTATCGGGCGGACAGGCGATACCGGTAATCGACGAGCGGCGCGTATAAAGGTCGACCAGGTCAAACGCCAGCTTTTTGGCATTCTTGCGCGCCTTGTTGGTGGCCCGCGTCCAGTCGGCGGTGTTGAGCCTGGTCAAGCGCGGTTTATCGCCGTCGGGACCAACGTAGCGCGTAATGCGGTCAACCTGCTCCAGCGGCACGTAGAGCTTGTCGCCGTCGGCATATTCCAGCAAAAAGTAGTCGCGCTCCTTGCCGCCCACTTCCTGGCGCGCGACCTCACTAAAGAGCGCGATACCGTGGGTGGCGTGCACCACGTAGTCGCCCGGCTTAAACGGGAACGTGATCTGCGTAATGTCCACCTTGCGGCGGCTGCGCGCGCGATTGGCGTCCATGCGGGCGTTGAGGTCGGCGATTGAGAACACGGCCAGGTTGGCATCGGGCACCACCACGCCCTGCGGCAAGGCAGCATCGACAAAGGTCACGCGCCCGCGCGAGATGGTGGGCACGGCGGCACCGGCGGCAGCCTGGGCGGCACCCGCCTCGAGCGA
This sequence comes from Collinsella sp., assembly GCA_048472015.1. Classification (GTDB taxonomy): domain Bacteria; phylum Actinomycetota; class Coriobacteriia; order Coriobacteriales; family Coriobacteriaceae; genus Collinsella. The sequence goes on along the minus strand of DBGAZC010000260.1, from coordinate 11,470 downwards.
GCGGGCGTTGAGCGCGTCGGCGCGACGCGCGCGAATGGAAGCATGGGCCTCCTGGCGTGCGGCACGGTCGGCGGAATCCGCTGCTGCCACGCGCACGCGGTCGCCGATAGCGCCGGCATTTTCGGGCGCGGCGGTCAGCGATTCCTCAAAGGTAATGCCCTCGTCGCCAAAGGTGAGCTCCATCGACTCACGCGCACCGCGGTCGGGGATGGCAAACACGCAGGCATAGCGCTTGCCCACGACCTCCTGGATGCGCGTCATAAAGCGATTGTCCGAGCCCGCGATGGCCGGCTGCTCAATCTTGAGCTCTGCCGTCACCGCACCGCCGGCACGGATGAGGCTCACATAGTTCAGGCGCTGCTGAGCACCAAAATCGAGCTGCTGGGCACGCACATACAGGCCGTCCAGACGGTCGACCCCCGCCTCGCCGGCACGTGCCTCGATATCCTCGTAGGCGCGCAGGCAATCGTCGAACAGCGAGCGCGGCTCGGACAGCACTACGAGCGCCTTGCCGCTCACATGCGAAAGCGGGCTCACGGTCTGGCCGTACATCACCGGCAAAAAGCGGTCGAGCTCAGGCGTGACGATGCGCGCATCCACCATCTCGAGCAGCGCCGCCAACTTGCTGTCGTCCTGGCTGGCGCGGTAGAGCGCCACATGCATGTTGTGGACGGCCTTGTCGGTAAGCGCCAGCTCACGGCACGGGAAGATCTCGTTGCTGTCCTCGTTGCCGATGGTCTGGCCCGTTGAACTCACCATGCGGCGGATGCGGTCGATCTCGTCGCCAAAGAACTCAATGCGCACGGGCGCCTTTTCCTGCGCGGGAAACACCTCGACGGTGTCGCCGTGCACGCGGAACAGGCCGGGCGCGTCGGCAGCGCCGGCATTGGTGTAGCCCATGCCCACCAGGCGCTGCGGCACCTCGTCAAAAGGAATCTCCTCGCCCACCGCAAAAGTAGTGGACTCCCAGTAGCGGCTCTCGACCGGCGGCACGCAGCGCAGCAGCGCGCGGGCCGAGGCGACCATGATGCAGTTGTCGCCGCGCACGATGCGCCCGAGTGCCTCGCAGCGCTGGGCTACCACGGCGTCGTCGGGCGCCTGCTCGCGCCACGGATAGTCCTTGCGCTCGGGAAAGCGGCACACGTGCGCCAGGCCCACATAGGCGGCCAGACTGCGTGCGGCGCGATCGGCCGCATCCTCGCCGCTCACAACGTAGACCGTGGGGCGCGGACGACGCGCAAACTGGGCGGCGGCCATAAGCGTTCGGCCCGACTGAGACACGGCCAGCGTCACGTCCTCGCCAGCATCGAGCCCGGCCTCGACGGTCTGCAGTGCCTCGGCAGTGTAGAGCTGCGCGGCTATACGGTGAATGAGCATGCTGTTCCTCCGGCATTGCAACGCCAAAAGCCCGCCGAGGCAAGCTCAGCGGGTCGTTCGTCAAATTCGTTGTCTGTCATGGTAGCGCATGAAGAGGACTCCAGCTCAGGCGTACGCCCAGCCCCGCAACAAAAACGCCAGATAGAACTGGACTCACCGGCTTCGCCAAAATCTCCCCGTCACGTCGAACGCCGCAACCACGGAAGGCTCCCCAAGAAACGGCTATTCCTCAAAAAAGCTTGCGACGTTCAAGCGGCTCGTCCACTCACCTATGGTGTTGGCAAAACCGACGCGTGTGTACACGCCCGCAAAACGGCCGCGATACAGGTACAGGCCTTCCATATTAGAAGCGGGCGCAAAACCAAGATCATCCACAAGTCCTTTGGGCGCCTCTCCTCGATGCGGCCCATCGACAAGCGTTCCACGCAAGCAGGGAGTCTGATACTGCTGAGCATACTCCTGCACAATCGCCCCAGCGGCCGCAGCGCGAGCAAGCACTTGGGACCATTCCTGTTCTGTGGCATCCAAACCGGCGACAACGCCAACCGCGTTGTAGCCGCCGCACGGCTTGACAACCCATCGATCCTTTTCGGCAAATCGCGACAACTGGGTGCTTTCGTCCAGGATCTCGGTATAGGGCACATGCTCCCGGACAAACGCCTGCTCCTCCGGGCTTAACAAGGACTGACCCGCCTCAGACCACAGATACGCAAAAACAGTCTTAGTCGCGCACGGCCATGTTCTAAATCCACCGACGATGCACGAAAGCCCTTCCTGGGCAGCCTCGATTAAGGCAGAACGTCCGTCGCACGGCTTATCCCACAGCTCGCCGGTCACCGCACGCCGCCAAACGCAATCAATAGGACCGACGGCATCGCACAGGCGCCTAGCACCGCTCTCGTCTTCGGCAATCCGCAGGTCGCGCACATCCGCAAAGCGTGCGACTACACCCCGCCGCCTCATAAGGTCGACAAAATGAGCCGCATCTTCCAAGTCAATGCTTTCCGAATAGTCGACGATTGCCACCGAAGCGGGATATATCTTTGATTGTGGCGCATAGAGCCCCTCGTCAACGCGGGCCCCGTCGTCCGATCGTGCACCATCCTCGGTGCGGCGAGGATGGGCCGGTTCCCACTCTGCATAGGTCTCAAACAATGCATCTATCCAGCTACCGCACAAATCGTACTGCCGAAAGCCGGGGTGGTCGGATGCAAACTCCTCAAAGGAAGGCGTCATTCGCACTGCCTGGCAGACCTCATCGGTTACTACCATTCCAGCACTGCCGTCGGTATTGAGCTCGCAAAACGTATACGAACCGGTGTCCTCGTCAAGAAAGATATCAACACGCGCAAGGGGAATCTGGCAATCATAGCCGGCATCCATAGCGCACAGGTCAGCAAAAGCCTGATCCATGCGAAACCACGCACGCACGGAGGCATCGGAACAAAACGCCCGCGTCACCTTGTCCATAATGCCGTACATGCGCTCGGCGGCCTCCTTAAGAATCGCCGTCATATCCTTGTCGAATATCTTTGGCGTCAGAGCCCAGGGCGCAGGGTCGCCATGGTAGAGCGCATGGGTTTGAGACAAGTATTCGTCGCCTTTGCGACGACCAGGCAGGTCGCCTTCGCGCGTGCGCACGATGCGTTCAAAATAATCTTCGAGCTCTCGCGTCTTCGATATTGCCACGTTACCCTCCATTGCTTGATTTTTTTCTCATGCTACGCCAGCACGCCGCGACTTCGGCGCGCTTGAATAAGCTTCTAAATTAGCAACACATTTTTGCATGGGGCGGCAGGCGGCGACATATACTCCTGCTCAAGCGCATGCACAGCCCCGCAAAAAACGCCAGACGGGCAAGCCGTCTGGCGCTATCAGAGTGAGCTATACGCCGAGTCTAGTCGTAGACGCCCATTTTAAGCAGTGTGAAGATCGGAGCGCCGTCATCCTGCGCGACGCGGACCGTGCAAGTCTCGGTACGGCCCATGGATGCATCCGCTTGAATTGCGGCGATGAACTGGTCCTTTGGCAGGCCGTAGGTGCTCTCGGGGATGTCGGAAGGAAGTAACATGCCGCCAGCACTGTAGACCTCATAGGTGAGCTCGTAGATGTTGTCGCCAAGGTCAGTCGCGCCCGTAACGATGGCACACGATGGGTTGTAATTTCCCTGGCCGTATTCCTGCTTCAGATACAAGTACCCGTCATGCGCTTCGGCCGAATCGGCAAGCATCTGCCCACCCGACCCTTTATCAAAGGTCATGTCAGCATCCGAGAGCGTCAGACCCGTCAGGCGATTGAGTTCCCTATTGATCACATCGGTCGCCATGCGCTGATAGTGACCGTTGTCATAGTCGCCTTTCTCGATTCGATACGGCGCGTTGTCAATAAAATGGCACCAGATAAACTTGACCAGCTTGTATTTCTCGTCATCAGAAAGTCCGTCAGTCGAATCGAAGCCGCCCGCCTGATACCAGTCCCGATCGAAGTGCTCCTCCGTAAAGTTCGACAGGAACAGGTTCGCCGCGGCATAAGTTGCCTGGTCGTTGAGGTCGACCTTTACGCTGCTGCCGGTCTGCTCAGGCTCATCCGCCTCATCCTCGTCGGCGGCAGGCTTCTCCTTGGCGCTTCCCTTGTCCTTATGCTCGGCCGAACCCTCGTCGGACCCAAGTACCGTAATCTGCGATGAGTTGCCCTGCCCAAGCGGACCCAGTACGCCGGTCAGCGCCAAAGCGGAACCGCCGGCAACGAGCACGCCCGCCACGCACATGCCGGCAATCACCGCGCGCTTATGTGACTTCTTCTGCACGGGAGGCATCCCTGCCGCCGGCATCGGTGCGGGCTCAGCAGGCGCGGCCGCCGGAGAAGCGGCGCCCATGCGTGCCCCGCAGTTCGTGCAAAAATCGGTTCCGTCGGGCATCTCGGAGCCACACTTGGTGCAAAACATATTCGGGCATCCCCTCACAACAAACGGCATCTGCCGCCATCATATTGAGCCTTCGCAGCCCAAATGTGTTGCGCAACATTGGCCACAGCCTTCGGACGCCGACAAAACGTGCCGAGCCCTACCCCGTCACGCGTACGCTGGGGCAAAGATCCGCCAGCGGACACTCGTCGCACTTGGGCTTACGGGCATCGCAAATCTCGCGGCCGAAGGTGATCCACTGGTGATTGACCGACTCCCAATACTCGTGCGGCAAGATCTTGAGCAGATCCTGCTCGGTCTTGAGCGGCTCTTTGGCGTGCGTCTTGGGACTCAGCATCAGGCGGTGCGCGATGCGGTTGACGTGCGTATCCACCGCGATGCCTTCCACGATGCCGTACCCCACGTTGAGCACGATGTTCGCTGTCTTGCGCCCCACGCCCGGCAGCTTTACAAGCTCCTTCATGTCGGCCGGCACCTCGCCGCCGTAATCGGCGACAATCATCTGCGCGGCCTCCACGGCGTGCTTGGCCTTACTCTTATAAAAGCCGAGTGACTTGATGGTATCAGCCACATCGGCCACGCTCGCCCCCGCCATGGCCTCGGGCGTGGGCCACTGGGAAAACAGCTTCGGCGTCACCTTGTTGACCTGCGCGTCGGTCGTCTGAGCCGAGAGCAGTACCGCGATGAGCAGCCTAAAGGGATTCTCGTGGTCCAAGAAGCACTCAACCGGGCCATAGCGACGGTTAAGGCGCTCGCACACCTCGATGGCGCGCTCGCGTTTGGCGGCATTGGTCTCGCGTGGCATAACGACTCCTCGGCTCAGCGGCATAACAAACCTATGGGCACGATTGTCCCACGTATGGGGTCTTTACGCCTCCAAAAATGCGCCGGTCTGGCGGCTCCACAGGCTTGCGTATTCCCCGCCCGCCTTGACAAGCTGCGCATGCGTGCCGTCCTCGACAATCTCGCCGTCCGCCAGCACCACGATGCGGTCGAGCGCCGCCACGGTGGACAGGCGGTGCGCCACCACAATGGAGGTGCGGCCGCGCATCAGGTTCTCGAGCGCCTCCTGCACCAGCGCCTCGGACTCACTGTCCAGGGCAGAGGTCGCCTCGTCGAGCACCAGAATCGGCGCGTCGGTGAGGATGGCACGGGCGATGGCCACGCGCTGGCGTTGGCCGCCCGAGAGCTTAACGCCGCGCTCGCCCACCATGGTGTCAAAGCCATGGGGCAAGCGGTCGATAAACTCAGTCGCGTTGGCCAGACGCGCAGCCTCGCGAATCTGCTCGTCGGTAGCGTCGGGTCGACCGTAGGCGATATTCTCGCGAATGGAGCGGTGGAACAGCAGTGCCTCCTGCGGCACGTAGGCAACCTGGCGACGCAGGCTCTGCTGCGTGCAGCGCGAGACGTCCTGGCCGTCCACGAGCACGCGACCGCCCTGTACGTCGTCCAGGCGCAGCAACAGCTTGGTGAGTGTCGTCTTGCCCGAGCCCGATTTGCCCACCAGGCCCACGCGCTGGCCCGCCGCCACATGGAGCGTCAGGTCGTCGAACACGCTCTCGCCCGCCGCGGCATCACGGTATGCAAAGCTCAAGCGCTCAAAATCAATCGCGCCCTCGCTCACCTTGAGCTCGGGGGCGTTCTCGTCGTCTGCCACCAGGCACGGCTCGTCCAGCACGCGCGTCATCTCGGCCGCATCGCCCAGCGCGCGGTTGATGCGTTGCATCATGGAGCTCACGTAGTTCAGACGCATGGTGAGGTTGTACGTATAGGTAAAGATCATGACGAGCGCGCCGGCAGAGATGCCAAACCACGCGTTGCCGCCCGCGACGAACACGCTCACCACGGCCATGGTGATGACGATAAGACCCGAGGTCGTAAAGTTGCGTTGCATCATGGCGTGCATCGAAACCGTCTCGGCGTCGCGCGCGGCGCGGTCGGCAGCATCGAACAGGTCGCGCTCAAAGTCCTCGCGCCCGCAGGTCTTGACGGCCAGGATGTTCGTGACCGCGTCGGACAGCACGCCCGACAGCTTGTTCTGTGCGGCGGACGTCGCGGCCGAAAGCGGCATGATGCGTTTGTACATAAGCCAGACAAACGCGATGTAGACGACCATGATGCCCACCAGGATCACGGTAAATGTGGGCACCACCGGGGCGAGTGCCGCTACCGTGCAGATGACCGAGGTGATAGTGGGGATGAGCGAATACACCGTCACGTCGACCAGCCCCGTGTAGCCGCTCATAAAACGGCTCGTCTGGCTCACAAGCGATCCGCCAAAGCGGCTGGTGTGAAATGTCATGGATTGATTGGAGAGCGTGTCGAAGCACAAGCGCGCCAGGTGATAGTTGCCCGCGATCTCGAGCTTGTAGACGGTGTAGTCCTGCAGCTTGGAGAGGATCTGGCCTACCAGGTTAACGAGCACGAGCGCCAGAATGTAGGGGCCAAAGACCTCAAACACCTGGTCGCCTGCCACGGGGCCGGCCTGGACGCGGTCGACGATAAGCGCCATCACGTAGGTGTTGGCAAACGTAAGCAAAAAGATATAGCCCGCCGACGAGAATACCGAGAGAAAGACGATCAGCGGCTGCGTGCACGTGACATCCCAAAAACGCCGCAACGTGCGGCGCACGGTGGAGCGTTTGAGCGGACTGGTGCTTCTCTGAGACATGGGCTTCCTTTCGCGTCTGATAGGGCGAAACGCCATTGTTGCACACTGAAGTGCACTTCAGGCAAGCGCGATGCGAAAAGCGCCCGCGCAGTGCTTGCGCAGGCGCCCCGCCGTCAGATGCAACTAGTCCTCGTCTTTTTGGTCTGCGAGCAGGCCTGCGGACTCCAAGCCCAAAATCTCGTCGGCCTCCCGCGCGTCTTCCAGCGCGTCGATGTCCTTGAGTTTGCGCTCCATAACGTTGGTGCGCGTGGTGATAATGCCCTCGACCGTCTTGCCCGCAGTCTCGATCTGCTGCTGTGCGCGGCGCAGCGCCGCCTGATAGCGCGGCAGCTCGGCCTTGACGGCAGAAAGCACGCGCAGCACGTCGTCGGTGCGTTTTTGCAGCCTAAACGTCTGATAGCTCATCTGCAGGCTGTTGAGGATGGCGGCCATGGTGCTGGGGCCGGCAACGTTGACGTGATAGTCGCGGCCCAGGGTCTCGATAAGCCCGGGGCGGCTGACGACCTCGGCGTACAGACCCTCAAACGGCACGAACAGAATGCCAAAGTTGGTCGTCGCGGGCACGCTCAGGTACTTCTCGCAAATATCCTTGGCCTCGCGTTTGACCATCGCATCGAGCGTCTTGCGCGCAGCGGCGACGGCCTCCGCGTCGCCCGACTCTTGCGCGTCGAGCAGGTGCTCGTACGCATCGCCGGGAAACTTGGAGTCGATTGGCAGCAGCACGGGGTCGCCCTCGTCTACCGGCAGCTTGACGGCAAACTCAACGCGCTCCGAGGCGCCAGGCTTGGTGGCAACGTTTTCCAGATACTGGTCGGGCGTAAGGATGTCCGCCAGGATCGCGCCCAGCTGCACCTCGCCCAAAATGCCGCGCGCCTTGACGTTGCCCAGCACGCGCTTAAGGTCGCCCACGCCGGTGGCGATAGACTGCATGTCGCCCAGACCCTTGTACACGGCCTCGAGCTGGTCGCTCACCTGCTTAAACGATGCAGACAGGCGATCGTTGAGCGTACGGGAAAGTTTCTCGTCCACCGTCGCGCGCATCTGATCGAGCTGCACGTTGTTGTCCTTGCGGATGGCACCCAGTTGGGCATCGACCGTCTCGCGCACCTTGTCCAAGCGATGCTCGATGCCCTCGCGGTTGGCGCCAAGCTGTTGGGCTGTCTCACGGCGCAGGTCATCCATACGGTCGCCAGCCTGCGAGAACTCGCGCGCAATGGTCAGGTAGCGTTGCTGCTCCACGGCGGCGTCGGTCGTCTGCTGCTGCGCGATGGCATTTGCCGTGCGGCGGGTTTCGGCCAACGCGACGTTGAGGGCATCGAGCGTGCTATTGGCCTGCTCGAGCGCCGCGAGCGTCTCCGCGTCGTTGCCGCCACGCTCTCGCAACTCGGCACGAAGGCCTTTAAGCTGCATGGCGCAAACCACGGCAACTCCCACCGCGACCAAGGCAATCACAACAAGCACGATATCAATAGCAGACATAGACTCCGCCCAACAAACCCAATCGATTATCAATCAAAACCGCGATCAATCTTACCCCGCCACACGCACCGGGCGCCCGGCCCCTTCTTGGGTGCTTCTCTCTTCCGCATATTCCATAATGCGGCGCGCCGTCTCCCTGCTCACCTTTGAGTCATCGCCGGCTAAGTATGCGTACACGTTTCCCTTATTCAGATTCAAATCGCGGCAGAGACCGTAGCGCGTTACGCCCGATTCCCCTAGCGCTCCCAATGTTCTTTTTCGCATCAGGGCGTTGATCCTTCTGTCCGCCACTGGCTTTTCCTTCACCGCTCTATACGCACGCCAAACGTTGGCATAACGGTTAGGGAGCTCACTTTTGGCGCACAGAGACGCCATGCCACCCGCTTGATCGTACAAGGACAAAACGCCTCGGTAATCCTCTTCCATCCACGAACCCTCGGATAAACCCAGAACGTATTCGGCTTTTCCTTGCGCCAAAGCGAGCAAAAACAGAGGCTCCGCCACGCGCGGCGCAACCGTCGTCGCCTGCTCAACCAGTTTTCTAAAACTCAGCGACTGCTGTCCGGATAGCTCTCGGCAATAGCCTTTTAAGAATCCCTCAAAGGTCAGATTCAACCGAGCACCTCCTTTTTGTATTGCCTGTATGCCCAGACCATCTCTTGATAACTCCGCTCCGAAGGCGAAGACGCCAGCGCCTCGCCCTCGTCGAATATAAGCCGTTCGAGCAGATCCCAATCAAGTCGGTCGATAAACGCTCGACTATGGAGGTCGACGATGTCGTTCGGACGATAGGCATAAAGCTTCATCACCGCCAGGTCCTCCAAGGATGGCGTAAAGTACCTGATAAAACGCGCGCCAATATCCAAGGGAATCAAACGATCTTCGTAATTGAATGGCATCTGATTACAATATGCCACCGCCATACCATTCACCTCGGGGTATCGAACTATGATCTCGCGGAGGCACCTGTCTGCCTCAAACACATCAATGTCATGTGTAACCGACCGATTCGTCACATCGTTTAGCATGAAGGCGCTTCCTCCCACCAATACAACGCTCGGCCTGTCGTCTCTTGGACCTATTTCCAGCTCCGCCTCTTCGTCAATGCCCAAAAGAGTCCGCTCTAAATCCTGCTTATACATAGCAAATCCTATTATTATTTATCTTCAATAATACTATTCAGTTGCACGACAGGACCCACAGGTTGCAAGAATTCTACTCGTGGCGATAATCCCTACACCCTAGAAGTCCTAATGTGACAAACGCTAACTCTCCCAGCCGGCGCGAACGGTTGTTACGACATCGCCTAGGCGCTGGCCGAGGGCTGACAGATGTTGGAGCACTTCGCTGGGCGAGGCACCGTTGAGGATGCAGGTGAGTGCATACGAGACCAAGAAAATCGCCGCAAGTCCTAACGGAATGAGCACGATCATCGCTAATGTGCGCAGGCGCTGGCCCACGCGGCGGTGACGTGTGCGGCGCTTGTCAAACGCAAGCTCCTGCGCATATGAATCTTGTTGTACGGAATAGTTCTCTGGCGCCGATCCGCCCGCAGGCGAAACCGCGGGCGTGGCATTTTGCGCAGGGGACTGGGCGGCTACCCCTTGCATTTGCATCTCCATGAGCCGTTGCTGCTGACGCAACATGCGCTCGGCTTGTTGCTGCGGGGTCTCGAGAAACAGGTCCATGCCGGCCTCCTCAATCGGAGCATTTGACGCTTGCGCCCAGCATCCCGCACCGCCAAGGCCACGGCAACGCAATCCGTAGCAATAGCCGCAAAGTTTCTTGTTGACAAAAGCTGTCGAAAACCTCAACAACTCCCCTACCAGCACTTTCTCTGAGCTTTTTTGTCGAATAATCTTTTGCCCTTCCACCAACCCGCCAACTAACCAAAATCTAACCAAAAGCTTGACGAAAATTGTGAAGACCAGGACCCCACACAAAAAGTGCCGCCCCAAAGGGGCGGCACGCAAACTTATTATCAGCTTTTCTGTAACGAGCATGCGACGACTCAACGCCGGAGCGCAGGGCGGGGAAACCTTTGCCTCGCGCGACCCTGCGAAGCCGTGAGCGAGAGGCAAAGGTTTCCCCGCCCTGCGCTCCGTGGTCGGTGAGGACAGACTACATGCCCGCGAAACCTCGGGCGGCGGTGGCGCACATAAACGCCAAGGCCAGAATCACGAGCGAGCCCGCGATGTCGACCAGCACGCCCATTGCGCGGCGCTCAAACAGCCAGCTCTCGAAGTGCGGGGCAACGTTGCGCCAGACACGCCACAACAAGATGCCCATGCCGATGACGCCGGGAATATTGAGCAACAAAATCTCGGAGCACAAGAAGCCGATCAGGTTGCCGGCGGCAAAGCCCGCATCGCCCTCGCAGTATTTGCGATAAATCATGTACAGCATGTACGCCACAAACGGCTGCAGACACGCCGAGATAAACGTAACCACCATCGAAGGGTCTTGAGAAAAGACATCGGTGAGCTTATCCACACTCGTAGCATCCTTAGAGGCCAGGAACAGACCGATGACCACCACGGGCACCACGCCCAAGATAACCTCGACCATCGTAAACAGCTTGGCGGTCAGGTCCTCACTCGCCGAATTCAAATGGGGCGCCCACTCAGGATGAGCATGCGCGCCGACCTTCTTGTCCTTCTCGGCACGATCGGCCTTTTTGCCCTCGGCAACCCGACGACCAGGATCCTTGCGAGTCCCCGCCGCAGCAACCCGAGCCCGAGACTTCTTACCCATAACCAACACCTCGCAAGAGGAAACGAATAGCCAACGCTACCTAGTGTACCCCACCCAAGAACGGTACCGTCCCAACCAATCCCCACACAAAACGTGCCGCCCCAAAAGGGGCGGCACACAAACTTTAATATCAGCTTTTCTGTAGCGAGCACGCAACGACCCAAAGCGGGCCGGGAGGGCGGGATTGCCTTCCCTCCCCGCTCACGGCTTCGCAGGGTCGCGTTGAGGGAAGGCAATCCCGCCCTCCCGGCCCGCGTTGGGTCGTT
>DBGAZC010000259.1:0-6931 GCA_048472015.1 Collinsella sp. | reverse complement strand
CGTCCGGGTCACCGGTCTCTTTATAGCGACGAAACAGCTCGCGGGTTTTCTCCTTGTCCCAAGCGGTCTTACCGCTCCGGGAACGTTCGGTCATATTAGATATCCGCCTTGAGGTCGAGGGAAAGCGTCAGGGGCGCCGCAATCTTTTCGTAGGAATCGCACACGCTCGCCAAAATGAGCTCGGCATACACAGCGGCCTGGTCGTCTTCATCGACCGTAGCCTGATCGCCAAAGGTAATAGTCATGCCAACGTGGGTCTCATCGACATCGAATTTGATGGTGATGTCATCGCAGTCGACCGCGGTGCAACCAAAGATGAAAGCCTCCTCGGCAGCCATGCGAATGTCCTCGATACGATCGACAGACATAGAGCACAGGGCACCAACGTTGGCTGCCGTCATGCGCACAAGGCGAGCGAGACGCGGGTCACCGGCAACGGTCAGCGTGATAGGGCAAGTTGCTTCGCTACTCATCGCAGGACTCCTCAGAGGTCTCGGCGGGCGTGTAGGTGTAATACTGGGCTGATTTAGCAGCAGGCTTCTGTGCATCATTCTCACCAGCAGCGACATCGTCCCCGGCTTCGCCAATCAGGACACGCTCGGTCGGCTGCTCGGCTTCTTCGGCAGCGGAAAGCTTGCGCTCGGCGTCGGCCGCGGGAGTCTTCACCTTGTTAAAGAGTTTCTGCACGGCACCGGCAGCGGAGTCGGTCACACTCGACACGGCATTGCTGGCCTCGGCCATACTGCCGGTGACCTCGGAAATATCGCGGACGACCGCCTCGACTTCCACGAGGTTGGAGGTAAGGGCATCAACTGCCGTCTTGCTCGACTTAAGCAGCGGCTCCATCTGGGCAAGTGCCGGCGTAAGCTCGTCGACAGCGCCATCGAGCTTTGCCACCACAGGCTGAGCCTCGGCGATGGTGTTGTTGAGGTCGTTCACGGTCTTATCAAGCGAGTCGACAACATTGCGGGTCTTGCGCAGGGTAAGCGCGAGCTCAGCGATGGCCCACACGCCGGCAACGGCGAGCAGCAGCAGGGCGATTTGAATGGGACTCATACAAGCCTCCCGGAAGAATCGAAATACAGACGCTTTTCATGGTACCCCAAAGGGGACCGAACATGCCAAGAGCAGCAACGTGGGACAAAATTATCAGCAGCTACTTCGGTGCATTCCCGCTGCGGTCGCGCTCGCTTTGCTCTACGCGCCACTCTTCCCAGCCGCGCCCGGCAGGCTGCCAGAACGCACCGCGCTCCAGCCCCTCGGGCAAATAGCGCTGATCGACCCAGCCTTCGGGATAATCGTGCGGGTATTTATACACACCGTAGTCGTCGCTGCCTGGGCGATGGCGATCGCGCAGATAACTCGGCACCTCGCGAAGCCCACTAGAATGGATATCGGCCAGCGCCGCATCGATCGAAGCCTCACACGCGTTGGATTTAGGGGCCAAACACACATAGAGTGCAGCCTGAGCCAGGTTAATGCGGCACTCGGGATAGCCAATGACCTCGGCAGACTTAAACGCGGCATGTGCCACCAAAAGCGCCTGCGGGTCGGCGTTGCCAACGTCCTCAGAAGCATGAATCATAATACGGCGAGCGATAAACTTAGGATCCTCCCCAGCATCGATCATGCGCGCGAGCCAATAGATCGTGGCATCGGGGTCGCTACCGCGCATAGACTTAATAAACGCACTGATGATGTCATAGTGCATGTCGCCGTTTTTGTCATACGAAAATCCACGACGCGGATTGGCAATCTTTACGTCATCCACGGTAATGGGATAACGCTCCCCCGCCGCGGGCGCTGGCGTCCCTTCGGTATCGGGACGCGTTACGGCAATCTCGCTCGCAAGTTCGAGCGTCGTGAGCGCCGAGCGAGCGTCACCCGCTGCCAGCGTGCAGATGGTCTTAACCGTATCCTCATCGGCCGAGAACTTGCCGTTCAAACCCTGCGGCGCCTCGAGCGCACGCTCGATAAGCGTGGCGATATCCTCGTCTTTAAGATGCTCCAGCTCCACCACGCGACCGCGCGAGAGCAATGCCGAGTTGACCTCGAAGTACGGATTCTCCGTCGTGGCGCCAATCATAATGACGGTACGGTTCTCAACTGCATGCAGCAGGGCATCCTGCTGCGACTTAGAGAAGCGGTGAATCTCATCGATGAATAGAATGGTGCGGCGGTCGTACGTATTCAGGCGCGTCTTGGCCTCGTCAATCACGCGGCGCAAGTCCTTCACGGTGCCCGTCACAGCGCTGACCTCGACAAACTCGCTCTTGGTATGGTTGGCGATAATGTGGGCCAGCGTCGTCTTGCCCGTACCGGCAGGCCCGTACAGAATCACGCTCGAAAGCACGTCGTGCTCGATCGCGGCACGCAGCCATGAGCCCTTACCGACGGCCTTTTGCTGGCCCACGTACTCGTCGAGCGAATTGGGTCGCATGCGCACCGCGAGCGGCGCATTTTTAAAGGAACGCTCGCGCGTCGAGGCAGAAAAAAGGTCGTCCATAGCCATCCCGTGCATCAATCAAAAACGTTTTCAACTAACCAGTATAGCGAATATATACGAACTACCGTTCGTTAATATAGGTACGGTGTGGAAACTCCAGACCAGGGAACAGCTTGCTCGTCAGTTCGCAGAAATAACCGTCCGTCATGCTCGCGATATAATCCACCACGGCTTGATCCTTGTCGCCCTGCCAGGCATAGGTGCGGTCGTAGTAGGAAAGCTGCTGCTCAATGCGCGAAATATGGTGCTTGAAGATGTACGAGGACTCGTCACCTTCGTTTATATCCAGCAGGCAACGGTCGTAGAGCTTTTCGAAAGCCTCGCGCAGCTCCGCCTCGGAATCGCCCTCGATACCGCCCTTACTGTAGATCTTCTCGTAATTCTCCCGCTTGGCCCGGCTGATTTCCTCAAACAGGTCCTCGCTCATCTCGATGCGCGGCTTACCATAGCTGTGCTCAACGATATCGATGGAGGCATGCGTGAGGATCCAACTGTTGTAGGCACCGCCCCGGCCATCATCAAAAGCATCGGGCGAAAGCAAGCCTGCCGCAATCGCATCCTGACGGTCACGACCGACGTAGGCAAGAATATCCGAAATGCGAACGACGCAGCCCTCGAGCGTCATGGGACGCAGATGCTCAATTGCGCTATAGCCTGTGGCAATGCAATCCTCAACCGTCTGGTCAAACTGGTCAAAGGAGCTCATGTCCGAGAGCTCAAACACACGCTGCTCGTACTCGCCGTTATGGCATAGCACGCCGTCAAGCGTCTGGAGCGACACGTTGCGGCTATACAACGCGTCGAGCACGCGGACCGACTGCACGTTATGGAAAAAATAACGCCCCGTGCGCTCATGATAGATATCGTTGAGGAAGCGCTCGCCGGCATGGCCGAAAGGCGTGTGTCCCAAGTCATGACCCAGGCCAATCGCCTCGATCAAATCGCAATTGAGCCCCAGGGCGCGACCGATATCGCGCGCAATACGGGAGACAAGCTGCACGTGCAAACCGCGGCGTGACAGATCGTCATTGCTACGGAAGCTAAAGACCTGCGTTTTGCCTGCATAACGGGTGTACGCCGGAAGATGAAGTATCTTTTCGGTATCGCGCATAAACGCCGGACGCATAAGCGTGCCTTTGTCGGCAGCGCGATCAATACGACGAATGACCTGGTCGTCGTTACAACGATACGGGTTGACATAGCCCGAAGCACGATCAGCGGCAATGCGCTCGACAAGTTCGGGCGACAACGCCGAGGGAATACGGTCCATGCGCGCCTTAATGACGGCCGTTTCTTGATTAGTTGCCATGGCATGCTCCTTAAGAAGGATGCGCAATCGGTTACAAAGTGCAGCCCACGACCTCGATTATGGCAAAAATCGGCACCAAAAACGGGAGCAATGGCAGGGAGCGTGATTTTGTGAAGAGGCAGGAGAGGGCCAGGACCAGGAGCGAAACGGCAAATGCCACGATGCCGCCCATAGGGTCGAGCGTGCAAAGCGCGAAGAGTGCTTTGGCGTCCCCCATGCCAATCCCCGGGGCTTGACGAAGGCGCCGCCAGAGCGACTCAGTAAGCACAAGGGCAAGGTAGACGATGACCGCAAGACCGGCATGATCAAGTGCAGTGTTAACGCCCCTGTCGAGCCAAACGCCCGCCAACGCCGCCACGGCACATGCGCCGGCAAGCCCATTGGGAAACCGTCGCTCTCGGGCATCAATTGCCACGCCGGCAAAGATGCAAATCCAAAACGGGATATAGACCATCGGACTCCTCCTCGAGCTGCATCGCAAAAGCAAAAACCACCACAAAGGTGCCTGTCCCCTTTGCGGTGGTTTTGGAGGTGGTTATTTGGCGCCTTGCATGACCTCGTCAAGGGTAACGTTGACGGCGTGCTGCGTCGGCACCCAGTCGACCTTCAGGAACAGCGCGGCCACCGTGATGGGGATATAGCTGAACATAAAGATCGGGAAGGTAAACAGGTTAGTCACCAGACGCCACTTTTGCGCGCAGTGAATGTGCTTGTACTCAAAGATAGTCGTGAGCAGCGCCAGGATAAAGAACGTCTGATACATCATGGCGAAGGTCATAATGAGCGAAGCGGCGCACGCCTGCATCTCGACTTCGGTAGCCAAGAAACCATGCGAAAGACCGCCCACGATCAGGAACGTCGCGTTGGCGAGCATGGAGATCAGGGACAGCAGCATGCCCGGAGCGATGGTCATAAACATGTCGTACGCGGCAAAGCGATGATAGCGGAACGTCGATTTGACAAGATGCTTGCCATAGGTAAAAAAGACCTGGTAGAAGCCCTTGGTCCAGCGCATACGCTGCTTCCAGGATGCCTTGAACGTCACGGGTTGCTCGTCAAAGAACTCCGCAGGCGCATAACCGATGCGAATGCCGTGAATGGCGCAGAACGTGGTGAACTGAATATCCTCGGTCAGCGTATGGAACTGCCAACCGTGCATGCCCTCGATAACGCTGGCGGAGATGAGGTAGCCCGAACCAGAGACAGCGCAAGAAGTCTTGCAGATGTTGCGCGCGTTATTGAGAAAGCGCGCCTCGCGCAGGTACCAAGTAGCATTAGCTGCCGAGATCCACGAGCTGCCAAAATTCTTGGAGTTACGATAGCTCGTGACCACATGGAAGCCCTGGTCAAAGGCATCGTTCATCTTGGAGACGTAATCGCGGGAGATGACGTTATCGGCATCGAAGATAAAGTAGCCCTCAAACGTGTCGGGATACTCGTTGAGAATGCGATCGAAACCAAAGTCCATGACCCAGCTCTTGCCCTTGCGGGCCAGGTCATTGCGCTCGTAAACAATGGCACCGGCCTCGCGTGCGAGCTGCGCGGTGTTGTCGGTGCAGGCGTCGGCAACGACAAAGACCTCGATAAGCTCGGACGGATAGTCCTGGTCCTTGATGGAGCGTACGAGATTGGCAATTACGGCTTCCTCGTTATGCGCAGCAATGAAGAAGGCATAGCGGTGAAGTTTTTTGGCCTTGGGAGGCGCGACCTCGCCACGAAGAGCGCCAATGACAAAGAAGACCACCTGGTACAGAAAGCAGACCGTGAGCAGCGTGACGACAATCTGGTTGAAGATCACGATGGGTGTGTTGGTTTGTAAAAAGGCGAGCATGCAGGCTCCCAGCAACGCGTAACGTAAACAATCGTATATCTTACCGCAGGCTTACCGAGTTCAAGAAACCACCTAATACTGGCTAGGCTTCGAGCAGACCGAGCTGCGGAACGATTTCGTCGCCGGCAGCGGTGCGGCCAAGCGAGCGCGGGGCCAGGTCGTCAAGAACCGCGGCGAGATCCCACGGTAGCTCGTCGCGGCACTCAATGCGCTCCCCCGTCACGGGATGGTCGAATGCAACACGCCAGGAATGAAGGAATTGCCTGGTCAGACCCTGATCGGCGCGTGCATCGCACTTGCCGTAGAGCGGATCGCCCACGCAGGCGTGGTTGATATGGCGCATATGCACGCGAATCTGATGTGTGCGGCCCGTAAACAGGTGGCACTCGACGAGCGTATAGCCGTCGTCAAAACGCGTGGAATCGAAGCGCTCGAGGACCTTAAAGGTCGTAATGGCCTGGCGCGCGAAAGGATCGTCCGAAACGGCCATCTTGACACGGTCACGCGTAGAACGGGCAATGCCGGTGTTAATGGTGCCCTCATCCATAGCGATATATCCGTGAACGAGCGTGATATAGCGACGATCGAGCGTGCGCGTGCGAATGAGATTTTGGAGCGCGCGCTGCGTGTCGTCGTCTTTTGCCGCAAGCATGAGGCCCGAGGTATCGCGATCTAAACGATGCACGATGCCGGGGCGGTCCTCACCCTGCACGGTACCCAGATGGTCAATGCCGCAGTGGTAGACCAGAGCGTTCGCAAGCGTGCCGCTCTCGTGGCCATGGGCGGGATGGCACACCAGGCCGCGCTGCTTGGAGAGCACGATGAGGTAGTCGTCCTCGTAACGGATATCGAGGGGGATGGCCTCGGGAATCACATCAGTGGGATCATGCGGCTCGGCCAGGTCGACCGAGATGCGGTCACCGGAGCGCACAGCATATTTTTTTGATAGGCAGGTCTCGCCGTTCACGATTACGGCGCCGCCCTCGATCAGATGCGCGCAGGCAGAGCGCGTGGGGCAGCCGTCGTTGGCACCCAGAAAGGCGTCGAGACGCTGGCCAGAGCAATCGTCGGCAACAAGAATATGGATGTCGGCCATTAACGCTCATTCCTTTCGCGAATCTTGCGGGCACGCTCCCCACGCTGCTTGGCTTTGCGCTTGGCGCGGGCCTCATCACGGGCATTGAGCTCGGCAGTCGCATCGACTTCGCGGGCCGCAGGGCTCAAGAACATGTAGCCGATGAGGGCAAGCACAACGCCTACGGTGATGCCGATATCGGCCACGTTA
>DBGAZC010000258.1:0-6543 GCA_048472015.1 Collinsella sp. | reverse complement strand
TCCAGCCTGCTCGATTACATGAGCACCGACCAGGTCAGCAACTTTATCGCCAACCTGTCCTCGACGCTCGGCGATTCGGTCCAGGACCTGCAGGACGTTCAGGCCAGCGCAACGTCGCTTGCGGGCATTTTGAGCTCCACGGCCGATTCGCTGACGTCGGCGGGCGGCATGCTCAAGCAGTCCGGATCGACCGAGGAGTCGGTGAAGCAGCTCATGCAGCATGCCGAGAGCGGTATTGCCGATTCCGAGCAAGCGCTCAAGTCCGCCAGCGATGCGATCGATGCCGCTATTGATGGGAGCGCGGGTTCGTTCGATAACGTTTCTACCGAGCTCGCAAAGGCATTCGACGCTGCAAACCAGCACGTCGATCTTACGGTGTCTCAGCTCAACGATGGCGCAGCGTCACTCAATAAACGTGCCGACGAGATTGATGACACGGCGAATGAGCTCCGTAGTCTTGCTGGCCAGGTGAGTAACGATAAGCTCAAGGCAGGGCTTGAGGACGCGGCTGCCGAGCTTGATAAAACCGCAACGGAGTACCGCAACAATGCCAATGAGCTGACGAATATCGCGACGTCGCTCACGAAGAGTATGGCAGAGGTTAACAAATCGCGTGCCGAGGTCGATCAGGCCATCGCCGATGCCAAGGCTGGTATCTCGGGCGCCAAGATTGACTACGACTCTACGTTTTCGGTCAAGGCCAAAGAGCTCAAGAAGACCGTCTCGGGGGTTCTGGATTCACTGAATGGTATTTCGGGCGATCTGGATAGTGCCGTAGACGACCTGACCGACGCATCCGGTTCGCTGGCAAAGGGCCTCTCTAAGGCTGCAAAGCTGGTCAACAAGGCTTCCGATCAGCTGGGCGAGGCGTCGGGCAAGATCAGCGCGTTTAAGGACGAGCTCGACGGTGCCCTTATGTCTGATGATCTAGCCACGATCAAGACGATGATCGGCAATGATCCCGAGGGTCTGGCCGTGTCGCTTTCCGGCCCTGTCGCACTCGACCGTAAGCCGGTCTATCCGATCCGCAACTACGGTTCGGCCATGGCGCCGTTCTACACGATTCTGTCGCTCTGGGTCGGCTCGATCGTACTGGCGGCCATGATGAAGGTCTCGGTTGACGATGAGCTTATCAACGAGCTCATCCCCGTGCGCCTGCACGAGATCTATCTGGGTCGTTACCTGTTCTTTGGCGGTTTGGCTCTGCTGCAGGCAACGCTCGTGTGCGCGGGCGACATTCTGTTCTTTGGCATTCAGTGCGACAACCCGCTGCAGTTTGTGCTAGCGGGCTGGGTCGCGAGTCTCGTGTTCTCCAATATCGTCTACACGCTTACGGTTTCGTTTGGCGATATCGGCAAGGCGCTTGCAGTCGTGCTGTTGGTCATGCAGGTCGGCGGTTCGGGCGGCACGTTCCCCATCGAGATGACCGGCCCTGTGTTCCAGGCGATCTATCCGTTCTTGCCGTTCACTCACGGCATCAACGCCATGCATGCCGCCATGGCTGGCGCCTACCATATGGAGTACTGGGTTGAGCTGGGTATTCTGGCGAGCTATCTGATTCCGTCGCTGGCCCTGGGCGTCATCTTCCGCCGCCCGGTCATCAAAGCCAACGACTGGATCATCGAAAAGCTTGAAAGCACGAAACTTATTTAGTGCAACAGCGTGACATCGACGAAACATCGAGGTTTACTCTGCCGACGCTTTAGTGGGCTGGATTGCGTGGGCTGCTTGGTTGTTGCTACAGTAGCGGGGCGTGCCGGGGGTCCGGTGCGCCCCGTTTTTATTTGACCATGAGGCGGCACGCAGCCATACGCGTGCGGACACCACGCCCAGATTGAGTGTGAGGATGTTCCATGGCCCAATACGCTGCCAACGAAATCGAAAACATGCCCGATAGCCCTGTGGCCCGTGAGGATTTGGGCGCGGGCGGTATTCCCAGGGGCGCCGGCGCACGCTCCCCGCTGTTCTGGAAAGTTTTGCTACTTTCGGTGGCGGTCATCTGGGGCTACTCCTTTACCACTATGAAGGACGCACTCGGCACCATTCCGGTGTTCGAGCTGCTCTATGTACGCTTTCTGCCTGCAGCGTTGGTCATGTTTGCCGTCTTCCACAAGCGCATCACTGCACATTTCAACGCTCGCAATCTGATCGTTGGCCTGAGTATGGGCGTGCTCATGTGGGCGGCCTATGCGTTGCAGACGGTCGGTCTGGCATATACTACGGCGGGCAAGAATGCTTTTTTGACGGGCACGTATTGCATCCTCGTGCCGTTCGCGAGCTATTTTCTGAGCGGAGAAAAACTCACCCGCTATAACCTGGGCGCGGCACTGCTGTGCTTGGCGGGCATTGGCTTGGTGGCGCTCGATAGCGTCGAGTTCAACATCGGTGACGTCATTACGCTGGCAGGCGCGGTCTTCTTCGCCATCCAGATGGCGGTGACCGCCAAGTACGGTCGCAAAATGGACATCAACGTTATCACGTTTTGGATGTTTGTGGGCAACGGCGTGCTGAGCCTGGTTTCGTCGCTGTTATTCGAGACCCAGGCGCCTCTGTCCGTGTGGACGCCGAACTTTATCGGTGTGATGGCGTTTCTCTCGGTGGGCTGCACATGCGTGGCTCTGCTCATCCAAAACGTCGGCCTGGCGCATGTCCCGGCTTCGACGGGCTCACTGCTCCTTTCGATGGAGTCGCCTTCGGGCGTGTTGTTTTCGGTGCTGCTGATGGGGGAGGCGCTCACCTCGCGCCTGCTCGCCGGCTTCGTGCTTATCTTCCTGTCGATTATCTTGAGTGAGACTCACTTCGATTTTTTGCGCAAAAAGCCGCGCCCGCAATTGTAAACAACTTGTTGCGCCGCCCTCCCGGGGCGGCATTTTTTATGCGTCGCCCTTAAAGTTGTACCTTGCACTTTATGCTATCAAAGTGCTTGCTGCAAAAACGTTACTGGAGGGCATCTATGGCACCAGCTTTGTCCGATTTTCAACCGCAACCAGCGCCCAAGGCTACCGCAGCGGCGCAGGCCGCTATCGGTGACGGTCTTGTTGCAGAAGCTCAGACTTTTGCAGACGAGCTTGCTGTGTGGCGACACGATCTACACCAGATGCCCGAGCTGGGTAACAACCTTCCGCAGACGTCCGCCTTTATCCAGGCGCGTCTGGACGAGATGGATATTCCCTATGCCGTGCTTGTCGACGGCTCCTGTGTCGTTGGCCTTATCGGTGCCGGCGCGGCAGCTGCTGCTCGGGGTAACGGTACGTGCACGGACAAGCAGGCCGGTACGGTCATCATGCTCCGCGGCGACATGGATGCCCTTCCCGTTGCCGAGGAATCCGGCGAGCCCTTTGCATCCACCAATGGCTGCATGCATGCTTGCGGTCACGATATGCACGCGACGGCGCTGCTTGGTGCGGCTCGTATGCTCAAGGCCCGCGAGTCCGAGCTTCTCGACGCCAACGCCACGGTTAAGTTGCTGTTCCAGCCGGGCGAGGAAACCTTTGAGGGTGCCCGTGCTGCCATCGTCGACGGTTTGCTGCAGAGCCCACGCCCCCAGGCCGCCTTTGCCATGCATGTCAATAGCCAGTCGCCGCTTGGCCTGGTGCTCTACGGCAGCCCGGCGCTCTCGGGCGTGTACGGTTTTCGCGTCACGCTTCAGGGCAAGGGCGGCCATGGCTCGAGCCCCGAGATCTGCATCGACCCCATCACGGCCGGCGTCCATGTGCATCTGGCGCTTCAGGAGCTCATCTCCCGCGAGGTGCCGGCGGTCAAGGAGGTCGCGCTTACCGTTGGCAAGTTCGCCGGCGGTCAGGCCGCAAATGTCATCCCCGACACTTGTGTGCTCGAGGGAACGCTGCGTGGCTTCGACGTCAAGCTCATGGAGCACCTCAAGACCCGCATCGCGGAGGTCGTCAAAGGCGTTGCCACGACCTATCGTACGCCGGCGACTATCGAGACGCTCTCGGATGTTCCGCCGCTGGTACTCGATGACAATATGACCCAGGCTTCACTTGGCTATGTGGGTGCGACACTGCCCAAGGCCACCTTCCTGCCGCTGTTCCACGCCATGGCGAGTGAGGACTTCGCGTTGATCTCGAGTGAGATCCCGAGTGCGTACTTTACCGTGGGCGCTGCCGTGACTGATACGGACGAGCATTTTGCTCAGCATCATCCCAAGGCACGTTTTAGCGATGCCGAGCTTCCCCTTGGCGCCGCGGCTTATGCGGCAGTCGCTTTGGGCTACATCGCCGACCACCGGTAGCACCCAATCTTGCTACTCGTTTGTTTAAAAAGGAGCAGTATGTCCCAGCAGCGTAAGTTCTTCCCCGGCTGGCTCGTGGTGGCTTCCGGCTTTGTCATCATGGCCACGTGCTACACGATTTTCGTTAACTGCATGAGCCTGTTTCAGCCGCTCGTCGTCAGCGACCTGGGCATCACGCTTGCGCAGTACAACATCTCCAACGCCATCTCCACCGTGGTGAGCGTTATCGGCTCACTTGTGATCGGTCATGTTGCCGATAAAGTAAGCGGTCGCGTTTTGGGCTCCCTCACTGTAATCGCCACCTCTGCCGTTCTTGCCGGCATGAGCCTTGTCGGTGAACTGTGGCAGGTCTACGTGCTCTTTTCTGTTTGCCCCGTTCTGTTTGTGGCCGCCCTGGAAGCCGAATAGATGCTCGTACCATCATTCGGTTTCCAAGGCGGTCACGGGCCTACGAAATGATCCGTTTTCCTCCGTCCCCAACAGATCACGTGATCCGAAGGGGACGGAGGAAAGCGGATCGCAAACAGCGGCGGTGCGTCAGGCCGAACGAGTCCCCATACCCTCGTTCGGTCAGACGCACCGCCGCTGTTTGTGTTTGTGCCGTATAATGTCCACTACCTATGACGCGATACAAAAGAAAGGTGTTTGCCCATGCAGGCACAGAAGGCGGAGGGAACCCGCGACCTTATCGGCGCCGAGATGCGCGCCTGGCAAAAGATGCAGCAGATTGCTGCCGGCGTGTTCGAGCCGTTTGGCTTTAAGCCCATCGAGACGCCCGCGATCGAGCAGGTTGACGTGTTTGTCCACGGTATCGGCCAGTCGACCGACGTCGTGCGCAAGGAGATGTTCCGCGTGTTTAGCGGCGCCAACCTGGAGCGCGTCTTTACCGAGGGCACCGACACCAAGCTTAAGCCCAAGCAGCGCCTGGCCCTTCGTCCCGAGGGCACGGCCGGTGTGGTGCGCGCCGTCGTGGAGAACAACCTAGTGCCCCAGGGCTCCACGCCGTTTAAGGCGTACTATGCCGAGGCCATGTTCCGTGGCGAGCGTCCCCAGAAGGGTCGCCTGCGCCAGTTTCACCAGGTGGGCATCGAGTGGCTCGGCGCTCCCGATCCGGCGGCAGACGCCGAGTGCATCATCATGCTCATGGAGTTCTACAAGCGCCTGGGCTTCGATCTTTCCAAGCTCCGTCTGCTCATTAACTCGATGGGCGATGCGCAGTGCCGTCCGGCCTATCGCGAGCAGGTTAAGCAGTTCATTCTCGACCACGCCGACGAGATGTGCGACGAGTGCCGCGAGCGCGCCGAGCTCAACCCGCTGCGCGCCTTCGACTGCAAGAACGACCATTGCCGCGAGATCATGGCCGACGCTCCGCTGATGGGCGACAACCTGTGCGATGAGTGCCGCGAGCACTACGAGCAAGTCAAGCGCTATCTGGATGCCGCCGGTATCGAGTATGTCGAGGATCCCACCTTGGTGCGCGGCCTGGACTACTACACCCGTACTGTCTTTGAGGTCGAGGCCCCTGGCGCCGGCGTCGGCTCCATCGGCGGCGGCGGCCGCTACGACGGCCTGGTCGAGCTCGAGGGTGGCAAGCCCACGGCAGGCGTCGGCTTTGCCGTCGGTTTTGAGCGCGCCCTGCTGGCCCTGCAGGCCTTTGGCAGCGATCTGGGTGCCGAGGAGGCCCCGTGCGTCTATGTCGCCAACGCAGGCAAGGAGCTGCGCCAGAACGTCTTTGCCATTACGCAGGAGCTTCGCGCCGCAGGGATTGTGACCGAGGCCGACTATCAGGGCCGTTCGCTCAAAGCCCAGTTTAAGCAGGCCGATAAGGTGGGCGCCAAGCTCATCCTGGTCCTGGGCGGCGACGAGCTTGCCGCCGGCAAGGTCAAGGTGCGCGACATGCAGAGCCATGACGAGGTTCTCGTCGATCTGGCCAATGTGGTCGAGGCGGTTCGCGAGCGCCTGTAGCGCATCTTTTTGAGCTGCGGGCCTGCTAACGTGCCCTGCTCATGGAGAGCGATTGTTACGGGGGTGTTTCGCTTTTATGCGGAATGCCCCCGTTTACGTATGCCGCCCACCGAGAAATACGACCATTTGGGGCAAAAACCCTTGCAATGCAGAAAATACTTTTGTGTGGTAAAGCGCAATCAGTTTCGAAAGTATTTCTCAAGCGCCTATAATGAATACCGCATGTTACGTGCATAGAAGGAGGAATGGGAGGAAACGTGGCTGAGAACCTAAGCAACCAGTCTGTACCCGAAGCCGCGGCGCGCGTCGCTGCCGTGGTCAACCGC
>DBGAZC010000257.1:0-1423 GCA_048472015.1 Collinsella sp. | reverse complement strand
CACCCAAGAGCGCTTTTGGCAACGGTGCCCGACTGAGCGCGAATGGCCTTGGCCTCGCGCAAGACAAGGTAGACGGTCGCCGCAAGACCGACGAGCGAGATGGCGGCAGCGAACATGCTGAGACTCCTCACAAACTAAAACGTACGAAAGCGGGGGTTTACCCGATTGTTACCAAGATATGCGCAGCATTTAAGGGCTGCGCACAACAACCAGCCATAATAACGCGCGGGTGTGGCGGTGTTGCGCAATGGAGTGTCGACCTGCGCGATAATGGACGGGAATTACACGGAAACGTAAAGGCTTCTTAAAGAATTAGCGAGGATAGAGCTATGGGCGAGCAGGTTTGTATGACGGGCACCGAGTACTGCGGCGGAGCTGTGGGCGTGGACGCGGGCGGCTATCCGGTCGAGACTACGGGCAACGCGGCGCTGGACATCTTGGAACACCGCTCGTCCACGCGTGCCTTCGCGCGTGATGACGACGACCGTCCCGTGGCGGTGACCGACGAGCAGCGGGCGGCGATCTTGCATGCGGCGAGCCGCGCGCCGTCGGCGGGCGCCATGATGATGTATTCCATCGTGAGCATCCGCGAGCAGGCAACGCTCGACCGCCTGGCCGACCTGTGCGACCACCAGCCCATGATCGCCAAGGCGCCCTGGGTACTTATATTTGTGGTCGACTATGCCAAGTGGATCGATCTGTTTGAGCACGTGGGCTGCTTTGAGCCCGAGTTTGTAGAGCGTACGGGCAAGGCGCCCCGCCGCGCGCCGGGTCTGGGCGACTTTGCCATCGCGGCTCAGGATGCCGTGATCGCCGCGCAAAACGCCGTGGTTGCCGCCGAGGCCCTGGGGCTGGGGAGCTGCTATATCGGCGACATCGTCGAGAACGCCGAGGAAGTTGCCGCGCTGCTCGATCTGCCGCCCTATACCATGCCGCTGTCGATGCTCATCATCGGCACGCCCCGTAAGGAGCGCCCGGCAATCGCGCACCCCGTGGTGAACCTGGTGCACGAGGAGCGCTACTGCCGTGCGGATGCCGCGACTATGGATGCGCAGGTGGCCGAGATGGATGCGATGTTTCGCCCGCACGCCCGCGAGGTGGGGGAGCGCGTCGTGGATATCTACACCCGCAAGCACACGAGCCCCTTTATGGCCGAGATGAGCCGCTCCATGGAGTGGTGGTTCAAAAACTGGCTCGGAAAATGACGAATGTGACAAGGGGATAGTCCCTTTGTCACACTTCATATCGCCGCGGTGGCCTAAAGACTGTATAAATCTTTATCTAGCTGGGAAAACAGTGCATTAAAACATGGGCCGATTACCTATAATCCCTTCGAACATTAAAGTTGGGAGGAAACCGGCTTATGGAACAAAAGGCCAAGGAGGCAGCCTCGCACGCTGCGATTCCTGTGAGCATCTCGGCG
>DBGAZC010000256.1:0-9260 GCA_048472015.1 Collinsella sp. | reverse complement strand
CTCGGAGGACGCCCTTGGCGAGAAGCGTATTGGCCCCGCGGGTAGCGTCGTGTGCTGCAGCATTATCTTGTTTGCGCTGCTGTGTTGCGCGTGGATTGGGCCCGAGCGGCTTGCCATGAGCGCGCCCTCGGTGCTGCGCGGCAAGTATTTTGAAGGTTCGGGCGTCTTGGGCATTTTTATTGGTACCGTGGCGTTTGCCTTGCTGGCGCCGCTTGTGGGCGGTTTGATTGACGGCCTTGACCGCAAGCTGTCCGCTCGCATGCAGGGTCGCGTGGGGCCGCGTCTGCTGCAGCCCTTCTACGACGTTGCCAAGCTGCTGCGCAAAGCCCCTGCCAGCGTAAACACCATGGACGATACCTACATGGCGTGCGCGCTCATCTTTACCGTCGTGGGCGGCGGCATCTTTGTGTCGGGCTCCAACACGCTGCTGTGCGCCTTTATGGTGACGCTCGCCGCGATCTTTGTGGTGCTGGCGTCCGCCTCGACGCAAAGCCCGTTTGCCCAGGTCGGCGCCGATCGTGAGTTGCTGCAGGTTATGAGTTACGAGCCCGCCGTTCTGCTGATGAGCGTGGGCTTGTACCTTGCCACCGATAGCTTCGATTCCATCGCCGTAACCGGGCAGTCGGCGCCCATCATCGCGTACAGTGCGCCCATTTTCTTGGCGCTGCTTGCGGTACTCACCATCAAGCTACGCAAGTCGCCGTTCGATCTTTCGTACTCGCATCACGCGCATCAGGAGATTGTCCAGGGCGTCGCCACCGAGATGAGCGGCGGCACGCTGGCCAAGATGACCCTTATGCACTGGTGCGAGACCGTGCTGTTTTTGATGTGGGTGGGCATGTTCTTTGTTTGGGACAACCCGGTGAGCTGGGTGGTTGCCCTGGTCGTGATGGCCGCGACGTATTTTGTCGAGGTCCTGATCGACAACACCTTCGCACGCAGCACCTGGCGCAGCTGCTTTAGGCTCGGATGGGGCGTGGCGCTGGTGTTTGGCCTGCTCAACCTTATGCCCATCCTCGTCGATGTATTTATTTAGGAGGCGGCATCCATGGATCATAAAATGTCGCGCTCGCCGTGGGTTATTCATTACGACGGTTCGAGCTGCAACGGATGCGATATCGAGGTGCTGGCCTCGCTCACGCCGCTGTTCGATGCGGAGCGCTTTGGCGTGGTCAACACCGGCAACCCCAAGCATGCGGATATCTTTTTGGTGACGGGGTCGGTCAATGCCCAGAACCTGCCTGTCGTGCGCCAGATCTACAACCAGATGCTCGAGCCCAAGTGTGTGGTGGCATGCGGTATCTGCGCGTGCTCGGGCGGCGTGTTTCGCGATGCCTATAACGTGATCGGCGGCGTGGACCGCGCGATTCCCGTGGATGTGTACGCGCCCGGGTGCGCCGTTCGCCCCGAGACGGTGATCGATGCCATCGTGGAGGCGTGCGGCATCCTGGATCAGAAGGAGGCCGTGATGCGTGCTGGCGGCGATCCGCTTACCGTGGGCGGCGCCGCTACCTGGGATGGTGGCGTTGAGCTGGGCGAGGGCGGGTTTGTGGCTGCTGCGGGGGCCGGCGACGCGCCTGCCGCTGGCGACGCACCTGCCGGGACGCCCGCCGCTGCAAAGGAGGCCGAGTAATGCAAAAGGCAATCTACACTACCGTCGGGATCGATGAGCTGTTGCCGCATGTGCAGGCGCTCAAAGGTACCGGCGCGCGCTTTGTGCAGATGCATGCCGAGCGCTGTGTGGACGACGGATCGTATCGCCTGGTCTATACGTTTATCGACGTTCGTGCTGCTCAGGAGCATATTGCGCAGGACGGCAGCTATGCGATCGAGAACCTGGTGGTTGAGGGCATCGACCAGTATCAGGAGATTCCGTCCATCAGCTCGTACTATCCGGCGGTATTCCCGTTTGAAAACGAGGCGCACGACCTATTCGGTCTTGCTATCACCGATATGCAGATTGACTTTAAGGGCTTTTTCTACCAGGTTTCGACTGCCGAACCCATGAGCGTTATCACGCCCGAGGTGAAGGCCGCGCGCGAGAAAGCCATGAAGGTGCGTGCCGCTGCCGAGGCCAAGGCGCGCAAGGCCGCGGCCGAAAAGGCCGCCGCGGCTGCGGCTGCTGCAGGGGAGGGTGCTGCGAGCGCCGGCGACGCCGCGGGCGCCGCTGCTCAGCCCGCTGCGGCTGCCGGCTCCGATACTCAGCATGACGATGCCGCTGCCAAGGCCGCGCTCAAGGCCGCTGAGATGGAGGCAAAGCTCGCCGCCATGGATCCCGAGAAAGCGGCCAAGGTCCGCGCGGCGCTTGCCGCCAAGGCCGCCCGCGACAAGCAGAAAAAGGAGGCGTAAGGTCCATGGCACATCGCTCCGTTATTCCGTTTGGCCCGCAGCACCCGGTGCTGCCCGAGCCGCTTCATCTGGACCTGGTGATCGAGGATGACCGCGTCATCGAGGCAATTCCTCAGATCGGCTTTGTGCACCGCGGGCTCGAGAAGCTCACCGAAAAGCGCGACATGCATCAGTTTGGCTACATCGCCGAGCGCATCTGCGGCATCTGCGCCGTGGGCCACAGCTGCGGCTATGCCAGCGCCTGCGAGCGCATGCTCGGCATCGAGGTGCCTGGTCGCGTGCAGTATATCCGCACCATTCTGCACGAGCTTTCGCGCATTCACTCGCATCTGCTGTGGCTGGGTCTGCTCGCCGACGCCTTTGGCTTTGAGGCGCTGTTCTATCGGTCATGGACCCTGCGCGAGCAGATACTCAAGATTTTTGAGAGCACTTGCGGCGGGCGCGTGATTCTGTCGATTAACGAGATCGGCGGCCTTAAGCACGATATCGAGGACTCCGAGCTGGCGGGCATTGTCCAGACGCTCGATGCCATGCGTCCTGACTACGAGGCCCTGGTGCATACGTTTTTGGACGACAACAGCTGCGGCGAGCGCCTGCATGGCGTGGGCATGATTAGCAAGAAAGACGCGCTGGAGCTTTCGATGGTCGGTCCGTTTGGGCGCGCATCGGGCGTGGATTACGACGTGCGCATGTTTGACGACGGTGCCTATGCGGATCTGGCTGCGTTTGAGCCCATCGTTGCTACCGATGGCGATTGCTATGCCCGCTGCCAGGTGCGTTGCGCCGAGGTCACGCAGGCCATGGACATCATTAAGGAGCTTGTGGGCAAGATTCCGCACGACGGGATTGGCGGGCGCACCAAGCTTACGCCGGCCGACGGCGCGCGCGGCGAGGTTGTGATTGAGCAGCCGCGCGGCGAGGCGTATTACTATGTGCGCGGCAACGGCACCAAGAACCTGGACCGTTTCCGCGTGCGCACGCCGACGTCGCAAAACCTGGCGGGTCTGACGCATGCACTGCAGGGCGTGCTCATTGCCAACGTGCCCATGATCATCCTGACCATCGACCCCTGCATTAGCTGCACGGAAAGGTAGGCGCGGCATGAGTTTACTGACATTTGCCAAGACGGCCTTGGGTTCTATGGTCAAGCAGCCGGTCACGGTTTGCTATCCGCAGGAGAAGCTCGCGGCGCCCGAGCGCTTGCGCGGGCATATCGTCAATGACATGGATGTGTGCATCTGCTGCGGCATGTGCGCACGGCGTTGCCCGGCGGGCGCGCTCGCGGTCGATCGCAAGGGTGGAACGTGGTCGATCGACCCGTATGCCTGCGTGGTGTGCGGTGAGTGCATCGAGAGCTGCCCCAAGCACTGCCTGACTATGGACACCGCCCGTACCCCAGTCGCAGCGGACAAGACTCCCACAGTAGAAACCAAGCCGGAATAGCGCGAAGACGGGGCCGGTGGGGCAAAAATGCCCCACCGGCCCCGCGCTTAATGCGCGGTGGAGCCGCCGCGAACAAAACTATGCCGGATTACGGGGCCGGATAGCGAACCTCCGACCATATAGAAAACCGCAAAAACAAAACCGCAGGTAGATAGCCTGCCGTTTTCCAAAAAATGAAGGTATGGATGAGGGTCCCGACTTTAGCCCCGTAAACCGGCATAGTTTTGAAATAGCACCATATCCGTAACAGCCCTTTAACTCCCGTGGACGGAGGAAAACGGACCATTTTGGCCTTGCGAGGGCTGCCGCGTGACCCGTCTGCCACGAAATGGGCTCATCTACTACGTTTAAGCCGCTACCCTCAACCATGGCAAGTAATGCGAAATAAAAACTGCAGGTAGAACGCCTGCGGTTTTTCATGAAAAGCGGGTATGGTCAAGGGTATCGAGTCAAACGTAGTAGATGGGCAGGTTTCGTGGCGAGCGGTTTCGGCTGATCCCTTGGGGACGGAGGAAAACGGCTCATTTTGGTCCCGCGAGGCTGGCGGAGACACTCGTGCAGGGCCGCCCGAACAAAACTATGCCGGTTTACTACGATGAATCCGAGATTCCTGACCACACCAGCATTTTTGCAAATATCGCAAGTGTTCTACCTGCGGTTTTGTAAGTGCGCAATTTGCCGTGGTCGGAGATATGCGGTTCATCGTAGTAAACCGGCATAGTTTTGAAATGGCATCAAATTGGCGGCAGCCAGCGGCTAGCCTCGCAGATAGGCGATGGCGATTTGGGTGCGGTTGCGTAGCCCCATTTTGGCTAGGATTGAGCTGATGTGGTTGCGCACGGTGCCTTCGCCCATATAGGCGGTGGCAGCGATCTCCTTGTTGTCGAGGCCGCGGGCGATGAGCTCGGCGACTTCGAACTCGCGGTCGGTCAGACCGGCAAAGGCGGCGGGCCGGCGGGTCGCGCCGGCCTCGACGTCCGCCCCATCAAAGTTGATATCTTCGATCGCCTTGCCCTCGAGCACGCGTTTGCCGTCCATGACCTGCGCCAACGCCGGCGGAATGGCAGCGACATCGGTCTTGATCAGGTAGCCGCGGGCGCCCAGCTTGAGCGCCGACACAATGTACTCGTCATCCGAGAACGTCGTCAGAAACACCACGCGCGCCGCAGGGTCGTGCTCAAGGATCTCGCGCGCGGCCGAAAGGCCGTCGCGTCCCGGCATCTGGATGTCGAGCAGCGCAATATCGGGTGCGTGCTCGGCGTAGAGCGCCACCGCATCGTTGCCGTTGGCACCGGTGCCCACCACTTCGATCTGCGGCTGGGCGCCCAAGATAATCTTGAGCGAATCGACCACCAAGCGGTCGTCGTCGACAACGATGAGCCTCATCGGCCCTCATCTCCTTGCTGTTTGGGAACGGTGGCAAACACACGCCAGCCGCCGGCGCCGGCACGCGGGCCGGCGGTGAAGGTGCCGCCAAGCGCCTCGATGCGCTCGCGCATGGAGGCGAGCCCCATGCCCTCCGCGGTGCCGCGGCCGCTTGCTTGGACCTCACCCACGCCATCGTCGGTAACAATGAGCTGGTAAAACGACGGATGCTCCATGCACCGTACGGTGACGGTCTGGGCGCAAGCGTGGCGCATGGTATTGGAGAGCGCTTCGCGCAGGACCGCTGCAAAGCAGTTGGCGACGTTTGCGGGCGCATGTTCGGCCATAACTTCAAGCTCAATCTGCGGGTCGCCGTCCGAGCGTGTGCCTTCGACAATGCGTTCGAGCTGCACGGAAAGGTCGACGGCGTTGTCGTTGAGCGCGTGGACGCTGGTGCGCACAAGCTGGAGCGCCTCGTCAACCGTGCGTTTAACGTCGGCGAAATCGGCGGCGACGCCAGGCTCGTCGGCGTGGACCACGCGTAGGGCTTCGGCCTGCAGTGAGGCGCGCGTGAGCTGGTGCCCGACGTTATCGTGGATCTCGCGCGCGATGCGGGCGCGTTCGGCGAGCGTCGCGAGCTCGACTTCGTAGTCCTGGCGATCGGCAAGATCGCGGTTGCGCGCCTCGAGCGCGAGGGCTCGTTCCTGCAGCTCGTCGCGGGTGCGGCGCATGCGCCGCTGCTCGCGCTCCAACTGGGCGGTGCGTAGCGATAGCAAGGTGGCGGCAACCGAAAGGATGGCGGTTAACAGCAGCGTTCGGGTGGTGAGCACGCCACCACGAAGGTCCGCGACAAGCGCGCAGACAAACACGGCGCCAATCGCCAGCGCGGGCCAGATTCGTTCACGGCGAACGCGTCGCGCGATGTCATAGAGAGCGAGAGGCGCAAACGGCACAAACGGCGGCACGAAGACAGCCGCGATGATGCAGGCGTAGCTCGCGGCCTCGCTCACACGGCGGGCGCGGTTTCCCTGTACGACCTCGGCCAGCGAGGTGGCAATAACGCCAAGGCAAAACGCCGCGACCAGGCGAGCGTCCACAGCAAGACCCATGGCGGCCGCAATACAGCACGCCAGCACGATCGATTTGTCGAAAAGCCTGTTCATACGGGTATTGTACGCGAAGCCGCGCGTGGTGGAGGGACCGCCTGCGCAACCGTGACATTCCTCCCACGCGGCAAAGTGGGGACGTCGGCAGGCCGCACGGCCAAGCTCCGCACTCGTGACAAAGCTCACTGGTGCGCGCCGCTCGCTCCTGCGATGATGCAATCGTACCGGGCCGCAATCAACAGAAGGGCCGCCTCATGACAGACATCGTCCACGTCGAAAACCTCGTCAAGCGCTACGACGACCTTATCGCGCTCGACCACTTTAGCCTGAGCATCGCCCCCGGCGAGATCTTTGGCCTGCTGGGCCCCAACGGCTCGGGCAAGACCACGTCCATCAACTGCATTCTGCAGCTGCTCGCCTACGACAAAGGCACCATCGAGCTGTTCGGCGAGCCCATGACGCCCGCCCACTACGACCTCAAGCGCCGCATCGGTGTGGTGCCGCAGCAGGTGGCGGTGTTTGACGAGCTTACGGTGCGCGAGAACATCGACTATTTCTGCAGCCTTTACGTCAACGACCGCAAGCGCCGCCGCGCGCTGGTGGACGAGGCGATCGACTTTGTCGGGCTGGGCGACTTTACCAAGTTTCGCCCCGGCAAGCTCTCGGGCGGCCTGGCGCGTCGCCTCAACATCGCCTGCGGTATCGCGCACAAGCCCGAGCTCATCTTCTTTGACGAGCCCACGGTGGCGGTCGACCCGCAGAGCCGCAACGCCATCCTGGAGGGCATCTGCCGCTTGCGCGACGAGGGCGCCACGGTGGTGTATACCAGCCATTACATGGAGGAAGTCGAGCAGATTTGCAGCCGCATCATGATCATGGACGGCGGACGTGTGCTGGCGCAGGGCACCAATGACGAGCTCAAACGCATGATTCAAATGGGCGAGCGCGTGACTGTCGAGGTCGGCGCCGTCGAGACCGCCACGGTCGAGCGGCTGCGCGCCCTCGAGCACGTGCTTTCGGTTGAGCTGTCCGGCGGCGAGCTCGTCTGCACCTGCGAAGCGAGCCCGCACAATTTGGTCGACATCCTCGACACGCTGCGCGCCGCCGATGTGGCGCTCGGCCGCGTGTGGAGCGAGCCGCCGACCCTCAACGACGTGTTCCTCGAGATCACCGGCCGCGAGCTGCGCGACTAGGGGGCAGTCATGTTCAACACCATCATCACTACGGTCAAGACGCTGCTGCGCCGGCCGAGCACGTGGGTCTGGGGCGCTCTCTTTCCCATCGCACTTTCCACGATGTTCATGTTTATGTTTGCGAATCTGAGCTCTGACGGCACGGTCGACCCGGTACCGGTTGCCGTCATAGCGGACGAGGCCTGGGACGCCTCGACCTTTAAGGACGTGGCGACGTCGCTTGCCAAGGAGAGCGACAATCAGCTGCTCGAGATCCACGAGTGCGACGACGCAGCCGATGCGAACCGTGTGCTTAAGGCCGGCGAGGTCGCGGGCATCTATACGGTCGACGACGCGGGCGCACCCAAGCTCACGTTGCTGTCGAGCTACGACAGCTCGCGTGCCTCAACGGTGCTCACCGACCGCAGCATTCTGGAGACGGTGGCAAGCTCGTATACACAAAATGCCGAGCTCATGTCTCAGATTGCCCAGGACAACCCGGCGGCGCTCGCCGACCCGGAGGCGGTTGCGCGCGCCCTGTCGCTCGAGGGCGGCACCCGCCGCGTAAGCCTGACACGCACCACGCCCGATGGCACGGTCATCTACTATTACGCGCTCTTTGGCCTGGTCGCGATGATGTCTGCGGAGTTTGCCGCCTTGAGCGTCGTCGATCTGCAGCCCAATCTGTCGGGCCTTGGCGCGCGCCGCTGCGCGGGCGGTCTTTCCAAAACGGCGTCGCTGGCCGGTATCTTTGTGGGCTCGTGGCTGGTCTCCTTTGCCTCGATGGCGATCGCGATCGGCTACGTGCGCCTGGTTGTGGGCGTCGACTTTGGCGGGCGCGAGGGGCTGTGTCTGGTGGGCGGTGCCGCTTCCGCGCTTGCCGCCACGGGCTTGGGACTCTTTGTGGGCACGCTTCCCGTTAAGGGCGGCAAGGCATCCAAGTCGGGCATCCTCACAGGCTTTGCCACCACGTGCGCTTTGTTCGCTGGGCTCTACGGCGAACCGGCGATGGCGCTTGCCGATGACGTCGCCCGCGCCTGTCCGGCCGAGTGCTGGCTCAACCCCGTCAAGCTCATCTGCGACATGTTCAACCGCCTGTATTTCTTTGAGGACCTGGATCCTTTTGCCGTTCGCGCCGGCGCACTGGTCCTCATGGCACTGCTGTTCGTTGCCGCCGCCACGCTGATCTTTGGAAGGAGCCGCTATGAGCACCTTTAAGACCGCGCTTCGCATGGCGCTCGCTCACCCGTTCTACCTGCTCATCTACACGGTGTTCATTTCGCTGATGGGCGTATTCATCGCGGCATCGGTGAGCTGGAACTCGTCGCAGCTCACCGAGTACAAGCCCTACGACGCCAACGTGATCGTGGTCGACCGCGATGGCAGTGATCTTTCACGTGCGCTCACCAAGCACCTAGGTTCGCGGTTTGACCTGGTCACGGGCGTCGGCGATGACACGTACGACCTTGCGGACGCGCTCTCCAAGAGAAACAGCGCCAAAGGTAGCGCCGACTGCGTGTTCTTTATCCCGGAGGGGTTTGAGGGCGATCTTGTTACAGCCGCCCGCGCGGGGGAGTCCCTGCCCAAGCTCGACGTGACTTACGGTGCCGGTACCATGGCGGCGGCGCTTTCGTCTGCCGAGGCCTCGCGCTGGATCTCGCTCGCGGGTGCTGCGGCGGCACTTGAGCCCGCCGCCTCTAATGGTAGCGTCGCCAAGGCCGCCGAGCATGCCGCCGCCAAGCGCGCCGAGGTCCAGATTGAGCAGGTCAAGGTTGGTTCGACTGCCGCCGCCATGCTCAAGTCGTATTTCAACTTTGGCGCGTAC
>DBGAZC010000255.1:0-24523 GCA_048472015.1 Collinsella sp. | reverse complement strand
GTCATCGCCCTCAAAGTTGGGCGTGCGCGCCTTGGCATACGTGTCCTCGACCACCTTGGTCGCCAGCGGGCGCAACTTATACGTCGCATCGCGCGTGATGTAGTACACGTATTCCATGCTGTCGAACGTCGCCTGATCGGTCGTATCCGAAATCACGTTGAACATCGAACCGTCATTCATGTGATGACCGTAAATCGTGGTCTGCTGATCCACCATGCCCGGCGCGGTGTCGTCGCTATCCAAGAAGATGGCACCGGACGCGTTAGCCGTACCGTCAAACAGCGTGTTGAGGTATTTGGAGTTGTTGTTGGTCTGCACGACGGGATAGTTGATGTTGGTGCCGGGCGCGTAAATCCAACCCACAACCTCGGGATTCGTCTGGGCAAGTGCATCAAAGTCGATAATCGGCACGCCGCTGGCGTCCTTGTCGCTTATATATTGCTTCTCGATTTTCTGATACGAATCGCTCGCCTGCTTATAGCCAATCTGAGCATTAATAAAGATAGCGGCGGCGGCGACAATCAAACCGATGCCGATGATGATGAGCAGAATGGGAATAATGGAGCGGCGCTTTTTGCGCGGCGGCTCGGTGTAATCCGACGGCGCGGCATGCGATGAAGACCGGGGCGGCTTCTTAGCGGTGCTATAAGACGAAGGGCGATACGCAGCCGGCGTATCCTGACGGCGATGGGACGTCGGCGTTACAGAACGCGGCGCGCGCGGCTGCTGAGGAGAGGATGTCCGACCCTGCTGCGCCGCATGGGCAGCACCCGGCTTCGACGGATCGGGAATCTGAGAAGCCTTGAATCGTTTTCCCTGATAGTCGGACATGGCTCTCCTTATACTGCGGTGAAACGGCGGAACGCCTAGGCGTCGGCCATCTCCTGCTTCATCTTCTCGATAACCTTGCGGTACTCGGGGTCGCAAGCGCCCAGAATCTGCGTGGCGTAGATGGCGGCGTTCTTGGCGCCGTTGATGGCAACGCAGGCCACGGGCACGCCCGAAGGCATCTGCACCATCGACAGCAGCGAATCCATGCCGCCCAGGTCACTCGTCTTCATAGGCACGCCGATGACCGGCAGCGGCGTAAAGGCAGCCACGACACCACCCAGGTGAGCGGCCTTGCCGGCGGCGGCGATAATCACTTTGATACCGCGATCGGCGGCAGTCGAGGCCCACTCGTGGACCTTCGCCGGCGTGCGGTGTGCGCTCGCAATGACGAGCTCATAGGGCACACCCAGCGCCTCGAGCTCGGCGGTGCAACCTTCCATAACGCCCAGATCGGACTTGGAACCCATGATGATCCCGACGACCGGCTTTTGATCTGCCATAAACAAAGACCTCCTGTTGAGAGCGGCGACGCGGCGGATCCGCGACCCTTAACTACTGAGAGTAGTATAGCTTCTCCCGTCCCTGCGGTCTGCGGGTGCCCCGCGGCGGTCTGGTGTTTTCATCTTCACTCCGGTTGCTTCGCAAAGTCGTTCAGATGAAAACACCAGACCGCCGCGGGGCACCCTCGACCTACCGGGAATTGCCATGACGTACGTTGGCTGAATTATTAACGTGGGATCCGCCGTTCGAATGAACGGCGGATCCCACACTCATTTTCTATTCAGCCCTAGTCATCGCGCAAAGCCCCTTCGGCAGCACACGGTGCAGCCAAGTCACCGCAGGCCGGGGCGGGAGGCGGTCCTTTCTCTCGGAAAACTTCGCGAAGCCCAGTTTCCGAGAGAAAGGACCGCCTCCCGCCCCGGCCGGACAGGTCACACTACACCGTGTACTGCGGCAGGTCCTGCAGGGCGATGACGTCCATGCCCATGTCGTTGGCGCTGCCGTGACCCTGCTGGTCCTCGCGCACGGCCTCGATGGCACTCACGTACGTGTTGGCCGCAGACATCGCGGTCACGCAGGTCACGCCGCGACGCACGGCCTCGGTACGTAGCAGGTAGCCATCGCCACGCGAGCCCGGACCGTACGGCGTATTGATGATCACCGCAATCTTGCCATCGGCGATGAGGTCGCCGATGTTGGGACGCTCGCCGTCGTGCGGGCCGCTAATCTTCTCCACGACCTCGCACGTCACGTTGCCGCCGCGCAGCACGCGTGCCGTACCCTCGGTAGAGCAGATGTCAAAGCCCAGATAGCGCAGGATACGGGCGACCGAAAGGATATGGCGCTTGTCGCGGTCGCACACGCTAATGAACACCTTGCCGGCGCTCGGGTCGGGCAGCTTGTAGTCGATCGCCAGCTGCGTCTTGGCGTATGCCTCGGGATAGCTCTTGGCGATACCCATGACCTCGCCCGTCGACTTCATCTCGGGCCCCAGGATAACGTCGGCTCCCGGGAAACGACCCCAGGGCATAACGGCTTCCTTCATGCAGAACCAATCGAGCTGACGCTCGTCGCTCGGCAGGCCCAAGCTCGCGATGGAATCGCCCGCCATGATGCGCGCCGCGCACTTGGCCAGCGGCACACCGGTGGCCTTGGAGATAAACGGGACGGTACGGCTTGCGCGCGGGTTGGCCTCGATCACGTAAACGGTCTCGCCCTTGATGGCGTACTGCACGTTAACCAGGCCGCGGACTCCCAGCGCCATCGCGATGCGGCGCGTGGTCTCGCGGAGCTTCGCCTGCAGGCTCTCGCTAAAGCTGAACGGCGGAATGCAGGTCGCAGAGTCGCCGGAGTGAATACCGGCCTCCTCGATATGCTCCAGAATGCCGCCGATGTAGACCTCTTCGCCATCGCACAGGGCGTCGACATCGGACTCGATCGCACCCTCCAGGAAGCGATCGAGGTACACCGGGTAGTCGGGGCTAATGCGCGCGGCCTCGGCCATGTAATCGCGCAGATGCTCGGCATCGTAGGCGATCATCATGCCGCGGCCGCCCAGCACGTAGCTCGGACGCACCAGCAGTGGGTAGCCGATGTGCGCGGCCACGGCCTCGGCCTCCTCAAACGAGGTGGCCTGGCCCGCCGGCGGGTACATGATACCCAGCTTGTCGAGCAGAGCGGCGAAGCGCTCGCGGTCCTCGGCAAAGTCGATGGCATCGGGCTTGGTGCCCATGATGTTCACGCCGCTCTCCTCGAGCATGCGCGCCAGCTTAAGCGGGGTCTGGCCGCCGAGCGTCACCACGACGCCATCGGGGCGCTCAACGTCGATAACGTCCATGACGTCCTCGTAGGTGAGCGGCTCAAAGTACAGACGGTCGGACGTGTCATAGTCGGTCGAGACGGTCTCGGGATTGCAGTTGACCATGATGGTCTCAAAGCCGCGGGCCGCCAGCGCGTAGCTCGCGTGCACACAGCAGTAATCGAACTCGATACCCTGGCCAATGCGGTTGGGGCCGGCGCCCAGGATCATCGCCTTGGGCTTGTCCGCCGGCGCGGTCTCGTCAGGAGCCACGCACTTCTTGGCATCCGGGCTCGTGCGGTAGATGTTCTCGTACGTCTTGTAGTGGTACTCCGTGGCGCTCGAGAACTCCGCAGCGCAGGTATCAACCGTCTTCATGCTGGGAACCACGCCCAGGCCCTTGCGATAGGCGCGCACAAAGCGCTCGTCCGAGCCGGTCAGCGCGGCAATCTCGGCGTCGCTCGTGCCGTACTGCTTGAGCAGGCGCATCGCGTCGGCGTCGATATCCTCCACACGCAGGCCGCGGATGCTCTCCTGAACCTGCACCATGTCGTTGATGCGGTTGAGGTACCACGGGTCGATGCCGCAGGTGGCATGGATGCGAGCGATGTCCCAGCCACGGCGCAGGGCCTCGACCACAAAGAAGATGCGGTGCTCGGTCGGGGTTGCCACAGCCTGAGCAAGCTCATCGTCGCTCAGCTTATCGGCACCCTCTTTGCCACCGGCGCAAATGCCCTGGTGGCCATCCTCCAGCGAACGCATGGCCTTGCCAAAGGCCTCCTCAAAGGTGCGGCCGATCGCCATGATCTCGCCCACGGCCTTCATGCGCGTGGTGAGCGTGGGATCGGTACCCTTGAACTTCTCGAAGGCAAAGCGCGGCACCTTGACCACGCAGTAGTCAATCGTGGGCTCAAAGCAGGCAGGCGTTGCCTTGGTAATGTCGTTGACGATCTCGTCGAGCGTGTAGCCCACGGCAAGGCGCGCGGCGGCCTTGGCGATGGGGAAACCCGTGGCCTTGGAGGCCAGCGCGGACGAACGGCTCACGCGCGGGTTCATCTCGATGACGATCAGGCGGCCGGTGTTGGGGTTCACGGCAAACTGCACGTTGGAGCCGCCGGTCTCGACGCCGATCTTCTCCAAGATGGCGAGCGAGGCGACACGCATGCGCTGATACTCAAGGTCGGAGAGCGTCTGCGCCGGCGCCACGGTGATGGAGTCGCCGGTATGCACGCCCATGGGGTCGAGGTTCTCGATAGAGCACACGATGATGCCGTTGCCGGCGTGGTCACGCATGACCTCCATCTCGTACTCTTTCCAACCCTCGATGGACTCCTCGACCAGTACCTCATGGGCAGGCGAGAGCTCAAGGCCCTGGCTCACGATGGAGACGAGCTCCTCGTGGGTATGAGCGATGCCGCCACCGGCGCCGCCGAGGGTAAAGCTCGGGCGCAGTACGCAGGGATAGCCCACGCGCTCGGCGATGGCCTCGGCGTCGGCCACGCTGTAGGCATAGCCCGAGCGCGCGACCTCCAGGCCAATCTCGGCCATGGCCTCGTTAAAGAGCTTGCGGTCCTCGCCGCGCTCGATGGCGGCCAGGTCGCAGCCGATCATCTCGACGCCGTATTTGTCGAGCGTACCGTCTTTCGCCAGCTCGACAGCGGCGTTCAGACCGGTCTGGCCGCCCAGCGTGGGCAACAGCGCGTCCGGGCGCTCTTTCTTGATTACGCGCTCGATAAATTCGGCGGTGATGGGCTCGACATAGGTGCGGTCGGCAAGACCTGGGTCGGTCATGATGGTCGCCGGGTTGGAGTTAACCAGGATGACCTCAAAGCCATCCTCCTTGAGCACCTTGCAGGCCTGGGCACCGGAGTAGTCGAACTCACAGGCCTGGCCAATGACAGTGGGGCCCGAGCCAATGACGAGGATGCGCTTGATGTCAGTACGTTTAGGCATATTAGTTCTCCTCGGTCTCAGCGGTCTCGGACTCAGCAAAGTTCCAGCCGGCAAGGCGGTCCTTCGCGGTGTCGATGTCCAGGTAGTTCTCCTCGCCGTCCATGAGTCGCGTAAAGGCGGTAAAGAGATAGTGGGCATCGGTGGGGCCAGGCGAGGCCTCGGGGTGGTACTGGACCGAGAAGCACGGTGCGTCGAGCAGCTGGATGCCCTCGGCGGTGCCGTCGTTGAGGTTCACATGTGTCAGGCGAATGCGACCAAAGCGCTCGTTCATCACGACCGGCGCGATTCCGCGGCGCACCCAGACGCGCAGATCTCCATCGGCCGCATGCTCGGTCTCGCCGCCGGAAAGCTCGGGGACAAGCTTGCCCAAGCTGGGGAACAGCAGGCCAAAGCCATGGTTTTGCGCGGTGATCTCCACACGGCGGCTTACCAGGTTCATAACCGGCTGGTTGCCACCGCGGTGACCGAACTTAAGCTTTTCCATCTGGGCGCCGCAGGCCAGGCTGATCATCTGGTGACCAAGACAAATACCAAAGACCGGCACCTTGCCGATCAGCTGCTGCACCTGCTCGTAGGTCTCCACCACGGCGTCGGGGTCGCCGGGGCCATTGGACAAAAAGACGCCGTCGGGATTCATGTCGAGCACCTCACTCGCGGGCGTATCCCACGGCACGACGGTAAGGTCGCAGCCGGCGCGGACCAGACCCTCCAGAATGCCGCGCTTCACACCGCAGTCGTAGGCGACCACTTTGTGACGGGCAGGAGCGGCAGCCGTAAGCGCAAAGTCATGCGTGGCAGGCAGGTCGGCGGCCACAAACTCGTGAGGTACGGGGCAACTTACGGTCTTGACCAGGTTCTCGCCTACCAGCGTGGGCGCTGCGGCCAGACGCTCGGCAAGCTCGTCGACGTCGAAGATCTCGGTCGAAATAATGCCCATCTTGGAACCATTGTCGCGCAGGTGGCGCACCAGGGCGCGAGTGTCGACACCCTCGATAGCGACGATGCCGTGAGCGCGCAGGTACTCCGGCACGCTCACGGCCGAGCGCCAGTTAGAAGGCGTGGCGCACATGTCGCGAACGATCATGCCGCGCATGGCCGGAGCGCTCGCAGGGCACACGGCGTCGCCGGGGAAGGCCGACTGGACGTCGGTCTCGTCGATACCGTAGTTGCCGATCTGCGGATAGGTCATGGTTACGATTTGGCCGGCATAACTCGGGTCGGTCATGACCTCAAAGTAGCCCTCGAGCGAGGTGTTGAAGCAAACTTCGCCGGTCGCGGTGCCCTCGGCGCCGCATGCACGTCCATAAAAAATGGTCCCATCCTCAAGATACAGGATGCAGGGACCGCAGGTGCCCTTGCTGGTTTTGGCCAGCATACGCTGGCAAAGCTCGCTGGGCGCGAAGGTGCGGGCGGCAGCGCCCGCGGTATGGTTGTTCGCCATAATTCTCCTTCCCGGTCTCACAGGACCGGCTTAAAGGTGTGTAGTTAGGCCTCGCGGTATTGTAACCGCAAGCATGCCTCATGGCGTTAATTTCATCGAAATGTTTACGAAATGATAATTATGACTTTCTATGCATAATGTTTTTTAATCCCCGTCCCAGAAAAATCATCCCGCGGGGCTTGTGGCTCACGCGGGATGATGGCGTCTTATTTTTTCTTGTCCTGCTCCAGCAGTTCGGACGGTGTGCGATCGGGCTTGCCGCCACGGAAAATCTCGCGGCCATGCAGACGATGCTCCAGATCGCGCTCGGCTTTTTCCTCGTCAATCTTGGTCTGGCTCACCACCGGGTCCTCAATCAACGACGACACCGAGTTCACCTGCTTCTGAATGCGCTCGGCGATGGTGTCATCCATACTCACGATGCGCATCTTCCAGTCGATACTCGTGGCGTTGGATGAGCTCTTGGTCCACACGAACGTCAAAATGGCGCTCTGGTGGCCGCGCGCGGGGAACATGCCAAAGAAGGAATCGTGCTGAATGTTGCTATCCTCGTCGATATAGGCGTGAACGTTATACACCACGCGGTCGATCTTATCGTTGAGCAACGCGTTGGTCGCAAGCGCCGCGGCCTGAATCTGCCCGTTGGACAGCAGCTCGAGCTCGTTGGCAGACGATGTGTCCAACACCGTCACCTCGACCGTGCCCGTGCGTTCATCGGCTTCATCGACGGTGAAGTCGAGCGGGAACTGCGTAAAGCCGTTGCCCCATTCAAGTCCACCCTTGAGCGCGGTCGAAACGGTATCGACCGAAACGCTCTCGGACAGGTTGGCGGTGTTCAGACGACGCATCACGCCGTAGCCAATCTGCATGCCCACGATCAGCACCAAAATACCGATGACCACGGCCATCGCGGTCTTCGTAATGGTATGGCTCACCTGCGAGCCCGAAGGATCGTCCTCGGACAGCGGGTCGATATGTTTTGCCTGGCTCGCGCGGTCCTCGCTGCGCAGCTGCGCTAGCGCCGCTTTGTCACCGCGCTTGGCCGCAGCCTCCTTCTCACGCATGCGCTCGGTACGCTTTTTGGCGAGCGTGGGATCCAAGACGCCGGATGCATCGATTTCGGAGAATAACTCCGTCACTTCTTCCGGAGTCAAAGGGTTCTTGTCAGCCATAAACTTCCTGTCATATCAATCAGTCGAGCTCGTGCGCACGCGCACCTTCGAACTGCATTCGATAGTAACGGGCATAGGTGCCGCCACGGGCGAGAAGCTCCTCGTGCGTGCCACGCTCCACAACGCGACCATGCTCAACGGTCGCAATCTCATCGGCATGCTTAATGGTCGAAAGACGGTGGGCGATAATAATCGTGGTGCGGCCGCGTGCCAGCTCTTCGAGTGACTCCTGCACCGCCTCCTCGCTCTCGTTATCCAAAGCACTCGTCGCCTCGTCCAAAATCAGGATCTTGGGGTTCTTGAGAAACACGCGCGCGATGGCAACGCGCTGCTTCTGTCCGCCCGAAAGACGGCTGCCGCGCTCGCCCACCACGGTGTCGTAGCCCTGCGGAAGCGACTCGATAAAGGCATCGATGTTGGCGCGACGGGCGGCCTCGGCGATCTCTTCTGCCGTGGCGCCCGGCTTGCCGTAGGCGATGTTCTCGCCAATCGTACCGTCAAATAGATAGACATCCTGCTGCACCAGGCCGATGGCGCGGCGCAGGCTCTGCTGCGTCACATCGCGCACGTCCTGGCCGTCGATGCTAATGGATCCGGCAGCCACGTCATAAAAGCGCGGCAGCAGCGAACAGGTCGTGGACTTGCCACCGCCCGAAGGGCCAACCAGCGCGATGGTCTGCCCGGGCTTGATGGACAGATTCATATGGTCGATAACGGGACGCTCGTCGGCATAGCCCTCGCCCAGCTCGACATCCTCGTAGTTAAAGCACACGTCGTGATACTCCACGGCGCCGGCAGTCACCTGCAGATCCGTAGCGCCCGGCTTGTCCTGGATATCCGGCGCGGTCGAGAGCACCTCGTCCATACGTTTAAAGCCGGCGATAGCCTTCTGATACGTTTCGGCCGAATTGACGAGCGTCTCGAGCGGCGTGCAGAACAGCGAAATATAGAGAGCGAAGGTCGCCATATCGACCGCTTGCAGCTGCCCCTGGGCGACCAGCCAGCCGCCCAGCAGCACCACGATCACATAGAGCACGCCCGAGAGCAGGCCATACGTCGCAGTATAGACGCCCATGGCGTGATACATGTTCTCCTTGGACGAAAGATAGCGATTGTTGGAGGCGCGGAACTTGAAGCGTTCGGTCTCCTCATTGGCAAAGCTCTTGACCACGCGCATGCCCGCCAGCGAATCCTGCAGCTGTGCATTGATGCCGCTGATCTTTTTGCGGTTGTCGCTAAAGACCTCGCGCATGCGCATGTTCTGCCAAAACATGATGACCGCAAACGCCGCCGTCACCACGGCCATGGCAAGCGCCAGCACCGGGGCGATGGTAAAGAGGATCACAAACGAGCCGATGATCTCGATGCCGCAGATGATGATCCACTCGGGCACGTGGTGCGCCGCCTCGCAGATATCGAACAGGTCGTTGACCACGCGGCTCATCATGTCGCCCGAGCTGTTGCGGTCGAAGTACGCAAAGCTAAAGCGCTCAT
Organism: Collinsella sp.; assembly: GCA_048472015.1. Taxonomy (GTDB): domain Bacteria; phylum Actinomycetota; class Coriobacteriia; order Coriobacteriales; family Coriobacteriaceae; genus Collinsella. The sequence continues at coordinate 15,333 of DBGAZC010000255.1, read as the reverse complement.
ACTGGTCGAACAGGTCCTCGCGCATTTTGGACTCCATACGCGCGCCCATCACGTGACCCCAATAGCTCACAAAATAACGGCAGGCGCAGCGGGCGGCATACATCAGCACCAAGCCCACCGCGATCATGCCGAGCGCCTGCATAATGGCAGCCTGACCCTGAGTAAACAGCCCACCGGTCAAATTGCGCAGGATAATGGGGAACGCCAGGTCAATGGCGGCAAGCACCAGAGCACAAACAGTATCAGCAACAAAAAGCCCCATCTGGGGCTCGTAATACGAAAGAAACCTCTTAAACATGCAGTCCTCGGAGATAAAACAATAACGTAAGACCCTGGGGCAAATAATCAGTAGCGTTTGCCCCAGGGTCGCCCTCGCTTTTAAAGCTCAGTTCCGCCCAGCCTGTGTGCGATGCTGTCACAGGCCAAGGCGCCTACGACGGTCTTGGCGTCTTCGATCTTGCCGTCGAGCACGGCGTCGATCAGCTCGTGCAGCGGCACCAGGTCCACGTTGACAAACTCGTCATCATCGGGGTTGGGCGCATCAAACTCGAGCTTGGTAGCCAAGTAGATGTGGATGATCTCATCGCAAAAACCGCAGGACGTGACAATCGACGTCAAAAAGCGAATGCGACCGGCCCTAAAGCCCGTCTCCTCATGCAGTTCGCGCTTGGCGCAATCGAGCGGGTCCTCGCCTGGATCGAGCTTGCCGGCGGGAATCTCGACCGTCACGCGGTCGATGGCGGTGCGGTACTGACGCACCAGTACGATCTTGCCGCTCTCGGTCAGTGCCACAACGGCCGCCGCACCCGGATGGCGAACGATATCGCGGGCGCTGCGGTGACCGTTGGGCAGCTCAACCTCAAGACGGTGGACGTCGAGAATCTTGCCCTTCCAGGCGCACTCCTCCGAAAGAATCTTCTCGTGCAGCTCGGCATCGTGCGGGTCGTCGTCGCCCAGCACCAGTGCCGGCTCGTCAGCGACCTCGCCACCAGGCTCGCCCTCGGCGTGCCCATACATGCGGCTGTCCTCTTCGACGATCTGCGCGTCCACGAGCTCTTCGTTCTTCTCGTCCATCCGTCTCATTCCTCTCGGATTTTAGGCATCCCAGGCGTCGCGGCCGCGCAGCGCGCGCAGGCCGATGTCGTGACGCAGGGTCTTGCCCTCAAAATCAATCTTCTCGCAGGCCTCGTAGGCAAGGTTGCGAGCGTTCTCGAACGTGTCGCCCAGAGCGGTCACGGCAAGCACGCGGCCACCATTGGTCACGAGCTGGCCGTCCACCACGGCGGTGCCCGCGTGGTACACGGTCACGTTCTCCATGGCCTCGGCATTGGCGATACCGGTGATGACCTTGCCCTTCTCGTAGCTGCCGGGATAGCCCGCGCTCGTCAGGACAACGGCCACGGCCCACTCGTCACGCCAGTCGAGCTCAATCTGATCGAGCTCGCAGTTGGCGCAGGCGAGCATGACCTCGACCAGGTCGTTCTTAAGGCGCGGCAGCACGACCTGCGTCTCGGGGTCGCCAAAGCGGGCATTGAACTCCAGCACCTTGGGGCCGGCAGGCGTGAGCATAAAGCCGCCGTACAGGCAGCCGCGGTAGTCGATACCCTCGGCAGCGAGCTCGGCCACGGTCTGCTCCATGACCTTCACCATGGTGGCGTGCTCCTCGTCAGTCACGATGGGCACCGGGCTGTAGACGCCCATGCCGCCGGTGTTGGGGCCCTTGTCGCCCTCGAGCGCGCGCTTGTGGTCCTGCGAGGTGGCCATGGGGCGCACGGTCTTGCCGTCGGTAAAGGCCAGCAGCGAGCACTCGGGACCGGTCAGCATCTCCTCGATGACCACGGTATTGCCGGCATCGCCAAAGGTGCCGCCAAAGCACTCGCGCACGGCCTCCTCGGCCTGCTCAAGTTCGGTCGCCACGATAACGCCCTTGCCCGCAGCAAGGCCGTCGGCCTTCACGACCAGCGGGGCGCCCTGCTCACGCACATAGGCAAGAGCCGAAGATTCGTCGGTAAACGAACCATAGGCTGCCGTCGGGATACCGGCGCGCTCCATGAGCTGCTTGGAGAACAGCTTGGAGCCCTCCATCTGGGCGCCCTCGGCACCCGGGCCAAAGCAGGGAATACCCGCCGCGCGCACGGCGTCGGCCACGCCCGCCACGAGCGGAGCCTCGGGGCCAATCACCACGAGTCCGCATCCGTGGCTCTGCGCAAACGCCGCCACGGCCGCAGGATCGCAGTCGTCGAGAACAACGTTCTCGCCGCAGCTCGCGGTACCGCCGTTACCCGGCGCGATGTAGAGCTTGCCGGCGCGCGGTGATGCCGCGAGCTTAGCTGCCAAAGCATGCTCACGGCCGCCGCTGCCCAACAACAGGATGTCGATGGTTTGAGTGTCCGCCTTCAAGGGTGCCTCCTCTATGGATGAATGGCCCGCTCCGCGCGAGCCCTTTGCAAGCAAATATACCCCTCGGCCGCCCGTCTGGGCTGCAAAGGGGTATATCGCAATAACCGTATAAACCGATTACTTCCAGAATCGGTTGATGATCTGCTCGCGACCGGCGCCAACGCCAATGAACGTCACGCGGGTGTGTGCCAGATCCTCGATAAACGCCACGTAGTCCTGAGCCTCTTGCGGCAGCTCATCAAAGCTGCGGCAACCGGTGATGTCGCACTTCCAGCCGGGGAGCTCCTCGTAGATGGGCTTGGCATGCTCAAAGCGCACCTGATGCTCGGGCACGCTCGTGTAGCGCTCGCCATCGACGTCGTAGGCCACGCACACCTTGATGGTGTCGAAGGCCGAAAGCACGTCGAGCTTGGTCACGGCGATGTCGGTGAGGCCGTTGACGCGCGAGGCATAGTTGGCGATAGGGCCGTCAAACCAGCCGCAACGACGACGGCGACCGGTGGTCACGCCGTACTCATAGCCCTCCTCGGTCAGCGTGTGGCCAGCCTCGGACTCATAGGAAAGCTCGGTGGGCATGGGGCCCGAACCGACGCGGGTGATATAGGCCTTCATGACGCCCAGCACGCGGTCGACGTTCTTCATGCCCACGCCAGAGCCGGTGATGGCGCCGCCGGCGGTGCAGTTGGAAGACGTCACGTACGGATAGGTTCCGTGGTCGATGTCGAGCAGCGTCGCCTGGGCGCCTTCAAACAGCAGGTTCTTGCCCTCATCGATCATGTTGTTGAGCAGCAGGCTCGTCTCGGTGATGTAGGGACGCAGGCGCTCGGCCATCGGCAGGTACTCGTCGCAAATCTGGTCCACGGTGTAGGTGGGCAGGTTGTAGATGAGCTCGAGCTCGGGGTTCACGCGGGCGAGAGCGGTCTCCAACTTGTCGCGGAACAGCGTCTCGTCCAGCATGTCCTGCATGCGCAGGCCAATGCGGGCCATCTTGTCCTGATAGCACGGACCAATGCCGCGCTTGGTGGTACCGATGTTCTTCTTGCCGAGCTTCTGCTCAAAGGCGCCATCCAGATCGATGTGGTACGGCATGATGACATGCGCGTTGCCGCTAATCTTGAGGTTCTTGGTGGTGATGCCGTCGGCCTCGAACATGTCGATCTCCTCAAGGACAACCTTGGGGTTGACGACGCAGCCGTTACCGATCACCGACACGTGGTCGGAATACATGATGCCGGAGGGCACCTGGTGCAGGCCGTACTTTTTGCCGTTGACGACGATGGTGTGGCCGGCGTTGTTGCCGCCCGAATAGCGCACGACGGCATCAAAGTCGCCGGCGACCAGGTCGCAGATCTTACCCTTGCCCTCATCGCCCCACTGGGCACCGACCAAAACGGTTGACGGCATGTTTACTCCTCACATTCATGGACTGTCTACGCGCCATGCCGGCACGCAGAAGCACAAAACATTCCCAGTATACCCGTGCAACGGGCGCCTGTCCTACTCCTCGGCATGTGCCCCATCAAGCTCATAGAACTTGGTGGATGCCGGCAGGAACATCAGGTCGACGTCGCCGATCGGGCCCGAACGGTTCTTGGCCACGACGATACGCGTAACGCCCTCGTCGGGTCGATCGTCGCGCGAGGCTTCGGCCTCGTCGGCGGAGCGGTCCAAGAACATGACGATATCGGCGTCCTGCTCGATGGAGCCCGATTCACGAAGGTCGGAAAGCTGCGGGCGCTTGCCGGTACGGGATTCGACCTGACGCGAGAGCTGCGACAGCGCGATGAGCGGGATCTTGAGCTCCTTGGCCATGATCTTCAGACCACGCGACATCTCCGAAACCTCGACGGTACGGCTCTCGGAGCGGCGTCCCGGCGGAGGACTCACCAGCTGCAGGTAGTCCAGGATGATGATTGCCTTCTCCTTGTTATGGAGCATACGGCGGCTCTTGGCGCGAATCTCGGTCACTGTGGTGCCGGGCGTATCGTCAATCAGAATATCGAGCTTGGACAAGGTCTGCGTGGCCTCGTTGATATTGGCCCACTGTTCGGGGCTAATACGGCCCATGCGGAAGTCACTGATCGAGATCATGGCGTAGGCGCAAATCAGGCGCTGGGCAATTTCCTTGCCCGACATCTCCAGCGAAAAGAAGCCAACGGTATAGCCCGCAGCGGCGGCATTCAGCGCCAGGTTCAGAGCGAACGACGTCTTACCCACGGCAGGGCGGGCGCCGATAATGATGAGCTGGCCCTCGCGGAAACCCATAAGCATGCGGTCGAGTGACGGGAAGCCGGTGGGCACGCCCGCGGCCTGTCCGCCGGCCTTACACACTTCCTCGGCCTCGTTATAGGCCTCGACCATAAACTCGGTCAGTGTCTTATAGCTCGACTTGACCTCGCGCGCCGTGACCTTGAGCAGCTTGCTCTCGGCCAGCTCCACGACCTCCTTGGTGTCGGTAGGGGCGTTATAGGCCAGCGCGTTGATCTCGTTGGTGGCACCGATCAGCTCGCGCAGCATCGAGTCGCGGCGGACGATGGCGGCATGGTGCTGCCAGTTGACGAGCGACAGGGTCTGGCCCATCAGCTCCAAAATGTACGCCTCGCCGCCCACGACATCGAGCTTGTTGATGCTGCGCAGGTAATCGATCAGCGAGATAGAGTCGATGGGAATGCGGCTGTTGTACATATCGACCATCGCGGTGTAGATGGTCTTATGAATGGGCCGGTAGAAGTCATCGGGCTGCAGCTCGACCTGGGCCTCCTCGACCACCTCGGGCGATAGCAGCATGGCGGCCAGTACATTGGCCTCTGCATCTTGGTTTTGGGGAAGACCCAACTTTGAGCCGCGGTCCTCAACCGTCAGCCCGGTCTCCCTATCGTCATATGCCATGAGCATCCTCATTCATATCGCTTGCGAGCATCCATAGTATCAGCCACGGCCCCAAAACGCGCCGCGCGCCGCCAATCATCACCGAACCAAACGGATGAACGGTCCTGTATATAGGACTTCGACGCAACGTTCACCATGACACTCACTCAGCGCAAAAAACAAAAGGGCGCCCTGGTTTCCCAGAGCGCCCTTCTTAGAACAAGATTGTTGCGTTGCAGCAAATGCTACTCGGCAGCAGCCTCAGTCTCGACCTCGGCGGTCTCGACCTCAGCGGCCTCCTCGACCTCAGCCTCGGCAGCGAGCTCCTCGGCGGTAACGCCGACGAGAACGACAACCTCGGCCTTGATCTCGCGGTACAGCGAGATGGCAACGGTGTGGGCACCGGCAACCTTGATGGGCTTACCGAGCTCGACGCGCTTGCGGTCGATGTCCATACCGAGCTGAGCCTTGATGGCGTCAGCGATCATAGCGGCGGTAACGGAGCCAAAGAGGATGCCCTCGTCGCCGACCTTGACGTCAACGGTGACCGTCTTGCCCTCGAAGGCAGCCTTGGTCTCGTTGGCGGTAGCCAGACGGACGGCCTCGCGCTTGGCGATGTTGTTGCGACGCTCGTCAAGCTGCTTGAGGTTGCCCTTGGTGGCGGCAACAGCGAGCTTCTTGGGGAACAGGAAGTTCTCAGCGTAACCCTGAGCGACCTCTACGACGTCACCCTCGCCGCCCTTGCCCTTGATCTCATCGAGAAGAATAACCTTCATGATGCGTCTCCCTTCTTAGCCGCGGTCGCGGTTGCCACGAGAGGAAACCACGGGGACGGTGTACGGCAGGAGAGCCATCTCGCGGGCGCGCTTGATGGCGTTGGCGATGTCATGCTGATGCTGCGTGCAAGCGCCAGTGACGCGACGGGGCTTGATCTTGCCACGGTCGGTCATGTACTTACGGAGAAGCTGAGTGTCCTTATAGTCGATGAACTCAGTGTTCTCCTTGCAGAACTGGCAGTACTTACGACGCGGCTGACGTGCAGAAAAATCATTAGCCATGTCAAAATACCTTTCATTTGGCAACTTCGGCGAACCGAAGCCGCCTCTCACTCAAAAATAGGTGAACAACCCTTAGAACGGGATGTCCTCATCGTAGACGTCGACCGCGGGCGGCGTAGCCACCGGCGCGGCAGGACGTGCTGCGGGCGCGGAAGCTGCGGGGGCGTAACCGCCCTGGTCGTAGCCACCCTGGCCACCACGGGAGCTCATAAACTCGATCTCATCGACGATGACCTCAAGCTTGCTCCGGCGCTGGCCGTCGCGCTCCCAAGAGCTGTAGCGCAGCTTGCCCTCGATCGCGACCTTGTTTCCCTTTGCCAGGAAACGGCTCACGGCCTCGGCGCGGGTGCCGAACATGGTGCAGTCGACAAAGTTGGGATAGTCCTCCCACTCGCCAGTCTGCGCGTTGCGGCGACGATCGTTCACGGCGACGCCAAAGGACAGAACCTGGGTTCCGCCGGCGGTGGCGCGCAGCTCGGGATCGCGGGTGAGGTTACCGGTGATGTTCACTCGATTGATGCTCATAACTCACTACTTCCTCTTGGGGCACAAGCCCAGTCCAAAACGACAGTCTTACTCCTGGTCGTCGCGACGGACGATCATGTGGCGGACCACAGCGTCGGTGATGCGCAGGACGCGATCAAGCTCGGCGATCTGGGTAGGATCTGCGTGGAAGTTGATGAGGGTGTAGTCACCATCGGTGAGGTCGTTGATCTCGTAGGCGAGCTTGCGCTTGCCCCACTCGTCAACGGAGTCGACCTTGCCAGCGCCCTCAGCGATCGTGGTATCGATACGCTTCATAACAGCGAGACGAGTCTCGGGGTCGAGCGACGGGTCAACAAAGAACAGCAGTTCATAAGCCTTCATATTGTCACCTCCTCTGGGCAAATGTGGCTTCAGGTCGTGAAGGTGCGCCTGAAGCAGGAAAAGACTTGGTAATAATATCTTTCAACCTCCTAGGCTGCAAGAATATGCAGCTACAACCTCATGACCTCCACATATGCCCATACTCGCACGGTGTTTCATGCGCATTCCAACCAAATGCCGACCAAATGCTTGACGGATTTGTGGACAAGATACGGTGCCGCGGGGACAAGCTGAGCCAAGCCGCAGGTCAACGGGCACAAGGCTGTGGTCGCAAAATGCATACCAGTGGCCCACAGCACCAATCAAAGATTTTTAAATTCATTGCCAAGTCGCTTATGAATACCCTTTTTGAACAATTGAGTTGATCAACCACGCTGGTCGGAAGCCGTTTTTTGGCACCTCAAACCCCACTGCAACGCCAAGTGCGGCCAAGCGTTTTAAAAAATGCTAAGTTTTCGGCTTGCACCTTGCGATTCCTCGTGTATACTAACTTTCGCATTTAACGGAGAGTTGTCCGAGTGGCCGAAGGAGCACGATTGGAAATCGTGTAGGCGTCAAAAGCGTCTCCAGGGTTCAAATCCCTGACTCTCCGCCAGTTAATTCCAAAGCAGGCCTTTGAGCCTGCTTTGTTTTTACCCCACGCGGAGGGGTGGCAGAGTGGTTGAATGCGGCGGTCTCGAAAACCGTTTGGCCTGTATAAGGTCACGAGGGTTCGAATCCCTCCTCCTCCGCCATTTTGGTTGAGAAAGCTCCCAAGAATGGGAGCTTTTTTGTTATCGAAATACGTCTCGATCCCACGCTTCCCCAAACATGTACGTCAGCCTCAAAAAACGACATTTTTCGACATCTTTGGAGGCTGACGTACACGTTTGGATTGAGCTCACGGGAGCGGCGCTATTCGGAAGGTGCCTCCTCGTCTCGTATGCTTTTCCAGTTGCGGATAAGTGCCTTGCGTAGTTCGTTTTGTTTTCTCTGGTACCCGGTGTCGGTACAGCGAGGCATGCCGAGTGCTTCGCGAATGTTGTTCATGGCGCGGTGAAAGGCGAGCTGGCTGCCGAACTGAGCCGAAGTGAGCGTAACGATTCGATATCCCATTTGGGAGAGAACGGCCTCTCGCTCCGCATCTGCTCCCTTGCGCTCGAGCTCATCGTGAAAACCGCCCTTATATTCGATACCGAGCGCCCTGCGCTTATAGGTCACGAGCGCATCGATTTTGAGCGTTCGAGCTTTGGCGCAATGCCAGAGACGTTGAGGGATCTCGAGCGGTTTGTTGAGTTCGACACCTCGGATGCCAACGCCGCCTTCGCTTGTTGGGAGCGAGAGGGCGATTGCCGAAGCGGTCTCCATAGGCGAGGCCGAGCGATCGTAGATGTGCCTGAGCGCGAGCCGTGCACGTGTGGCACCGGGTTTGCCGGGGTGCCGATCGAGCAGTTCGGTTATTTCATCCTTGGAGGTGGTGGCTGGTTGCTCGGTATAAGGGTCGGCGGGATTGAGCCTCATGCGATAATCGCCGCAAACTTCATAGCCATATTCGAGATATTCGATCCTATCCATCCACTCGGCAGCGAGCACGAAGGCGAAGGCTTCGTCGGTGATGAAGATTCCGGGCGTCAACTCGTTAATATGCTCGTAGGGAAGATTTTGTCCAAGAATGTGGCAAACGACGCCTTTGGTACGAATTCGCTCAAATTCGAATACAACCGCGATATCGATAGTCTTAAGCATATCGGACGGAATGCCGCAGTCGGTAAGGGCCTGTCGTATGCGCGCAACACGTTGCTGGGTGGAGATGCCTTGTGCGCCTATCTGGTAGTCGTGCCGCGCAAGAGACTGAACCAAATTCTGGGGTGCATGATGGACAAGCCATGCGGTTTTATGCGAAATGAGAACAGGGGTATCCATTGAGGGCCTCTCGCTCTGAGCCGGTATCCAACTCTTATGTCCGTTGAAGTGGGGAAATATACCGGATGTGAGTAAATCAACTCACTCATGCTGTGAGCTCAATCCAAACATGTACGTCAGCCTCCAAAGATGTCGGAAAATGTCGTTTTTGGAGGCTGACGTACATGTTTTGGACCCTTGGCATTCCAGTAACGCCACGCCCCCACCCAGTCCCGACCGTTTGCCGAGCAATAGGGTCGCAATCGGCGCTGAACATGTACTATGTACGGGCATTGTCTAAACCCACAATCCAAAGGACCCCATCTTGCCCGTCGTCGCCGCCATAACCATTACCTCACATGCCTCGGATGCCATGGTCGCTATTCCGTTTTGGCTCGAGATGTTCGCTGTTGTCGCTGCATCGATCTCGGGCGTGCTGGTTGCGCGCGAGCATAAGCTCGACCTGGTGGGTGCAGTTGCGCTCGCCGTGGTCTGCGGACTGGGCGGCGGTCTTTTACGCGATATGACGCTGCAGGTAGGCAACGTCTACATCCTCAACCAGCCGATGGCGCTCCCGCTTTCCATTGCCACGGCAGCCATCATCTATATCTTCCCGGCTATCGTCGACAAGCCCGAAAAACTCATCCCCTTGCTCGACATCATCTCGGTCGGCATCTATGCCGCCACCGGAGCGGACAAGGCGCTTGTCTACGGCTTTGCGCCGGCGGTGTGCATCATGATGGGCTTTTTTACCGCGGTGGGCGGCGGCATGCTGCGCGACGGTTTTATGGGCGTGGTTCCGGGCATTTTCCAACGCACTAACTTTTATGCCATCGCCGCCATCGCCGGATCGACAAGCTATGTGTGTCTCGTTATGAGCGGCATCATGAGCAATGTCGCCGCGCTGGTCGTATGCGTTGTCGTGACCATGGGCCTGCGCTGGCTCTCGCTGCGCTTTGACATCAAAAGCCCCACCGAGGAAGACATCGCACGCTTTTTGCACCGCAAAAAATAGGTGGCGCGGGCCCATCCTTCGAAATGCAACCGAGAGGTTCTTTTAGAGCGCCCGCACGTTGGGTACCCTGTTAGGTATATGCCGAACACCTAACAAAAGGATCAACCATGGCTTTCAATCAAACCGCGGCGGCGCCGTCACACAAGATGCGTCGCTGCCTGCTTATGGCATTCGCGCTCATCGCGCTGGCGATCACCGCGCTTCCCACGGCGTCGTTCGCCGGCACGGACACCGCAGGCAACGTACTTGCGACCGACAATGACGCCAATCCGTCCGGCGTCGAGGGTGACCTGTACTGGGCCGGTCAGGCCCTCAACTTGGATGATGCGTCCATCGACCACGATATCATCGCTGCGGGCGATACCCTCTCAATTCGCGACTGCACGGTGGGCGGCGCCGTTCGTCTTGCGGCGCGCACGATTGATATCGCCCAGACCACGGTTGATGGCAGCGTGACCGTCGCTGGCCAGCACGTTGTTCTCAACGCCGGCAGCACCGCCAACTGTTTTTACGCGATAGGCGAGACGGTTGCCCTGCGCGGCTCTACCAAGTCGGCAGCGCTTGCGGGCGATACGGTGACTATCGATGGCACCGTCGAGGGCGATGTTGAGGTTTGGACCGACAAGCTCATCCTGGGCAAGAACGCCCACATCACCGGCACCGTGAACGCGCACGTCTCCGAGGACCCCGAGCGTGCCGCAGGAGCCGAGGTAGGCGCGCTCAAGATCGACCGCACCGAGAACGAGGATACTTCCACCGTTAACGATGTCATCGGCGGTATCGTCGCCGCGGCGCTTTCCACCTGCTTTGTCGCCCTGCTACTCGAGCTCGTCTTTCCGCGCGCGACCGCCAGCGCCGCCGGCATGCTCCACCAGCGCCCCACGCCCCTGTGGGTGAGCGGTCTTCTGGGTACGATTGCTATAGCCCCCGCCGTCCTACTGCTGATTATCTCCATCGCTGGTCTGTCGCTTGCCGGAACCCTCTTGTGCGGCGCTATCGGCATCGCACTGGTGTCGAGCGCCTTTGCGGGATGTGCGATCGCCCGCATGGTCGGACATAGTCAGAACCGCTACGCCATGGCGGCCGTGGGCGGCATCGCCGCGGGCGCGCTTACGGCAATCCCCCTCGTAGGCGATTTCATCAGCGGCGTGGCCTTTGTCTTTATGCTCGGCTACATCATCCAAATCATCTGGCGCAACGCCCACCTTAAGCCGCAGCAGCCGGCTAACACGCCAGAACTCCCCACCGCTTAGCCGCCAACCACCATAAAGGGGCCAGGCACCTTTGTGGTGATGCAGACCAGCTCAGTCCCTGTGCACAAAAAGGGCGCCGACCATCACGGTCGACGCCCTTTCTTGTTAGACGCTATAAAGACCAGCGCTTATTTGTTGACCTGACCGGCGCGGACGGCGGCCTTCTTGCGGTCGGTGGCGTTGAGCAGACGCTTGCGCAGACGAATGTTCTTGGGAGTAATCTCGACCAGCTCGTCGTCGGCGATATACTCCAGCGCCTCCTCCAGCGAGAAGGTGCGGGGCGGCACCAGCTGGACGGAGATATCGGAGGTCGAGGAACGCTGGTTGCCCAGGTTCTTGGTACGGGCGATGTTGACGACCATGTCGCCCGCCTTGCTGCGCTCGCCCACGATCATGCCCTCGTAGCACTCGGTGCCCGGCTCAACGAACAGCTGGCCGCGCTCCTGCAGCGTACCCAGAGCGTAGGCGACGGCCTTCTCGGTGGTCATGGAGATCATGGCGCCGTTCTGGCGGTTGCCGATCTCGCCGGCATAGGGGCCGTACTCCAGGAAGGTGTGGTAGAACACGCCCTCGCCGTGGGTGACGTTCATGATGCGATTCTTAAGACCCATGATGCCGCGGGTCGGAATCTTAAACTCGAGGTGCGTCACGATGCCCGAGGTGTCCATGCTCGTCATGATGCCGCCGGAGGTGCCGAAGACCTCAACGACCTTGCCCGAGTACTCGTCCGGGCACTCGACGACGGCCTGCTCGACAGGCTCCATCTTGTTGCCGTTCTCGTCCTTCTTAAACAGAACGCGGGGACGGCCGACCTGGAACTCAAAGCCCTCGCGGCGCATGGACTCCATCAGGACGGACAGATGCAGAATGCCGCGACCCGAGACCTCGACGCCGCTCTTGTCCTCGAGCTCCTCGATCTTCATGGTCACGTTGTTCTCGGCCTCGTTGAACAGGCGCTCCTTGAGCTGACGGGCGCCCACGATGTCGCCGTCGCGACCGACGAGCGGGGAGGTAGAAGCCTCGAAGACGATGGACAGGGTCGGCGGGTCAATCTCGATGGGCTCGAGCTCGACGGGGTTCTCGGGGTCGGTGTAGACATCGCCGATATCGGTGCGGTCAATACCCACGACAGCGGCGATATCGCCGGCGCCGACTTCCTGGCACTCGGTGCGGCCGAGGTAGTCGAAGGTAAAGAGCTGCTTGACGGTAGCAGTGGCGCTGGAGCCGTCGTTCTTGACAACCAGGATCTGGTCGCCCTGGTGGATGGTGCCGGAGTACACGCGACCGATGCCGATACGGCCAACGAAGTTGGAGTGGTCGATGGTCACGCACTGCATGGCCAGCGGGGCGTTCTCGTCAACCTCGGGCGCGGGCATGTCGTCGATGATCATATCGAGCAGCGGATACATGTCCATGTTGCCGTCGTTGGGGTCAAGGCGGGCAAAGCCATTCATGGCGCTGGCGTAGACCACGTGCTCCATGGCGAACTCAAGCTGGTCGTCGGTAGCGCCCAGGTCGGCCATAAGGTCGAGGCAGTCGTTGTAGGCCTTCTCGGGGTTGGCACCCGGACGGTCGATCTTGTTGATGACGATCATGATCTTAAGGCCGGTGTCGATAGCGTGACGCAGCACGAAGCGGGTCTGGGGCATGGGGCCCTCAAAGGCGTCGACTAGCAGCAGGGCGCCGTCGGCCATACGCAGCACGCGCTCGACCTCGCCGCCAAAGTCGGCGTGGCCCGGGGTGTCGATGACGTTGATCTTGACGTCCTTGTACTCGATAGAGATGTTCTTGGCGAGAATCGTGATGCCGCGCTCGCGCTCCTGGTCGTTAGAGTCCAGGACGCGGTCCTCGACCTGCTGGTTGGCACGGAAGGCGTCCGTGGCACGCAGGAGCTTATCGACCATCGTCGTCTTGCCGTGGTCGACGTGGGCGATGATGGCGATGTTCCTCAGATTGTCTACGCGCATGTAGTTCCCCTATCTTCTATCCATATACAAACGGCACACGTATGCGGCCCGCCCAGCAACACAACGCTCAGCGGGAATATTGAGCCTTTTACCGAAAACTCGTTTATTTTAGCGATTTTAGATGAGAGGGGTTTCCTCACCTGCAGGTTCAGGGTCGCTCCACATAAAACCATCGCCGGCGCCCATGCCCTCATACAGCACATATGCCGAAAAGCCGCTCTCGAGCGTCGTCTCAAAGAAGCTCACGAGCAGAGCGTCGTGATAGCCACCGTCAATCTCGACACAGCCGGTGTAGCCGATGGCATAGCGGGCGATGCGGCCCAGGCCCTCGTCCTTAAGACCCATCTTGTGCTCGGAGATAAAGTTGGTGGCGGCCTCGAGGCACGCCTCCTCGCCATCCTCGTCGAGCGCGGCCAGATAGCGGTTGGAAGCAGCGTCCTCGATCGCCACAACTACGCCCGGATTCTCGCCGGCGGCAAGGTCGTCCAAGAACGCGCCAATCAGGTCACACACCATGGCGTCGAGCTCGGCGGAGACGTTACCGGCGTCCTGCATATCCTGTGCCATCTCTAGACCTTCCCATCGAATCCGGCGTCGTTACAGTTCTTGTGCCTCGGCAGCGATCTTGGCGGCAGCGTCGCGGGCGCGCATCATATCCATCGCGCGCTTGTCGAGTACCTTGATCTGGTTGGTCAGCATGACTGCATCGACCACACCCCAGATTACCAAGCCTGTTGAAATCGAAAACCCAAGCGCACCAACTGTACCACGAAGACGAGAACAGATTACCGCGACAAGGGCGGAGATGATAACCATCTTGATATAGGAGCCGCGGCGCTCGCGAAGCGTGCGGGCCTGCGTCACATAGGCGATGCGAGCCGCCTCGGATGCCTCCGAGCGCATCTGGGCTTCACGCGCGATGGCGGCCGCTTCAGCTGATACGCGGGTACCCATCAGCGACCTCTCCGCTCGCGTGCCAGACATTTAGAAATCATCGGGGGAGAGCGTATGGACGAACTCGTCGAACTTCTCGAACTCCTGCTCGTCGTCAACTTCCTCGGCATGGGCAGAAACGGTACCCAGACGATTCATGATGTCGTCCTCCACGAACATGGGGGCATTACTGCGCACGGCAAGGGCAATGGCGTCACTGGGGCGGGCGTCAATCTTGCGCTCGTCACCATCGACCAGCACGACAATCGTCGCATAGAACACCGGCGGCTCGGCACGGACGATCTCGATGCGCTCGAGCTTGGCGCCCAGGGCATCGACGGTGTCAAGCAGCAGGTCATGCGTTATCGGGCGCTCGGCGCGACCGCTATCGATACCACGGCTAATGGCCGCGGCCTCAAACGAGCCGGTCTGAATGGAAAGCGAACGCAGGGGCGCCGTCGAATCCGACTTGCCGCAGCGCTCACGAAGCACGATAAGCGATGGCACGGGACCGGCGGCCATGACGATGGTCTCTATGTCGACACGAACCATGGAACACCTCCGGTACGTAGCGGTTAACACACGGCAGGGTCGCCGCATTGAATAGCTATACTACCCAATCTTTCGCCCAGCACACAAAATCAAAGTAGTTAATTTGGGACGGGGCTATTTTGACTACTTCTGTTAGATAAGAAAAAAGCCCCGAGGCAATGCCCCAGGGCTCTTAACGTTTTGATGGTGGACCTGACAAGATTCGAACTTGTGACCTCCCGGTTATCAGCCGGACGCTCTAACCAACTGAGCTACAGGTCCATCATGGTGGAGGTTAGGGGGATCGAACCCCTGACCTCAGGCTTGCAAAGCCCGCGCTCTCCCAGCTGAGCTAAACCCCCACGGAGAAAGTAATAAACACCCCAGCGGCGACTCTGCTCTCGCTGGGGTGTTTATTGCGAAAGAAAGTGGTGGACCTGACAAGATTCGAACTTGTGACCTCCCGGTTATCAGCCGGACGCTCTAACCAACTGAGCTACAGGTCCATCGCGCAAGGGATATATTAGACGAGTCGTTACGCGCGCGTCAACAACTTTTTT
>DBGAZC010000254.1:0-2045 GCA_048472015.1 Collinsella sp. | reverse complement strand
GCCTTCTGCTTCTTGGCATCCAGGCCGGTCTCCTCCTGGCCCACGTTGCCGCAGACGCAAACGACATCGAGATTCTTCTCGTCCTGGAGCCACTTGACACATACGGATGTATCAAGACCACCGGAATATGCGAGAACGACTTTTTCCTTGCTCATGGCTGTTTCCTTTCGCCCTTGGTAGCTAGTTAGAACATCGGTCAGTTGCAAGTCATTTCAAGGTCATATACCGTGCAATATCAGGTTAAATAGCAAAAATCAGCACATACATGCCCTAGAAACATGCAGCAATGTCGTGCTAAAACCCAACGACCTCAAAATGACTCTGTTGAGGCAATTCGCCCCATGCGGACAGAGACGATTGTTATCGTCGTCGGGAAATTGCGCGCTGGCGTCGGATGGCATTGTCTGCAGTAGTGATGATCTTTACGAACTGCATCTGCCTCTCCTTTCACCTATCGCCGGGCGCAATTCTTATATCGTAAACGGTACCTATTCCTCGGTAAACGGTTGTTTTTCCGTCTCCGTTTTCGATGGTCGCTATATTACGCTAAAGTGCCCGCGGCACAAGCGACAACTTCAAATTTCTGAAAAGTTTTTTCATTACTTTGTGAATGGTGATGCAAACGCGCGCCAATCCTGCGAAAATACGCCCGACTACGAGTTAATGGTTATAACGTCTGAAACAATCTCGAAACGAAAGGCTCGCTTTTATGCAAACTTACGAATCGGACGCCAATATCGGAAACATTAAGATTCTCGCCGTTGATATGGACAAGACGCTGCTCACCGACGAGCGCGTGTTGCCGCAGGGTCTTGATGAGCGCCTGGACAAGCTCGCCGACGCCGGCATCGTGTTCTGCCCCGCCAGCGGACGTCCAGCCCCCAAGCTCGAGGAGATGTTCGAGAGCATCAAGAACCGCCTCGCCTTTTGTCCCGACAACGGAGCGTGCGTGATCTATCGCGGCAACTATATCTATAAGAGCAACATCGATGTGGCGCTGTATCAGCAGGTGCTCGCTCGTGCCTCGGAGGACCCGCGCGCCGTTCCCGTCCTGTGCTGCTACGACGAGTTCTACGTGCTTGCCCGCGACCATCAGTACCACGACGAGATCAGCGTGTACTACAACACGATCAACTACGTCGACACCTTTGAGGGCATTGATTTCGAGTCCAACAAGATTTCGGTCTTCTTCCCCGGCTACGACGCCGAGCCCGCTTTCCGTGAGACCTATAGCCCCGAGTTCTCGGACAAGCTCTACGTCACCAACGCCGGGCGCGAGTGGATCGACTTTATGAACCTGGGTGTCGACAAGGGCGCCGGCGTCGCGCACCTGTGCGAGCAGCTCGGCATTGATATCGCCGATGCCGCCGCCGTGGGCGACACCTACAACGACATCCCCATGCTCGAGCGCGTCGGTCACAGCTTTATCGTGGACAATGCCGAGGAGCATATGAACGCGCATGCTAAGTGGCGCATTCCGAGTAACAACGACGAGGGCGTACTGACGCTCATCGACGCCATCTTGGCGGCTCGTTAACGTGGCTCGTCGGACCTGGCCGGGCGAGGCGGGTAAGTTTTTCGCTCGGTCAGGTCCTGGGCTCGCTCGGAAAGCACATTTAGTGCTTTCCGGCTCGTGCGGAATCTACGAAAAACTAACCCGCCTCGCCCGGCCAGGTCCTTGGGTGACTTGCTTGCCGCCTGGATGGCGTCTTGGCGCCTAGATACTTTGGCTGAATTTAATTGAACGAAGGACGCTCCTTGTTGATGAGGGGCGTCCTTCTGTTTTTGGTTACTTTGGAACTGTGGTTGCTTTCCTATTTCGCGTCGGCCCAGGTTATGCCGGTGCTGGCTTCGGCGATCAACGGTACGCGGAGGTCTACTACGTGCTCCATTACGTCGCGGACCATGGCGGTGAGGCGCTCGACTTCGTCGACGGGGCACTCAAAGTCTAGTTCGTCGTGTACCTGCAGAATCATGTGGGCGGCAAAGCCCTCTTCTTCCAGACGACGGCTTACGCGGGCCATGGCGATCTTGATGATGTCGGC
>DBGAZC010000253.1:0-15099 GCA_048472015.1 Collinsella sp. | reverse complement strand
TCAGCTTGCCCAGGCTCAGGATGCCCCCGCCCAGGCCGTTCCTGCCGCCCCCGTGGCTGCTCCCGCCCCTGACTTCTCCGCTCAGGAGCGCCAGATTTCCGCTGCCCTGATCGCTGCCCAGCAGACCGCTGAGACCATCGTCAACGATGCCAATGAGAACGCTGAGCGTATTCGCAACGAGGCTGACGCCAAGGCCCGCGAGGTTATCCGCCAGGCTCTGACCGAAAAGCAGGCTGAGCTCGAGGAGATCGATCGTCTCAAGGCTTCTCGTGAGGAGTTCAAGGCCGAGTATCTCAAGCTCATCCAGCACTTCATGGACGATGCCCAGAACTCCTTCCCGGCCGACCTCATGGCCTCCACGCCGGTCGGTTCTGCCGCTTCTCCTGCGGTGACTGTTCCCGCCGAGCCGCTGCCCGTCGCTGACCCGGTTGTCCCCGTGGCCGATCCCTTCGCCCCGATCGACAACTTCGCTGCCGACGACCTGGACTAACATTCGGCCTACAATTTAGTGCCTAGAAAGGACCCGCAGCTTGCGGGTCCTTTTTTATGACTGTACCGGGGCGCGCAACATAAAAAACCGAGCCCTGCACATAGTGGCGCAGAACTCGGCGAACCGGTGAGCGGTCAAGGATAGGTTTTAGGGCATGTCCCAAAATCTACTTGAGGAGGAAGTCGGAGAGGGGAATGGTACGGGCCTCGCGATGCTCGGGGTCGGCGATGTGGTCGGCAGGATATCCGCAGACGAGCATGTGATAGGGATAGACGCCCTCGGGCAGGTTGAACTGCTCCTGTGCCACCTCGGGCTTAAAATGGCATACCCAGCACGTTCCCAGGCCCTGCTCGGTGGCCTCCATCATCATCTGATCGCACACTATGGACGTATCGATTTCACTGGAATTCATCTGGTCATACGGGCGCACCCAAGCGTCTTCGGTAACGCTACAAATAAGGAAGATGAGCGGAGCGCCAAAGATAGATCCATCACGAGCAAACCGAGGCTGACAAGCAGCAGCCTTCTCCAGAAGCTCAGGCGTATCCAGCACCATCACACGAGAAGGATGATTATTACAAGCAGAAGGAGCAATCCGCCCAGCCTCAACAATGGCATCCACAACAGTTTGCTCAACAGAACGATCCTGAAATTCACGACAAGAATACCGACCCCGAGCCAGATCCAAATAAGACATACAAGCCCTCCAACAATTAAAAATCAAACAAACCCAAAGTAACCCAAAGAGTACCCAAAGCGGCAATCAGCCAATCGCTCATCGAATACCAAAGTAAAACCCCGAGCAATCAAGGGCCATCACAGCAAAGGCCCCACCACGCTCAACCCCTCAGCCAAAGTTCCCAATGGTGGTACGTAAGGGAGCGGGCCCGACCACTAATACCTTTTGAACGACTCTGCTTGCAGCCGGAGTGAAAAAGGTATTAGTGGTCGGGCCCGCGACCGGTGGGATACGTACCCCCAATTAACTGTTCTTCATGACAATCGAATCCACGACATCAGCCACATTCTCGCAGCAGTCGGCGCAGTACTCCAGGAAAGCGTAGACGTCACGCCAGGCGATGACCTCGAGCGGGTCCTTGCCATTGACGTGCAGGTTGCGCATGGCGTTGATGTAGAGCTCATCGGCCTCGGACTCAATGGTGTTGATCTGGATGACCAGCTCGCGCAGGGTCTTGGACTTGCGGTAATTAGGCAGCTCGACCATAAGGTCCTTCATGGCGCGGCAGGCGTCGGTCACCTTGTGGGCGATGACAATGGCATCGGGGTGGATGCTCTGGATGTTGGTGAAGTAGACGCGCTGCACGACGCCCTCGATACGGTCAAGCACAGTGTCGAGCGAGCAGCTCATCAGGTCCAGATCCTCGCGCTCAAGCGGGGTGATAAAGGCAGTGAGCAGGGCATCCTCGAGCTCATGGTGCTTCTTGTCGGCCGCATGCTCAATCGCATGCATCTCTTCGAGCATGCCGTGGATCTGCGCGGGATCAAAGTTCTCAAAAATCTTGATGAGCAACTCTGCGGCCTGGACAGCAAGGTCGGCACAGGCGACGTAGTTGTCAAAGTAGAACGAATCGGGTTTCTTTGCCATGAGTGGGTCCTTTCGAGGCGAAGACGGGTGGGCGAGGTATTGCGGTCCGGATGGACGTTCGGTTTGACTAGATGAACATCATGAACAGCTTGGCCATGACAAAGCTGATAAGTCCGCAGGCGGGGAAGGTGAAGAACCAGGTGAACATCATGTCCTTGACGACACCGAAGTTGATCGCCGAGAGGCGCTTGACGGCACCGACACCCATAATGGCGCAGGTCTTGATGTGCGTGGAGGACACGGGGATGCCGGTGAGCGTGGCAAGCAGCAGGTTTGCGGCGCCCGCCAGGTCGGCGGAGAAGCCCTGGTACTTTTCGAGCTTGACCATGCTCTGACCGACAGACTTGATGATGCGCTCACCGCCCACGCTGGTGCCGATGCCCATGGTGGCCGAGCACAGCAGCATGATCCAGATGGGGATGCCGGCGTCGCCGACGCTCGTCTGTCCGCTGGCAAAGGCGACACCTAAAAAGAGCACGCCGATAAACTTTTGTCCATCTTGCGCGCCGTGCATAAAGCTCATGGCCGCGGCACTTGCGATCTGAGCATATTTAAAGAAGACATTGGCACGTCGCCTGTTGGCGGCGGCGAAAAGAATCGAGACGAGCTTGCACAGGACCCAGCCCATGATAAAGCCCAGGCCGATGGAGAGCGCCAAGCCGTAGATGACCTTCATCCACTCGTGGACGTTGACGCTGCTCGCGCCGCCGAGGGCGATTGCGGCACCGGTCAGGCCGGCGATAAGGCTGTGGCTTTGCGAGGTGGGGATGCCAAAACGCGATGCCGTGGCGCCGTAGACGACGATGGAGAACAGCGCCGCGCAGAGGCACGCGAGCGCCATGGTGCTGTTTCCGCCAAAGTCGACGATATGTGAGATGGTGTTGGCGACGCTCGCGTTAAAGTGCGTCATGATGAGCACGCCGAGGAAGTTGAATGCGGCGCTCATGAGAATGGCGGCGCGGGCGGGCATGCAGCGCGTGGTGACACAGGTCGCGATGGCGTTGGGCGCGTCGGTCCATCCGTTGACGAAGATAGCGCCGAGTGCGAGGATCACGGTGACGGCAAGGACTGGGTTCGACACAATTTGGCCGAGGAAGGCTGAGAACGTTACGTCCATATATGGGCTTTCTCGAAGTTTGCAGGCACGTTACAAAAACATGACAAATCGTATCACCTCCTGCGGGTTTCTTTACCGAGTTCTGATGGGAGAAGTGAATTTTTTGGCACTAACATTGAATATTTGCCCTGTTGACCGCGGGTGTTCTTTTTGCTAGCACGCCATGAGGACACGTGCGCGCCCCAACATCCCAAAACCACAGCCTGTTCGCTTTACAATGTGCAAACATGCGTTCGATAATAGGAGGCATGGAATATCGACAGACAGATGGTAAAACTCGACGCGTGCACAAGCAGTATGTGGACGTCGTGGCCCGCATCCTCGCGGGCGGACAAGTCGTGCCGGTTACCGTCTGCTGGGTCGACGGTCGCTGTTTTACGATCGACGAGATTGTCTCATCCACCGGTTTTGGCCTAACGGTTCACGGCATTCGTACGGCAACCTATAAGGTTCGTTTTGGTGGGCATGCGACCGAACTGTATCTGGAAGAACAGGCGCGCGAGCGACCGGATGGCTCGCAGGCCCATCTGATGCGTTGGTGGGTGTGGGCATTCGACCGTACGCTCGAGAGTGGGCGCCGCAGGTAAGAGCGCGCGGCATTCGGGTACAATGGCAGGAATCTTGTCACCTACGGCGCTGTCGCGGCGCTTTTGAAAGGACGAAGTATGAACGATATCCAGGGTTATCAGAACGGCCCCATTGAGACCGGCGCAAGCCGTGCCAAGGAGATGTCGCCGCGCGCGTACAACCTTGTCATGTCTGCCCTGATCTTTTTGGGCTTTTGCGCCATGGGCGCCGGTGCTTACTTTACGAGCACCATGTCGTTTGCGCGCATGATGATGAGCGGCGCCGCCTTGCCGCTGGTCTTTGGCTCGTTTATTTTGACCATCGTCGGCATGGTCATGATGTCGGCCGCCGCGGGCAAGCAGTCTGTGGGTCTGTCCCTTGTGGGCTACGTAATCTTTGCGAGTACCTTTGGCCTGACCGCGTCGTTTGGCCTTGCCAATTACGACCTGCCCACCATCAACACTGCCTTTATCGCCACGGCCGCCATCACCTTTGTCTTTGGTGCGCTGGGCGTGACCTTCCCCAAGTTCTTCCAGCGTGTGTACGGCATTGGTTTTGGCATCCTGCTTGCCACGATTCTGGTCGAGATCGTGCTGATGTTTATGGGCGTCTCGCAGTCCATCACCGACCTGATCGTGATCGTGGTGTTCGCCGGCTTTATTGGCTACGACACCTATGTGGCCACGACGGTGCCGCCCACGCTGCCCAACGCCGTACTCATGGCATCCAACCTGTTCGTGGACATCATCAACGTGTTCCTGCGCATCCTGAACATCCTTGGTCGTCGCGACTAGTGCCAAATTGCAGCGGTGCTTGCGCACGTGTAAATCGATGCGGAAGGCGGTCCTTCGGGGCCGTCTTTTTTGTGCGTGGCGGGGTATCATGGATGGAAAAGCCGATAGCGGCAGAGACCGAGAAAGGTGACCACTTATGGCAGACGTTGACAACAGGAACCGTAACCGCAGGCCCAATCGCGCGGGACAGTCCAATCCCAAGCGCGAGGCCCGTGCCAAGGCCGCCGAGCGTCACGTGGCGACTGTGTCCGAAGCGTGCGCCAAGGATATCGAGCGCTCGCTTGCCGGCGTGCGCGAGTTCGACGGTATGCCTGCCGGCTTTGTCGCGGCGATGAAGGCCAAGGCCCAAGCGGCCGACGCTGCCGAGGAACAGGTTGCCGAGGAGTCTGAGGCCGCCGAGGTCGCGTCCGTCGAGACCGAGGTTGCGGCCGAGCCTGCGCCCGCAGAGGAGGCCGCGGAGATCGAGCCCGCGCCTGCCGCCGAAAAGCCCGCTCCGGTCCTGCCCGAGGTCACCGTGCTCGACGCCTCTGCCACGCAGGCCATTCTGGACAACGGCCGCGGCTATGCGCAGTTCTGCGACATGGCCGTGCTCGCCTTTGCCTCGTTCACCAATCCGGGTGGCGGCTATATCCAGGGCTACATGGGCCAGGAGGCGACGCTCTGCGCCGATTCGTACCTATACAACGTGCTCGACAAGCAGCGCAAGTGGTACGGCGAGAACCGTCGCCGCAACATCAACTGCGAGCTTTACCGCAACCGTGCGCTGGTGGTGCCTGCGGTGCGCTTCGACCGCAACCACGTGCACGCATACGCCGATGTGATCGTTGCCGCCGCACCCAACGTCAAGCGCGCCCGCCAGGAGTACCGCGTGAGTGACGACGCCCTGTTGGATGCCCTGCGCGATCGTATCCGCTTTGTCCTTGCCATCTGCGATGAGCTGGGTCGCGAGAAGCTCGTGCTGGGTGCTTGGGGCTGCGACAATAACGGCTTTGATGCCGAGGCCGTGGCAGAGCTCTTCCGCGAGGAGCTCGCATCGGGCGACTTTAAGGTCAAGCAGGTGTTCTTTGCCGTGCCTTCTACGCGCTGGGATGAGGACTTCGCCAAGTTTGAGCACGTGCTGGCAAGCTTCCCCGAGCGTAACGAGGAGTCCTATGCTCAGGTTGCTGCCCGCGCCGCGGCCGCCCGTGCCGCCGAGCAGGCTCAGGCCGCTGCCGAGGACGATGAGGATGACGACGACTGGCGCAAGTACCTGTAAACGGTGCGCGTGATGCGACATGCCGAGCCGACGGGGGCTGCTCCCGTCGGCTTTTTACTAAAGGAAGGGCTTACGATGAAAAACGTTCTGTGCTTTGGTGACAGCAACACCTATGGCTATGATCCGGCTGGTATGCGCGATGGCACCGCGGTGCGCTATGCGCAGGATGTGCGCTGGTGCGGCGTGGCGCAGCGTGACCTGGGCGAGGGCTGGCATGTGATTGAGGAGGGGCTCAACGGCCGCACGACGGTGCGCGACGATATGTGCCATCTGGACACTAACCTCAACGGCATTCGCGCGCTTCCGATGCTGCTCGAGTCTCATAAGCCGCTGGATGCGATCGTGATTATGCTGGGCACCAACGACTGCAAGACGGTCTTTAGCGTGGGGGCTGCCGATATCGCTGACGGTGCCATGGCGCTGATTCGCACCGTCCGCGCGTTTCCCTGGACCGACGCTGCGCCTTGTCCGCGCATTCTGCTGATGGCTCCTATCAAGATCAAGCCGCAGATCGCCGATGTGTATATGACCGACTTTGACGAGCACTCCGTCGAGGCCTCGGAGCATTTTGCCGAATACTATGCGTATGTTGCCGAACAGTTTGGCTGCGACTTTTTGAATGCCGCCGATTTTGCCGAGCCGGGCGATATCGATTATCTGCACATGATGCCGGAAAGCCACGAGAGCCTCGGCCATGCCGTGGCAGCCAAGCTCAAAGAGATGATCGGAGAGTAGTACGGCCCAAAGCAGTACAAAAGTTCCCCTTGCGGTGGCTTGTTTCGTTGGTTTGTCTTGATCTGTAACAGTTTTAAGGTCGAAAACGGGCTAGATGTTACAGATTGAGATTATTTAGGTCGATATCGGTCGTTTGTCTCGATCTGTAACATCTAGGGTCGATTTTGCCGAGTTACTGTTACAGATCGAGATTATCTTCTCAGCTAAATTTGAATGTCTCGATCTGTAACAGGTGGGCCGAAAAATGGGCTCTAACTGTTACAGATCGAGACGTTTGTGGTAGTCACCGCAAAGGTGCCTGTCCCCTTTGCGGCGGTTTTGGGCTGCGAATCTTAATACTGCCACATGTGGTTGACGGGGCCGGAGCCTTTGCCCATGTCAAAGCCGGCGGCGAGAGCACCGGTTAGGTAGGCCTTGCCGGCGTTGATGGCGTCGGCAAGTTCCATGCCCTGGGCCAGCGCGCAGGCGATGGCGGACGAAAGCGTACAGCCGGTGCCATGCGTGTTGCCGGTCTCGATGCGCTTGTGGCGGAACCACGTGGTGAGCGGATCGCCCAGGTGGTTGCCCTCGTCATCGAGCGGCGCGGGCTCTGCGAGCACATCGTTGGCCTCGTTGACAAAATGCCCGCCTTTAACGAGGGACGCGCAGCCAAAGCGGCGGGTGAGGAGCATGGCAGCGTTTTGCTGTGTGCGCTCGGAATCGACCTCGTAGTCGAGCAGCGCCATGGCCTCGGGAATGTTGGGGGTGATGACTGTCGCCAGCGGGAACAGGCGATGCGTAAGCGCTTCGGCGGCATCCTCGGCAATGAGGCGAGCGCCCGACGTGGCGACCATAACGGGGTCGACGACCACGTTGGCTGCGTTCCATGCGCTCAGGCGATCGGCGATAACTTCGATAATCTCGGTGGACGAAACCATGCCGATTTTGACTGCGTTGGGGCGAATATCGTCAAAGACGGCGTCAATTTGCGCAGCGACGATATCGGGGGAGATATTCTGCACAGCGGTGACACCGAGCGTGTTTTGTGCGGTGATGGCTGTGATGGCCGTCTCGGCATACAGGCGGTGCGCCGTGATGGTCTTGATGTCGGCCTGAATGCCGGCGCCACCGCTGGAATCGGATCCTGCGATGGATAGAACGGCGGGTACCTTACTGCGATCCATGTTCGCTCCCTTGTTCGGTCGGATTCAAATGGGTCTTTAAGTCTGCATTATAAAGTTGCCCGGGCCGGCTGTATTCCGAACCCGGGCGGGCGATGCAATCTTTACGCAAATGTAAGCAAATGTTCACGCGTCAACAATTGTCGAACACCTTGTTACCGATTGTGGCTTCGGTGACGCGTTAGTCCTCAATACCGAGGTCGATCGTCGTGCCTTCGAACACCTTGTTGACGGTGCGGACGGCGCACATCTTGCCACACATGGTGCAAGTGCCCTCGGTGGCGGCGGGGGATTCCTCGTAGTGCTTCTTGCCGGTGACCGGGTCGAGCGCGCACTTCCACATGGCGTCCCAGTCGAGCTTACGGCGTGCCTGGCCCATCTTGTCATCCATGTCGCGGGCGTGCGGCACCTTCTTGGCGATGTCGGCGGCGTGCGCGGCGATCTTGGTGGCCATGAGGCCATCGAGCACGTCCTGGGCGTTGGGCAGGCACAGGTGCTCGGCCGGCGTCACGTAGCACAGGAAGTCGGCACCGGAGCTGGCGGAGATGGCGCCGCCGATGGCAGCGGTGATGTGGTCGTAGCCCACGCCGATATCGGTCACCAGCGGCCCGAGCACATAGAACGGGGCGTTGTGGCACAGGCGCTTCTGCAGTTTCATGTTGGCGGCGATCTCGTCGAGCGCCATGTGACCCGGGCCTTCGACCATAACCTGGACGCCGGCGGCCCAAGCGCGCTTGCACAGCTTGCCCAGCTCGATCATCTCGGCGGTCTCGGTTGCGTCGTTGGAGTCGTAGAGGCAGCCCGGGCGGCAGGAGTCGCCGAGCGAGATCGTCACGTCGTATTCGTGACAGATCTCGAGCACCTCGTCGTAGAACTCGTAGAAGGGGTTCTCGTTACCGGTGACTTCCATCCAGCCAAACAGCAGCGAGCCGCCGCGACTGACGATGTTCATGAGGCGGCCGGTCTCCTTAAAGGTTTTGATGACCGACTTGTTGATGCCGCAGTGGATGGTCATAAAGTCCACGCCGTCCTCGGCATGAGCGCGCACGACCTCGAGCAGATCGTCCTTGGTGAGCTTGACCAGCGGCTTTTCCATGTAGCCGATGGCGTCATACATGGGGACGGTGCCCACCATAAGCGGCGTCTCGTCGATGAGCTGCTGGCGGAACTGGCGCGTCTTGCCCGAGTTGGAGAGGTCCATGATGGCGTCGGCGCCAAAGTCCTCGGCGATCTTGACCTTCTTCCACTCCTCGGCGGCATCGGCCTTGTCGCCCGAGATGCCCAGGTTGACGTTGACCTTGGTGGACAGGCCCTCGCCGACACCAAAGGCGCGCATGCCCTTTTTGATATGCACGATGTTGGCGGGAATGGCGATGCGGCCGTCTGCCACGCGCTCGCGGATGTACTCGGGGTCGCGATGCTCGCGCTCGGCAACCTCCTTCATCTGCGGCGTGATCTGCCCGGCGCGGGCGAAGTCGATTTGCGTGACGAGCTTGGGCTCGGTCTGTGTGCTCATTGGCACGGCTCCCTTCGTTGGCATTACCCATATCAGGTTTGCGGGTCAGGGCGGGCGCGCCCAGTCTCAGCCTACCGTCTTGTCCTGCAAGCTCCCCGTTTATGTGGTGGGCTCAAGTATAGCCTGAATGGGTACGATTGACGCGATGAGCATGCCCGTGGGGAGGCGAACATGGAAGACAAGCATCTATATCGGGAGACGCAGTGGGATGTGTCGGCCGAGGAGGGCCGTGCCCATCATGGGCTGGTCGCAATTGGTTTTGCGATCCTTGTCGTGATGGCGATCGCCTGTTGTATCTGGACGTTTGGCGGGCGTGGGGGAGCTGCCTGGGCGTTTGAGGCGGACGATAGCCTGCCGATCATGACAGTGAAGGTCACGGGCGGCAATACCGTTGCCGCGCCGGGCGATTATTGGTACCCGCGCGATGAGTTTGTGCAGTTGCAGCTGAGTGGTGGGTCCATTCCAGGTGAAGAAATCGAACGCGTGACGTTTGACGCGACGCTCAAAACGCTGACGGTGAAGCTCAAAGATCAAGGGGATGTGCCCACGACCATGGATATCGCCTTGACGGAATGGCGTCTGGAGCCTCCGACGGGTGTTGCGGTGTCCGAGGTCGAGCACGTCAAGATTGCCTATCAGGACGGTTCGACAAATGAAATTGCCAAAGCCGACGGCTTGGCGGAATAGACGCCGTGCCTAGGCAGCACATTCAAAAGTAGCGGTGGTTCTACAAGGTCTGTTCGTTCAGGAAGACCAAAGTGTTTTTATTTGAAAGCTCGGGAAGGTGACGATAACCAACGTCGAACGCGGTGAGCCCGCTTACATCCTCGAGCTTGTTTTCTGCCATCCAGCGCACCATGGAGCCGCGTGCCTTTTTGCTGGCGGTCGATCGCTGGATGGGCTTGCCGTTGCGGACGCCTTCGCCAAAGAGGCATGTGACGACCGCGACATCGGTGGTGAGGCGGGGCAGAACGGCTTTGGCGTATTCCGCGCTGGCGAGGTTGACGATCGTAGCGTTGGAGTCTGCCGGAGCGATAGCCCGTGCGAGCTTGTCGCCCCAAAATGCGTAGAGGTCTCGGGCACCGTCGACGACAAGCTTCGCGCCCATCTCCAGCCGATACGGTTCAACGGCATGGAAGGGGCGTACGCATCCGTAGAGTCCCGAGAGGATCCAGAGATGGTTTTGCAGCCAGTCGAGCTGCGCGGCATCCATGACCTCGGGCGCCATGCTTTGGTATTGGATGCCGTGGTAGGACATGACGGCGGGGGAGATTCGACGCGCGATATCGGGATCGGCGAGGTCGGCATCGCTCAGGACGGGCATAAATTCGTGAAGTGTATCCAGGCATGTTGTAAGCAGCCTGTCGCTCACGTTCCAAAGGGCCTGCAGGCCGCCACTGCCTTCATTTCGCTCGATCTCTAGCAGCGCACGGTGCAGCCGAGCCGTCTCGCGCGCAAAGGGCGGAATGCCCAAGACCTCAAAAACATCTTGGGCCGCGCGCATCTGCTTGGCGGGCGAAATGATGACCTGCAACATGGACTCTCCTCTGCAAAAAAGAAGTTGCGGTGGAATAGTTCTTGTTTTGCCTGTTAAAAGGGCTATTTAGGAACTATTTCACCGCAACTGATGAGGGGCTTTAGGCACGCTCAATGAAGGCCTTGTAGCCGCGATAGGCCTCGTAGATGTCGGCCTTGTTGGCGACCTCCCACAGGGCATGCATGGACAGGACGGCAACGCCGGAGTCGATGACGTTCATGCCGTACTCGGCCATGATGTAGGCGATGGTGCCGCCACCACCTGCGTTGACGCGACCGAGCTCGCAGGTCTGGAAGTCCACGCCGGCCTCGTCCATGATGTCGCGGATGAGGGCCACATACTCGGCGTCGGCGTCGTTGGAGCCACCCTTGCCGCGGCTGCCCGTGTACTTGTTAAAGCACAGACCGCGACCCATGAAGGCGGCGTTCTTGGTCTCGAACTTGCCGGCGTAGCCCGGGTCGAAGCCGGCGGACACGTCGGAGGAGAGCATGCGGCTGCGGGCGAGTGCGCGGCGCAGGGCCAGCGGGCTGTCCTCGCCGGCGAGCGTCATGATCTCGGCGACGGTGTTCTCGAAGAAGCGGCTCGTCATGCCGGTGGCGCCCACGGAGCCGATCTCCTCCTTGTCGACGATGAGCGTGATGCTCGTGCGCTCGACATCAGTGACGTTGATCTGGGCGAGCATGGACGGATAGGCGCAGACGCGGTCGTCGTGGCCATAGCCTAGAATCATGGAGCGGTCGAGGCCCATGTCGCGGGCCGGGCCGGCGGGCACGACTTCGATCTCGGCGGAGAGGAAGTCCTCCTCCTCGACGTCGTACTGCTCCTTGAGGATATCCAGGAACATCTGCTTGACGGGCTCCTTGGGGGCATCCTTGTCGTCCTCGTCAAACTTGACGGGGCGGCCGCCCACGATCACGTCGAGGATCTCGGCGTCGACGGCGTCCTTGGCAGGCTTGGCCATCTGCTCGCTGGAGAGGTGGATCAGCAGGTCGGAGATGGTAAAGACGGGGTCGTCCGCCTTGTCGCCGATGTTGATATCGACGGTGGTGCCGTCCTTTTTGCAGATGACGCCCACGAGTGCGAGCGGGGAGGCCACCCAGTGGTAGCTCTTGACGCCGCCATAGTAGTGCGTGTCGAGGTAGGCCATATCGCCGGCCTCGAAGGCGGGGTTCTGCTTAAGGTCCAGGCGCGGCGAGTCCACGTGGGCGCCCAGGATGTTAAAGCCCTGCTCGAGCGGGGCGCAGCCCAGGTTGACGAGCATGAGGTCCTTGCCGTGGTTGGCGGCGTACACCTTATCGCCGGCCTTGAGCGCGCGGCCCTCGGCGATCACGGTTTCCAGATTGACGTAACCCGCCTCCTCGGCCATCTTGATGCCGGCCTTGACGCACAGGCGCTCGGTCTTGTTCTCGCTCAAAAACTGCTTATAGCCGCGGCAAAGCTCCTCGAGCTCCTCGATCTGCTGTGGCGTGTACTTTTTCCATGCGCAGGGACGCTCCATAACGCAGGCTCCTTTCGGATCGATCGTGCTGGTTGATGTACCGTGAGCCATCGTATCACGCGCGGGCTCGCGGCGGCAGGGGAGCCTGATGTGCGGTGGCCGCGGGGCGGGGAGCGTGTAAACTGGTGTGAGCAAGCCGTGCCCAGCCCAAAGCGAGGTATTCAATATGTCTGACAAGCGCCGTACCTTTGCCGTGATCGACGGCAACTCGCTCATGCACCGCGCCTTCCACGCCGTGCCTCCCACCATGAACGCGCCCGACGGTCGTCCCACCAACGCGATCTTTGGCTTCCTGAATATGTTCCTCAAGATGATTGACGCCTTTAATCCCGACGGCGTTGTTGTGGCGTTTGACAAGGGCAAGCCGCGCGTGCGCATGGAGATGCTGCCGCAGTACAAGGCTCAGCGCCCGCCCATGGACCCCGATCTGCACGCACAGTTTCCCATGATTAAGGAGCTGCTCGCCGCGCTCAACGTGCCGATTTTGCAGTCCGAGGGCTGGGAAGGCGATGACATTCTGGGCACTATGGCGCGCCTGGGCGAGCAGGCCGGCTGTGACATGCTGCTGGTGACCGGTGATCGCGATATGTATCAGCTCGTGACCGAGCACGTCAACGTGGTCTCGACCCGCAAGGGCCTGTCCGACGTGGCGATCATGACGCCCGAGAGCGTGGACGATCTGTATCACGGCATCACGCCGGCGCTCGTGCCCGATTTTTACGGTCTGAAGGGCGACACGTCCGATAACATCCCCGGCGTGCCGGGCATCGGCCCCAAAAAGGCGAGCGCGCTCATTGCACAGTACGGTAGCCTGGACGAGGTCATCGCACATGCCGACGAGGTCAAGGGCAAAATGGGCGAAAACCTGCGCGCGCACATCGACGACGCGCTGCTGAGCCGTAAGGTGGCGACCATCCGCACCGATGCGCCTGTTGAACTCGATTTTGAGGCGACGTCCTTCCCGGCGTTTTCTGCCGATGAGGTTTCCGCGGCGCTGGGTACGCTTGGTATCACCGCCATGCAGAACCGTTTCTTGGCGCTGATCGGCGGCGAGGGCGGGGCTGCTGCCTCCAGTGTGTTTGAGATGCCTACGATGGTTCGCGCGGCCGCGGGCGATGCTGACGCGCTTGGTGCCGTTGCGGCTGAGATTTCCCGCGCGATTGATGCCGACGAGTGGGTCGCCGCCGTGGTGGACGACGACAAGGAAGAGGGCGCGCTCTTTGGACTGACGCGCACGCTGTGGCTGGCGACGTCCAAGGGCCTGTTCGCGCTCGAGGAGGGCGACAGCGGTGCGGCGGCTGAGGTTGAGGGCTTCAACTTCGCCCACGGCGTGATTGCCGGCGTGCTCGCGCGTCTGTTTATGGAGGGCCGCGTGGCGAGCCCGGACATGAAGGCGCTGTTGCACGAGCTTTCGCCCATCGATTCCTCTGAGCCCGAGCTCATGGATCCGCTGGCAGCCGATTCCACGCGTATCTTCGATACCGTGGTCGCTGCCTACCTGCTGGATTCCGACCGCTCCGAGTTCGATGAGGCATATCTGGCCGATACCTATCTGCAGATGGCGCTGCCTGCGGCGCGCGGCGCAGAAGGTGCTGGTGAGGACGCTCCTGCGCCCGCCGCTCGCACGGCGGCCTTAACGCTGGCGCTGGTCACACCGCTGCGTGACCGCATGGCCCGTGAGAATGCCGCCAACGTGTTCGATGGCATCGAGATGCCACTCGTGCCGGTGCTTGCCAAGATGGAGCGCGCGGGCATGCTCGTGGACCCCGACCGCCTGCGCAATCTGTCCGAGGGTCTGGCGACCCAGATTGCCGAGGTTGAGCGCAGCATTCGCGACCTGGCAGGTGACGAGACCTTTAATATTGGCAGTCCCATGCAGCTGTCGCACGTGCTCTTTGATGTGATGGGGCTTCCGACCAAGGGCCTCAAGAAGACTAAGCGCGGCTACTATTCGACCAACGCCAAGGTGTTGAGCGACCTTGCCCGCGACCACGAGATCGTGCGCCTGATTTTAGACTGGCGCGAGAAGTCCAAGATTAAGTCGACCTATCTGGACACGCTAGGTCCGCTGCGTCGTGGCGACGGTCGTGTGCACACCACGTACAACCAGACCATCACCGCGACGGGGCGTCTGTCTTCGAGCGACCCGAATCTGCAGAACATCCCGACGCGCTCGGAGCTGGGTCGTACCGTCAAGACGGCGTTTTCGGCAGGCGAGGGAAGCGTCTTTTTGGCGGTGGACTACTCGCAGATCGAGCTGCGCCTGCTCGCGCATCTTTCGGGTGACGAGCACCTGGTGCGCGCCTTTAACGAGGGCGAGGACTTCCACGCCGAGACGGCGGCGCGCGTATTTGGTGTGCCGGTGTCCGAGGTGACTCCCGACCTGCGCAGCCGCGCCAAGGCCGTGAACTTTGGTATCGTGTACGGCCAGCAGGCCTACGGCCTGTCGCAGTCGCTGCATATCTCGATGGCCGAGGCGCGCGACATGATCGATCGCTACTACGAGGCCTACCCGGGCGTGCGCACGTTCCTCGACAATGTGGTGGCGCGCGCCAAGCAGGCGGGCTATGCCGAGACCATGTATGGCCGCAGACGCCATATTCCCGAGCTCAAGGCCAAAAATCCGCAGCTTCGCGGCTTTGGCGAGCGCACGGCCATGAACCACCCCATGCAGGGCACCGCCGCCGACATCATCAAGATCGCCATGGCCCGCGTAAGCCGTCGTCTGGAAGAAGAGGGCTTTGCCGCCCACATGATTCTGCAGGTACACGACGAACTAGACTTTGAGTGCCCCGTCGACGAAGTCGAGCGCCTCACCGCCATG
>DBGAZC010000252.1:0-1035 GCA_048472015.1 Collinsella sp. | reverse complement strand
ATGTTCAATTTCGATGAGCCTCGTTACGAGAAGGTTGTGAGCGATGCCCTCGCTCTCCGTCCTCAGATTGAGGCTGCCGTGGACAAGGTCTGCGAGCAGGGCTATTCCAACATCTTCTTCATCGGCTGCGGCGGCACCTGGGCCCACACGCTCCCGATGAAGTACTGGGTCGAGACCACCACGGCCGACGTCGACGTCCACTGCGAGATCGCCGCCGAGTTCCTCGCATGCCCGCCCAAGACCTTCAACAAGGACTCGGTCTGCGTCTTCTCCACCCGTACCGGCACCACCCCCGAGATCATCGAGGCCGCCAAGTTCTGCCAGGAGCAGGGCGCCCGCACGCTGATGTACGTCTCCAACGACAACACCCCGGCCACCGAGTACGCCGATTACAAGTTCTTCAGCTTCGCCGAGGACGACGTCCTGTGCGAGGCCATCTACACCTACCAGATCACGCTGGTCGCCCGCTTCCTCAAGAACGCCGGCGCCTTCCCCAAGTACGACACCTTCATGGAGGAGTTCGGCAACATCGCCCCGTACCTCATCAAGGCCAAGGACGCCCAGGACGAGCGCTGCGCCGCCATGGCCGAGGACTTCAAGGACACCGACTACCACATGGTGATCGGCTCCGGCATGCTCTGGGGCGAGGCCTACGACTACGCCATGTGCATCCTCGAGGAGATGCAGTGGATCAAGACCAAGTCCATCCACGCCGCCGAGTTCTTCCACGGCACCATCGAGCTGTGCGAGGAGGGCACGAGCCTCATCATGCTCTACGGCGAGGACGACACCCGCAAGCTCATGGACCGCGTGGACAACTTCACCCACATGCTCGCCGACGAGAAGGGCGTCAACGTCCGCGTGAACAAGTTCGACACCGCCGAGGTCGAGCTGCCGTTCAGCGACCCCGAGTTCCGCAAGATCGTCTCCCCGATGGTCACCTACACCATCACCGAGCGCCTGAGCTGCCATCTCGAGCACGTCCGCAACCACCCGCTCACCACGCGTCGCTACTACCACCAGATGAACTACTAA
>DBGAZC010000251.1:0-1219 GCA_048472015.1 Collinsella sp. | reverse complement strand
CAAACACGCCTCGGGGTTTGATGGCTCGTTCAAGCGCACTAAATACGGCTATCCTTCGGCAAGCGCCCGCTTGGCAATGCAGGCAGAGTCCTCGCTGTGGGGCCGCAAACGCGTGGTGGGCTCAAAGCTCAAGCACGACGGAACGCTCGGCTACATCAGCCGCGGGGCGGCTCGCCGCAGCGGGCTCAATCCCGCCGGCTGGCATCGCTACGTGCCGATCGTGGCCGCCGTTGCAGTGATCGTCATCGCGCTCGCTGCGCTCGGATATGCCGGCGGTGGCGCCAACTTGGACGCAATGTTTAAATCGCCCGAGCTCGCGCATGTAGGTACAGAAGTTGTCGAGGGCGCTCAGGCCCAGACGAGCGTCGCGCCCCAGCGCGGTATCGTTGCGGCGGCCTCCACCATCGCCGATGTGCAAAAGGACGAAGACAAGCAAGGCGACGACGTCGATGCGAATCAGACGAGCGAAACGGCAATAACTCCATCGGCGGGATAAGTTGCGAGTGGGGCAGCTAATTTGGGACGGGGCTTTTTTAGCTGCCCAAGACAGTGGCTCATTCGATGTCAGTCGCCAAAAGCGAGCGAGCCGCATTTGCGCCAAGGTGACGTGAAATGAGAGGGCGCTGACCTTCTGGTCGCGCCCTCGAAATTGAACGTCAGATTGGCGTGAATGCGGCCCGCGCAGCGTCAACGAGCCCGCCGTTCGGTAGAATGGCGGAACTAATTACCTTACGTAGACCACGTTGTCGCGGCGGGGTTTGGGCTCGGGCAGCGTGTCCTCGGCATAGCCCAGAATGCAGTGACCGACACCGCGCAGGCTGCCGTCGGCGGGTAGACCCCAACTGGCCAGTAGCTCCAGGCCCTCGGGCGAATCGAAAACCTCGTGGGCGCGATGAATCCAGCACGAATCAACGCCCAGCGCATAGGCAGCGTTGAGCAGGTTGCCCATGGCGAGCGAGCCGTCTTCCAGATGTGTGGGCACGCTGCGGTCAACCAGCACCACCACAACGGTCTTGGCACCATAGAAGGGGTCGCTGTTGCTGCCCATGACTTGCGCGTTGAGCTGCGAGAGACGCTCGACGGTCGCGGGGTCGGTGACGGCGACAAACGTCACCGGCTGGCGGCCCATGCCGCTCGGTGCATATTGGCCGGCTTCGATAATACGTGCAAGCTTTTCGGCCTCGACGGGACGATCGCTGTAGTTGCGGCAGCTGCGGCG
>DBGAZC010000250.1:0-4140 GCA_048472015.1 Collinsella sp. | reverse complement strand
CTCGGTTACCGAAGTCCTGTTTGAGCCGTTGCCCATGAGCTTTGCAACGTAGGATTCCAGCCCAGTACCCGTGCTCTCAGTCTTTTTTGGCACAGATTCTCCCTTCATAGTCCACAGGACTCAATACTTTAGCACACACATAAGCGTCTATACCCAAAAAGAGGACTGGATATAGGCGAGAATACGCTGGTTGACCACAACATCTAGGCCTGTTCGGTGCCTGCGGCCTCCAGACCGATCAAACGGAACGGGTCCGCCACGCCGCCGATAGACTTTTGCAGCTCGCGTTGACGCTGCGAATCCTGCGCGGCCTGCACGGTCAGCGCGCGACGGGCCTCATCAT
This sequence comes from Collinsella sp., assembly GCA_048472015.1. Lineage (GTDB taxonomy): Bacteria > Actinomycetota > Coriobacteriia > Coriobacteriales > Coriobacteriaceae > Collinsella. The sequence goes on along the minus strand of DBGAZC010000250.1, from coordinate 3,797 downwards.
CGAGCGAACGGTCCTGGCGCAGCTTGGCCTGTGCGGCACGCATGCGGCGCTTGATGGTGTAGAGCTCGAGCGTATCGAGCATGAACACGATGTTCGTCTCGGTGGGGTGCTTGCTCGTCGCGGAGATGCGCCCGGCACTCACAAGCGTTGCCGCCTCGGGACAGACCGAGCGCGCCGCATCCATGCAGGCTGCAGGATCGGTTCCCGGCGGCGTTGCCAGAACGGCCCATGCGATGGACTCGTGACGTGGGTCAACCCACTCGATAGAGCAGATGCGGTCGGCATACGTGCGGAACAGGTCGGGGTAGCTCGTGAGCATCGTCAACAGCTCGCGCTCCCCTGCCAAGGACTTGCGCTCAAGATCAGTAAGAACCATCGGCGCCGCCGCAGCCGGAGCGCCCGAACCATCAGTCACAGGCACAGCACCCATACCATCAGGCACATCGATCGGCGGCAGGTCGTCGACGACCTCCACGGGCGCGGCACCGTAGGCATCGAGCGGGACGTAGTCATACGGCTCTTCTTCGACCGGCGCGGACACCGGCGGCGTCGCGCCCGATGCCCAAGCACCGCGAGATGCCCCCTGCGAACCAGACGTCCGACCGCCCGCGCTACCAGAGCGCTCGGCTTGCGCCCGCTGGCGTTCATAGTTCTGCTCACGACGTCGTTCCGCATCTTCGCGCTTGGCGACATCGCGAAACACGCGACCCGAACTCGCGCGAACCGTCTCCAGATCCAAACCCAGCAGATCGGCAATCTGGATAAAGTATGTGTCGATCATATAGCTATCGCGCAGCGGATAGATAAGCGTCAGCGCATCTTCCAGCGCCTTGGCACGACCGCCCGGCGTGGTGATGTCACTCGACTCCTGCAGCGAACGGTAGACAAAGTCCATGAGCGGCTCGGCAGCGTCGATGCGCGCCTGAAGCTCCTGTCCACCATGCGCTGTGATGAACTCCATGGGGTCGTTGCCGTCGGGCAGCACCACGCAGCGCAGGTCCATCGAATCCTGCTCGATAAATTGAATCGCGCGACGGGCGGCCTTCTGGCCCGCGGCATCGCCATCGAACATATACACGATACGCTTGGCAAAGCGGGTGAGCGTCTTGACGTGATGCTCCGTGAGCGCGGTGCCCAGCGTGGCGACAACGTTTTTGATCCCCGCCTCCCAGCAGGCGATGCAATCGGTATAGCCCTCCACCACGATGGCCGTATCCTGCGCGACGATAAACTCCTTGGCCCAGTTAAAGCCATAGAGGTTTCGCTTTTTATGGAACACGCTCGTCTCGGCGGTGTTGAGGTACTTGGGTTGGCCGTCACCCATGATGCGCCCGCCAAAGGCAATGTTGTGACCCTGCTCGTCAAAGATGGGAAACATCACGCGGTCGTAGAAGCGGTCGGCAAGCTGCCCGCGCCCGCGGCTCACGGCAACGTTGGCGTCGATCATCTCCTGCGGGGTAAAACCCGCCTGGGACAGGTGCGACACCAGCGCGTTGCGTCCCGGTGCAAAGCCCAGGCAGTAGCGGCGGCAGACGTCGCCACCCATGCCGCGGCTGGCAAAGTACTCGCGTGGACGACCGTCCTTACCGCGCATAAGCATGGTGTGGTAGAACTGGGCGGTCTCGGCGCACAGATCATAGATTCGGGCACGCTTGGTACCGCGCTCGCGACGACCTCCGGTGTCATGCAGCTCAATACCCGCGCGGTCGGCCAAATAACGGATTGACTCGGGAAAGCTCAGGTTCTCGCGCTTCATGATATAGGTGAAGACGTCGCCACCCTCGCCGCAGCCAAAGCAATGCCACACCTGCGTGGCGGGAATAATGTGGAAGGACGGAGTCTTTTCGCCATGAAACGGGCAGCAGCCCCAAAACTCATGGCCGCGGGGCTTGAGCTCAACCGTTTCCTGCACGATGGCAACCAGGTCGGACGCAGCGCGTACCTGATCTTTTTCCTCATCGCTAATCACGGATACTCACCCCCTGCTCGCCCAAGTTGTGACGAATATCCTCGATATTACCCTCGACGGTCGCGATCAACTCATCCAGCGAATCGAACACGCGCGACGGGCGCAGCCAGCGCGTAAGCGCCAGCGAAACGGAAGCGCCGTACAGGTCGCCCGTATAACCAATTAAATTAGCCTCGAGATGCGCCGAAGCGGCATCGTCGGCATACGTTGGCGGCAGGCCGACGTTCACGGCAGCGGGCCATACGGTGTCATCGACCAGCACCAAGCCCTCATACACGCCATCGGCAGGCACCTGAATGCCGTCGGGAACCTGCAGGTTTGCCGTGGGAAAGCCCATGCCAGAGCCCTCGTGACGACCGCGAATAACACCGCCGCGCAGCATATACGGGCGGCCGAGCAACTCAGCAGCCAGCTCCACATGGCCCTGTCCCAGCTCATGACGGATGCGGGTGGCGCAAATGGCCTCACCGCCCTCGCAAAGCAGATCGTGACCATACACGTCAACGCCGTGCTCGGAACCCCAGGCGCGCATCTCGGCAACGCCCGAAGCGCCGCCGCGGCCGAGCCTAAAATCGCTACCTACACGAATGGAGCGAATGTCGACAACGCGCGACAACAGCGCCAGAAACCCGACATGGTCGAGTGCCGCCACGGCGGACGTAAAGGGAACGGCCACCACCGCATCGACCCCGGTTTGAGCCAGGGCATGCAGGCGGTCGGCCGTCGTCATCAATTTTTGGGCGGGCGACGGACTCACCACGACGTCCGGATCAGGATCGAAGGTGACCACGACCGCTTTGCTGCCGTGATCATGTGCATCGCGAATAACCGCTTCGATCAGCTCTTGGTGCCCACGATGCACGCCATCAAACACGCCAATGGCGATCGACGCGGCACCCAAGAACTCGCACCCATCAAATGCATCGGCAGAAACGATACGGGCCTCATCCAACTCACCCGCGAAAAAGATACGCGCGAGCTCGCGGGGCGCCAGCATCATCGAACACCGCCGATCGCCTGCGGAAAGACGTGCTCCATAACAAAGCGGCCGCCCTCGATACGAGCAAGCGCCTTCAATCCCCCATCGAGCACGAGCGCGAACGGCGCCTTCGCCGTATCGAAGTCCGCAAGCGCGCGTTCAACGGGAACGCGGCGGCCACAAAGCAGGTCGTCTGCAAGATTACCCGGCAAATCGACACGCGTGGCACCTAGGGCGGCGATGGGATCCAGAGCGAAACCGGCAGCGGTCTCGGCAGAGAGCTCCTCTACCGCATGACAGGCGCCAATGGAAACCACGCCGGAGGCCGTACGGCGCAGCGCGGAAATATGTGCAGCGCTATAGCAGGCACGACCCAGATCGCGAGCGAGCGCGCGAATGTAGGTGCCTTTGCTTACCGAAAACGCCACGGTCCAGACGCACGTATCGCCCTCGCCGCCCACGGCGATCAGGTCGGCGGCATAGACCTCGACGGGGCGCGGGGGCAACTCAACCGCATTGCCCTCGCGAGCACTCTTATAGGCGCGAACGCCATTGACCGAGATGGCCGAAAAAGCTGGCGGCACCTGCAACTGCGGGCCAAGCATAGCGGCCAGCTGCTCACGGGCGTAAGTGAGATCGTGCAGCTCGGGGGCAACGGGCACCGTGCGAACGGCCTCGCCCTCCGCGTCATCGGTGTTGGTCTCGACGCCAAACGAAATGTCGGCGACATAACTTTTGGTATCGAGGGTTAGCATGCCCAGCAGACGGGTCGCCTGGCCCACGCCCACCACCATGACACCCGAGGCCATGGGGTCGAGCGTACCGGCATGGCCGACGCGTCGCTCATGG
>DBGAZC010000249.1:0-3409 GCA_048472015.1 Collinsella sp. | reverse complement strand
GTATTGGCTCACCTTTAACGAGATCAACATGATCCTGCACCTGCCGTTTATGGGTGCCGGCCTGGTTTTTGAGGAGGGCGAGAACAGGGAGGCCGTCGAGTATCTGGCCGCCCACAACGAGCTCGTCGCCAGCGCTTGGGCCACCAAGATCGCCCACGAGATCGACCCCGAGGTCAAGATTGGCTGCATGCTCGCTGCCGGCACCTACTACCCCTACAGCTGTCGCCCGGGCGATGTGCGCCAGGCCCAGCTCGACAACCAGGACAACTACTTCTTCGTCGACGTCCAGAGCCGTGGCTATTACCCGGCCTATGCCGTCAAGAAGCTCGAGCGCTTGGGCATCGATGTGGGCATGACCGACGAGGACCGCGAGATCCTGGCCGACAACACCGTCGACTTCATCAGCTTTAGCTACTACAGCACCCGCTGCTCCGCGGGCGCTGACAATCCCGACGTCGAGAAGACCCAGGGCAACGCCTTCGCCGGTGCCAAGAACCCCTACCTGCAGCAGAGCCAGTGGGGCTGGGCCATCGATCCGCTAGGCTTCCGCATTACCCTCAACGACCTGTACGACCGCTATCAGAAGCCTCTGTTTGTGGTCGAGAACGGTCTGGGCGCCAAGGATGTTGTCGAGGAGGACGGCTCCATCAACGACGACTACCGTATCGATTACCTGCGCCAGCACATCGCCGCGATGCGCGACGCGGTGACCGAGGACGGCGTCGACCTGCTGGGTTACACCACCTGGGGTCCGATCGACCTGGTCTCGGCCGGCACGGGCGAGATGTCCAAGCGCTACGGCTTCATCTACGTGGACCGCGACGACGCCGGCAACGGTACCCTCAAGCGCTCCAAGAAGAAGAGCTTCGACTGGTACAAGAAGGTAATCGCTTCCAACGGCGAAGATTTGGCCTAAGGACACTGAGGCACTCAACCTTGGGGCTCCAACCCTCCTCGCGTACTTAAGTACGCTTCGTCGGGCTTGTCGCTCCCAATCTTGAGCACCTCAGGCCCTTAGGAGGCAGTCTCGACCGCGGCTCTTCGCAAGTCCAACCGCATAGCCTCCTAACCAAAGCGCCCGGCGAGCAGTTTGTGCTTGCCGGGCGTTTTGCCGTCCGCGGATTTTGGGACATGCGGCCCGTTTTTTGAGCCTGCCTGTCGGTACACTAAAAGCACTATGGGCACCCGCGAGCGACATATCGGCCATGCGGCCGCCCGATCCGCGCCGGTGGCGGATCCCAGGGGCGGCAGGCTCTTCGCCATGCCGCGATTCCTCGTTGGCATAACGCACCTGGTGTACCGTCGCCGCGCCTTCGTCATTGCCGGCGTCATAACCGCACTGTTTCTTCTGCTTTTGGCGGTCTTGCCGGCGTTATTCGCTTCCGATCCCAAGCTCTCCAACACCGTGCCCATCTATAGCGAGGTGTCCAAAGAGGTCGTGGACGGGCTTATCCATTCGAGCTCGATTCCGCTGCTCCTCGCTGCCGTCGCGTTCTCAATCTGGGGTGTGCTGGTCTATCTGCGCTGTCTGGATTACGTCTTGCGCCGGCGCCTCGTTGCCGTTGCCACCATCAGCGCCTTGTGGATGATCGAGGTCATCCTCAAGTACAAGTCGTTCACGCCGTTCTATGCCACCGTGCTGTGGTACCTGTACTACGTGCCCATGACGCTCATTCCGCTCCTCTACCAGCTGTGCGGCCTGCGCCTTGCAGGGTTGGAGCAACATCGTGCGGGTCGCCGCTACCGCACAGCCCTGTGGATCGCGGCCATCCTGCTCATTGGGTTTGTGCTTACCAACGATTTTCACCAACAGGTCTTTCATTTCGATCGCTCGAGTGAAACCTGGAGTAACGATTACACGTACGGCTGGGGCTATTTTGCCGTTCTGATATGGACGGCCTTTAACTTTGTCGCCTTTTTCATTTTGGTGGGTCGGTCATCGTCCTTCCGTATCCAACGTTTTTCGGGCACGGCGGCACTCGTGCTGCTGGGCGGCGCGTTCTTTGCCATTTCGTACGCCCTGCGCGTGCCTTGGGCATGGAAGCTCAACTTTTCGCTCGTCTATTGCGTGCTGTGCGTGGTGACGCTCGAGATTTGCCTCGATTGCGGCGTCATTCCGTCGTACCACGGCATTGCCAACATTTTCGACACCCTGCCGCTCGATCTTAAAGTTATAACGCGCGACCTGCAGGAAGTCTATGCCACGCCGGTATCAAAGCCGATTCCGGCGGGTGTGCGCGAAGAGCTGCGCGCTCAGGAGCACGGGCATGCCCACGCCTTTACCGTGGCGTCCGATCCCGATGTGATGTACCGCGCCTTCCCACTGCTAGGCGGATCGGCATTGCTCGCCCAAGACGTATCGGAGCTCAACGAGCTCAATCGCGAGCTGGCGTACCGGCGCATGGAATTGCAGCGCCAAAACGAGCTACTTACGGCCGACTACGATCTTAAGACGCATCTTGCCGACCAGGAGGCCGAGGCCTTGCTGGTTAAAGATGTCGACCAGGCGCTTGCCCGTGCACTTGATGAGATGTATGGCGTGCTGAGCTCGTTGCCGCCGCTGGCCGACGAGGCGTCTTCGCGCGAGCGCTTTCGCATGCTGCAATGCGCCAAAATGCTTGTCGCCTATTGCAAGCGCAAGGGGTCGCTTACTTTGGCACAGCACGGGGAGAGTGGCTTTGATCGCGACCGCATCCAGCTAATCGCTAACGAGCTGGCAAGTGACCTGCGCACCATCGATGTTGATTGCGCCTCGATTATCGCCATACGACGTCCGATGCATGCCAGCACGGTAAGCGCGCTGTATGACTGCGTGTACGACTTTGCGTTTTTCGCCTACACCACCGATCATCCGGCGCTCATGTACCACTTGAGCGATCACGATCCGTGCAGTGTTGAGCTGCGTGCCACGCTCTTCTCCGACGACGAGGAAGACCTGTCACAGACGCCTGCCGCGCATGAACTCGAGCGCGAGTTGCAGGGTCGCAACGTGGCGTATCGTCTCGAGGGCGAGCCTGGCCAGCTGCGCATGATCGTCTTGATGCCGCGGGCAGGTGAGTGACTATGCAGATACCGCTCATTCTTCCCCAGATTGTCGCGCTCGACGTCGTCTTTGCCCTGACTGCGTGCTTGCAGATGATTCACGTTCCGCTCATCGCGTCGCGCCGCTCACCCTATAACCGCAAGGTGATCTGTGCTTACGAGGCGAGCCTGGTGCTTCACCTGATTATCTCGGCGCTTATCTTGTTCGCATCGAGCGGCTCATATCTGGTGGCGCCGCTCTACGTCGTCGCCAAGGCGGCGGGTGCGCTGCTGTGGATCAACGCTGCAATTGTTATCTATGGCGTGGTGCTTATGGTGCACTATCGTCGCCCCGTCATGTTGGTCGAGCTGCTGCTCGTTGCCGCCG
>DBGAZC010000248.1:0-1204 GCA_048472015.1 Collinsella sp. | reverse complement strand
CGCTGGTCTGGACTACTTCTACGGCATGGTCAAGGCTGCCGCCGAGCGCGCTTCCGTGCCCGTCGCTCTGCACCTCGATCACGGCGATGGCTATGACCGCTGCATGCAGGCTTTCCGCACGGGCTACACCTCTGTCATGATCGACGGTTCGCACGAGTCCTTCGAGGACAACATCGCCCTGACCAAGTCCGTCGCCGATGCTGGCCGCGCCATGGGCGTGCCCGTCGAGGCCGAGCTCGGTAAGGTTGGCGGCAAGGAGGACGACGGTCCCGCGGTTGAGGGCGAGAGCCCCTACACCGATCCTGCCGAGGCCAAGGAGTTCGTCGAGCGTACCGGCTGCACCTCCCTCGCAATTGGCGTTGGCACCAGCCACGGTGTGTACGCGAGCGATCCGCACATCGAGCAGTCCGTGGTCAAGGCCATCCGCGACGCCGTCGACGTGCCGCTGGTTCTGCACGGCACCTCCGGTGTGCCCGATGAGCAGGTTGCCGAGGCTGTGAAGAACGGCATCTGCAAGGTTAACTACGCCACCGAGCTGCGTCAGGCCTACACCAAGGGCTTCATGGCCTACATGGCCGAGAACCCCGCCTGCTTCGACCCCAAGAAGCCGGCCAAGGAGGGCATGCGTGAGATCACCGAGCTGGTTAAGATCCGCATGACCAACCTCAACTCTGTGGGCAAAGCAGAGTAACAGCAAGGGTACTCCGACTCGCTACATATCCCGGGGAGGGACGAGGGCTTAGTTCCCCAATCGTCCTCGGGCATGCAAAAAGCCTCGCTGCGCACTTCGTGCGGCGAGGCTTTTTGCCCCCTGCGGAAAGATTGGGGAACTAAGCCCTCGTCCCTCCCAAGTTGACCTTCTCGAGGTCGTCGCCCTTGTGGCGTTAGGGCGGAAAAATGGAGCGTTAGGGCTTCTTTGCTGATGGGGGATTAGTATGCCCTTGCTTGGTTGGGGAAGGTTTTGTCTAGAGATGCTTGGAGCTTTTCGAACGATGCTCGCAAGTTGTGGCTCTGGTTTGTTGAGCGTTTGGCTTTTGTGGCGGGGGAGTCGAGGAGACTGTTACTCTGTGTCGGGGGGAAGGAGAAAAGGTCTGCATGATTTAGGGATGGCTGCTGTGCTGCGTCGTTGGAAGAATGCATGCTTATGCGGCCTCCTCGATGTCCACCAAAAGGTTGCGCACGGGGTGTGCTGCTAGGTCCCGTG
>DBGAZC010000247.1:0-2811 GCA_048472015.1 Collinsella sp. | reverse complement strand
TGCCGCCGGTTCGCATGCGCCGCTGCCGCCATGCGGAGCTCACCTTTGAGGAGCCAGACTACCCCATCCAGGCCGACGGCGAGCCCATCGACGCCTCGCGCATCGAGGTCGACATCCTTCCCACCGCTCTCGAGGTCTGGCGCCCAACCCGCTAACCCCACCTAAGTTGCGGTGAAATAGGGACTGTTTATGCAGCTAAAGCCGCAAAACAGTCCCTATTTCACCGCAACTTATGAGGAGGCTATTCGTCGCTGCCCGGTTTGCGACGGTTGGCCTTTTTAATGGCGTTGAAGTGCTTGTCATTGAGCCTGCGCTGGCGTGAGCGCTGAGGCACCTTGGTCTTTACGCGTCGGCGCGGTGGACGCCCGCGACGCTCAAGCTCAGCGCGCAGCTTACGCAGGCAGCTGCTACGGTTTTGGAACTGACTGCGGCTCTCGCGCGCTGTCACGGTAATCCCCGAAGGGATATGTTTCATGCGTACCGCCGAGTCCGTCGTGTTCACGCCCTGTCCGCCCGGACCTGTCGCGCGAAACACCTGCACCTCGCAATCGCGCGCCAACTCCTCGACCGACATCTCGGCATAGCGCGCATACTCGCGCCATCCCATCTTGTTCTCATCCATATCAACACCTCCCCTCATAAAAAATGTGACAAAGGGAAAGTCCCTTTGTCACATCGCATACCAATCGCTTGTGTTGCGCGCTTAGGCGAAGGTGATCTCGCCGGTCTCGCAGTCCATATCGGCGATACGGGCCAGGCTCTCAACGCGGAAGCCGCGCTCGCGGAGCTTATCGCCACCGCCCTGGAAGCCCTTCTCCACCGCAATGCCAATACCGGACACCTCGGCACCCGCAGCCTCACAGATCTTGATAAGACCCTCGAGCGCGCAGCCGTTGGCCAGGAAGTCGTCGATGATCAGAACCTTGTCGCCCTCGGACAGGAAGCGCTTGCCAACGATGACCGGGTACTCCTTCTGCTTGGTAAAGGAGTAGATGGTCGTGGCATACTGCTCGCCGTCAAGGTTGATGGACTGTGCCTTCTTGGCAAAGACTACCGGCACGCCGCCAAAATGCTGAGCTGCGATGCAAGCCATGCCAATGCCCGAAGCCTCGATGGTCAGGATCTTGTTGATCTCGACACCCTCGAACAGACGGGCCCACTCGGCACCCATGTGGTCGAACAGCTCAACGTCGCACTGGTGGTTGAGGAAGGCATCAACCTTAAGGACGTTACCGGCCTTTACGATGCCGTCATGGCGAATACGATCCTCAAGCTCCTGCATGGCGCAACCCCTTCTCGTGGCAACGATACCGCGCGATTAATAAACGTTGTTCGATAGTCTACCACGGACCGACCCCCGCCCGCCCCACAAGCCGCATCGCACCATAAAGCTGCAAGACCAGTAGATAGGCCCGATTCGTGGCAGACAGCCTCCCAACACGCTAATGCCGGGTGCGCGTCCTCACCAAACGTACCAATGTGAGCGCAAAGCCCACGGTAGCAACGGCCATCAGCACGTAGAATACCAAACGGAAGCCAAAGAGGAACACGTCCGGACGACCCGCCACATAGCTCGTGACCGTCTTGCCCATCGCCGCGCTCGTCTGTCCATACAGGATGCGCGACGCCGCCGTAATACCCAGCGCTATGCCCGCATAGCGCGCCAAGCTGCTCAAGCTGCCCGCAAAGCCAAGCGCCTCACGCGGAGCCGAACCCATATACAGCGAATTATTGGGACTCTGGAAGATCGACGTGCCGCACGACATAAACGCGACGCAGCACACAATCATCAAGATGGAAGAGTGCTCGTCAAGCGTGCTCACCGCAAAGAGACCGCACACGTACACGCCCAGGCCAACGGCCGTGGGCGCTTCACAACCAACACGGTCGGACACCGAGCCCGAAAGCGGGCCCACAAAGGCATTCACGACCGGCATCGCCAAAAACAACAGGCCGGAGATATCGGAGCTAAAGCCGTGGGCATCCTGAAAGTAGAACGGCAGCACAAACTCGGAGGCACCGATACCCACGAACACGATAAGCATGCAAGCCAGGTTAATAGTGAAAGCCGAGCTCGCAAAGCAGCGACGCGCCGCCTCTGTCAACGGCATAGGGCGTTCGCCAGCCTCCGGCTTCACATGCGGCAGCGTATAGAGCCCCACGATAAACGAGATTACGCCAATGGGCAGATTGATAAGGAAGATGCTCTCCCAGGGAAAGCTCGCCACCAGCACGCCGCCGAGCACGGGGCCACACATCATGCCGAGGGCCACAAAGGTCGCCAGAATGCCCATGGCACGGCCGCGCTCACGCGCCGGAAACGACTCGGTGATGATGCCCATATTGTTGGCCATCGCGGCGGCACAGCCAATGCCCTGCACGAAACGCGCCAAGATAAGCACCTCGAGCGAAGCCGAAAGCCCGCAAAGCAACGAGCCACCCGTAAAGACGATTACACCAAGCTGGAACACATTCACCTTGCCGCGTACATCGCCCAAGCGGCCAAACGGCAGCATGGCGACGCACGTCGCGAGCAGATACACCGAGCTCACGAGCTGAATGCGGTCGAGACCCACCCCCAGCTCCTTTTGCATCACTGGGAGCGCCACCGTCACGATGCTCGCATCCAGACACGCCATAAAGGTCATGACGAGCACGGTGAACAGAATCGCCCATTTATTCTTACCGTGGGTGTCGCCCTCTAGGGCAATGTGTTCGCGGCGCAGCTGCTCGGCAGTTTTCTCCATGTATATCCTTTCTATCGTGCAACGCAAAAACGGGACCCCAATCGCCTACAAACGGACACGATCG
>DBGAZC010000246.1:0-1476 GCA_048472015.1 Collinsella sp. | reverse complement strand
TAGTAACCCTTCGCACGGTGCATAACGGTACGGCGCTTCTTCTTGGCGGCAACAGCGCGCTTAATACGTGCCATGTTCTATCAACTCCTAGACGGTAAAACGAAAAACGGGAACGCGAACTTAGGCGAGACGCGACTTGATGACCTTGCGGTCGGCAGCGGCGATCTCGGTCTCCTGACGGAAGCCACGCTTACGCTTGGTGGACTTCTTGCTCAGGATGTGGCTCTTGAAAGCCTTGGCGCGCATAAGCTTGCCGGTACCAGTCTTGCGGAAACGCTTCTTGGTGCCGCTGTGGGACTTCATCTTAGGCATGAAATACTCCTTAATCGGTTACAGAACACTAGTTACTTGGTATCGCTTGCCGCTTTATCCTCATCAAAGGCGCCCTTAATCGGGGCGAGCAGCATAAGCATGTTACGGCCTTCCATCTTAGGCTTGGACTCGACCGTAGCGTAAGGCTTGAGATCCTCGGCGAGACGCTCGAGAACGTTAAGACCCTGCTCCGGGTGAGCCATCTCACGACCGCGGAACATGATGGTGATCTTAACGCGCGCGCCCTTCTTGAGGAAACGCAGAACGTGGCCCTTCTTGGTCTCGTAATCGCCAACGTCGATCTTGGGTCGGAACTTCATTTCCTTGACCTCGACCTTGGACTGATTCTTACGAGCGGCCTTGGCCTTCATGGCCTGCTGGTACTTGAACTTACCGTAGTCCATGACCTTGCAGACCGGCGGCTCCGCGTTGGGAGCGATCTCGACCAGGTCGAGACCCTGATCGTCAGCGACGCGCTGGGCATCGCGGATGGCGAACAGGCCGAGCTGAGAGCCATCGACGCCAATCAAACGGCACGAAGATGCAGTGATCTCGTCGTTGATGCGGGTGTCATCAGACTTAGCTATTTTCCCTACCTCCATTCATAAAAAAATAACCCGGCGCTTCTTTGCAACCAGGTCGTACACATAGACATCCTCGGTATGAGGAAGGGAATCTAGGTTGTATGACCAGTCAGCTGCTCATTGGCGCCAAAAGGTGGGAACCCTCGGGTTCCTCTTTAGGGCATTGCGGGAACAACGCCTTGCGAATAATAACACGTACCGCGCGTTATCACATTACGTACACGAAAAAGGGGGCCTCGACCCCCTTGAACGCTCGCTTGCATGTATGGTGCCCGAGGCGAGACTCGAAGGGTCTTCGCTTCGCGAAGCCCCGGGCTTCGGGCGCACGGCGCCGTCGCCACGCTCCGCTACAAACAGGCCGCAGGCCTGTTTGCTTAACGCTCCGCGCGCTCACGCGAGTTCGGCACGAAAAGGGGACCTCGACCCCCTTGAACGCTCGCTTGCATGTATGGTGCCCGAGGCGAGACTCGAACTCGCACGTTGTTGCCAACGGTGGATTTTGAGTCCACTGCGTCTGCCAATTCCGCCACTCGGGCACGTAATGCGTGAGTTAGTTTATCACAGCTTTCTACCGATTAGT
>DBGAZC010000245.1:0-7366 GCA_048472015.1 Collinsella sp. | reverse complement strand
CGACCGCGGCTCCGACCCGGCAAGTGTTTGCTACGACGTGCTCGACGAGGCCGACAAGCGCGGCAGCGACCTGGTGCTTATCGATACCGCCGGCCGTCTGCACACGAGCCCTGAGCTCATGCGCGAGCTTGCCAAGGTGGTTAACGTGACGCGTAAGCGCGCCGCCAATATGGCCGCCGGCCCCATGCCCGTCTCAGTCGTGCTCGTGATTGATGCCGCCACCGGCCAGAACGGTCTGAACCAGGCGCTCGAGTTTAACGAGGCGCTGGGCCTGGACGGTATTATCATGACGAAGCTCGACGGCACGGCAAAGGGCGGCATCGCCATGGCCGTGGCCGAGAAGCTCAAGCTCCCGATCCTGCGCGTCGGCGTGGGCGAGCAGGTCGATGACCTGCAGGAGTTCAATGCCAAAGATTTCTGCCGCGCCCTGGTGGGCGAGTCCAATTAAGGAGTGACTAGTGTTTGATTCCCTGAGCGATCGCCTCAACGACACATTTGACCGCCTGCGCGGCAAGGGCAAGCTGACCGAGGCCGATATTACTTCGGCCATGCGCGATATTCGCATGGCGCTGCTCGAGGCCGACGTTAACTTTAAGGTCGTCAAGGAGTTCGTCGCCAAGACCAAGGAGCGCTGCATGACCGCCGAGGTCATGGAGTCGCTGTCGCCGGCGCAAAACGTCGTCAAGATCGTGCTCGACGAGCTCACCGAGATGCTTGGCTCAACCGAGAGCAAGCTCGTCTTTAGCAATCGCATTCCCAATGTCATCATGCTCGTGGGCCTGCAGGGCTCCGGTAAGACCACGGCGGCCGTAAAGCTGGCCTACCTGCTCAAGAAGCAGGGCCGCTCACCGCTGCTCGCCGCGTGCGACGTCTACCGTCCCGCCGCTGCCGACCAGCTGGCCACGCTTGGCGGAGAGATCGGCGTACCGGTCTTCCGCGGCGACGGTGTGCACCCGGTCGATATCGCCAAGGGCGCCATCCAGGAGGCCGTCGACCACCTGCGCGACGTGGTCATCGTCGATACTGCCGGACGTCTTCAGATCGATGAGCAGATGATGCAGGAGGCCGTGGACATCAAGAAGGCCGTCAAGCCCGATCAGGTGCTGATGGTCGTCGATGCCATGACCGGTCAGGATATCGTCAACGTCGTCTCGACCTTCGCCGAGCGCACCGACTTTGACGGCGTGATTATCTCCAAGCTCGACGGCGACGCCCGTGGCGGCGGCGCGCTTTCCGTGCGCCAGGTGACCGGCAAGCCCATCAAGTTCGTGAGCATGGGCGAGAAGCCCGATTCGCTGGAGCCGTTCTACCCCGATCGTATGGCCAAGCGCATTCTGGGTATGGGCGACGTTGTCGGCATTATCGAGAAGGCCCAGGAGGCGGCCGACGCCGAGCAGCTCGAGGCCGCCGAGCGCATGCTGCGCGAGGGCTTTACCATGAACGACATGCTCGACCAGATGAAGGCCGTCAAGAAGATGGGCGGCATGAAGGGCATTCTGGGCATGCTCCCCGGTGGCCAGCGTGCGCTCAACCAGATGGGCGGCAACCTGGACGAGGGCATCTTCGACAAGAACGAGGCCATCATCATGTCGATGACCAAGGAGGAGCGCCTTCGCCCCTCCATCATCAACGGTCAGCGCCGTGCCCGCATTGCCAAGGGCGCCGGCGTGACCCCCACCGAGGTCAATAGCCTTATGAAGCAGTGGGGCGAGATGAACAAGATGATGGGCCGCATGCGCACGATGGCCAATCAGGCGCAGGCCGGCGGCAAGAAGGGCAAGAAGGGTAAGAAGGGCAAAAAGATGCGCATGCCCAATATTCCCGGTCTGGATGCCATGGGGCTGGGCGGCATGGGCGGCCTGGGAACGGGCGGCCCCAAGTCCGATATGGACCTGCTGCGCCAGATGGAAGCGCAGATGCGCAACAAGAAGTAACGACTAGTTGAGTCGTGTATGGCGAAGGCCGCCTGGATGGTATTCCAGGCGGCCTTCGCCGTTTGTTCGCTGGTTGTCGCACGCGTGGAAGCGCGTTCTCGACGAGGTGCTTGCCGCTAGTGGCATCCGCAGCCTTCGTGCCCGTCATGGTCGTGGTGACCGTGGCAGCCGCAGGACTCGCCATGCTCGTGGATGTGCTCGTGATCATGTCCATGGCAGTCGCAGGTGGCCTCGCCGTTCTGTGCGAGCGTGCCGGCAATGAGGGCCTCGACGCAGGCATCGCAGCTGCTCTGGGCGCCCGCATAGACCGTGATGCCGGCTTGGGCAAGCGCGTTGATAGCGCCGCCGCCGATACCGCCGCAAATGAGCGTGTCAACGCCACCGTTGGCAAGCAGGCCCGCCAAGGCGCCGTGGCCGGTGCCGCCGGTGCCTACGACCTGCTCGTTGAGCACCTTGCCATCCTGGATGTCGTAGATCTTGAACTGCTCGCTGCGGCCAAAGTGCATAAAGATGTTGCCGTTGTCGTACGTCGTTGCCACCCTCATGGTGCCGACCTCCTTTGCTGGCCATGCGGCCGTCGTCGTGGCGATGGGGGAGTACGCGATATTGCCGCCCTCGATGACGAGCGCTCGTCCGTTGACCAGCGCGTTTGCCACCTTGCGATGCGCGCGACTGCTGATTGCCGCCACCGTGGCGCGGGCGATGCCCATGTGCAGGGCGACGGCCTCCTGATTGAGGCCCTCCAGATCGCACAGGCGCAGCACCTCAAGCTCGTCGACGGTCATGTCGATGGCATCACCGCTGGCCAGGCCATCGGGGGTAAAGCCGCGGTATTCGGGGATGATCCCGACGCGGCGCAGTTTTTCGCGTCTTCCTGCCATGCACACTCCTTATCTGACATATGTCAACAATAGGATAACGCGTTAGTCGTTGGGCGCAAGGCATTTCTGTCATATGTCAGAAAAAGGCTAAGATGCCTCGTTGCCGCATGCGGAGCCGCGCTGCCGTGCATTGCGTGTGCCGGACTAAGTGTCCAATTCGACACTCGCGCGCCTGGGCTACAATAAATCTCGCTTATAGGCGACTGACAGGAGGGTCAATGAGCAAAGCTGATCGGCAGTTTGTAACCATGTGCCGCGATATCTTGGACCATGGCACCACCACCGAGGGCCAAAAGGTCCGTCCGGTGTGGGAGGACGGCACCCCTGCCTATACCATTAAAAACTTTGGTGTCACGGCGCGCTATGATCTGCGCGAGGAGTTCCCCGCGCTCACCCTGCGTCGTACGGCGCTTAAGTCTGCCATGGACGAGATTCTGTGGATCTATCAAAAGAAGTCCAATAACGTGCATGATCTCAACAGCCATATCTGGGATGAGTGGGCCGATGAGACCGGTTCCATCGGTAAAGCCTACGGCTATCAGATTGGTCAGAAGAGCCATTACGTCGAGGGCGACTTCGACCAGATGGACCGTGTGCTGTACGACCTTAAGCACACGCCGTATAGTCGCCGCATTATGACCAATACGTACGTGTTTAGCGATCTGTCCGAGATGCACCTTTATCCGTGCGCCTATAGCGTGACCTATAATGTGACGCAGCGTCCTCAGGACGACAAGCCGACGCTCAACATGATTCTCAACCAGCGCAGCCAGGACATTTTGGCCGCGAACAACTGGAACGTGTGCCAGTACGCCATTTTGCTGATGATGGTCGCGCAGTCGGTCGATATGATTCCCGGTGAGCTGCTGCACGTGATCGCCGACGCCCATATCTATGATCGTCATGTCGATATCGTCCGCGAGCTTATCGAGCGTCCGCAGTTTGCGGCACCCAAGGTAACGCTCAACCCCGATGTGCATGACTTCTATGCGTTTACGACCGATGACCTGATCGTCGAGGGCTATGAGCACGGCCCTCAGGTCAAGAACATCCCCATTGCGGTGTAGGTGACGCGCATGACGTGTAAGCTTTCTGCCATCGTCGCCGTGTGTGACGACTGGGGTATTGGCTGCGAGGGCGATATGGTGGTGTCCAATCGCGCCGATATGCGCCATTTTGTGGCCTGCACCAAGGGCTGCCCGGTTATCATGGGACGCAAGACGCTGCTGAGTTTTCCCGGCGGGCGTCCGCTCAAGAACCGCCGCAATATCGTGCTTACGCGCGATATAGGCTTTACCCGCGAGGGCGTCGACGTGGTGCATAGCGTTGACGAAGCGCTCGCTGCGGTTGCCGATGAGCCCGTTGCCTGGGTGATCGGTGGCGGCGATGTCTATCGGCAGTTTTTGCCGTACTGCGTGGAGGCCGAGGTCACTCATAACCACTGCGTCCATCCCGTGGACACGTACTTTCCCGACTTGGACGCCGATCCCGCGTGGGAGATTGCGCAGCGTAGCGAGGTCGCGACGATTGCCGCCGGTGAGGGTGACGAGGGCGTCGATTATGAGTTCGTGACGTATCATCGCGTTGAGGCGTAAATCGTCTGGCGTGAACGGTATCATCGGGTTGATTGAATGCATGGGGCGGCGCTTAGCGTCGCCTCGTTTGGTATAGATGTGCTGTAAAGAAGGGTGCGGGCTGGCTGCTATGACTGATGCCGTTGAGGTTCTGCGAATTGATTCGCTCGATGACGAGCGGCTCGATGCCTATGTGCGACTGACCGAGCGTGAGCTTCGCTGCGTGCTGGAGCCGCAGAAGGGCATTTTTATCGCTGAGAGTGCCAAGGTCATCGAGCGTGCGGTTCGCGCCGGATATGAGCCGGTGAGCTTTCTTTTGGGCGAGCGCTGGCTCGACCAGATGATGCCGCTGTTTGACCAGCTTGTCGTGCGCGAGGGAGCGGGTCCGGTTCCCGTGTTCGTGGCCTCCATGGAGCTCATGGAGCAGTTGACGGGCTTTAACGTGACGCGTGGTGCGCTCGCGGCGTTCCGTCGCCCGCGTCAGATTCCGGTTGATGAGTTCTTGGGCGGTGTCGTCGAGGCGGCGGGGGATCGTCCGGTGCGTGTGTGCGTGCTTGAGGGTATTGTCGATCACACCAATGTTGGCGCTATTTTCCGCTCGGCTGCCGCATTGAACGTTGACGGTATTTTGGTCAGCCCGACGTGCTGCGACCCGCTGTACCGTCGCTCGGCCCGCGTGAGCATGGGCACCGTGTTTCAGGTGCCGTGGACGCGCATTGGCAGCGAGGCTCGTGTGTGGCCGCATGATGGTCTGAGCGCGTTGCACGATGCCGGTTTTTCGTGTGCCGCTATGGCGTTGACGGACGATTCCGTATCGCTGGACGATTCCGTGCTGCAGGAGATTGACCGCTTGGCAATCTTTATGGGTACCGAGGGTGCCGGCTTGGGCGCCAAGACCATTGCCGGCTGTGACCACGCGGTGCGCATTCCGATGGCGCACGGGGTCGATTCGCTTAACGTGGCCGCGGCGAGCGCCGTCGCCTTTTGGCAGCTGTGCCCGCACGTGAGCAATGAGTATCACTACCAGCCGGGTTTGTATCACTAGGCAGATATTTCGCACCTGGCTCTGATTCGGGGTGTTTCGGTCGACGCCAGTCGGTGCTAAGCTGATATTGGCTTTGGTCTTAAATTGCCGTTTTGCTGTTTGACGTATGCGTGTGGGGAGGGCGTGTGGCTAAGAAATCTACGGCGATCGATGTAACGCAAGGTGTCATTTGGCAGCAATTGCTGTCGCTGTGCGTCCCCATCTTTTTTAGTTCGTTTTTTCAGCAGGCCTACACGCTTATCGGTACGTATATCGTCGGCCAGTTTGGCGGCAAGCTCGCGCTGGGTGGCATTCAAGCCACGATGGTGCTCACCGAGCTCTGCATTGGCTTTTGCGTTGGCGTCGGCGCCGGCTGCGCGGTCATTACCGGTCAGTATTTTGGCCAGCACGATGATGAACGACTGAGTCGTTCGGTTCACACGGCCATGACGCTCGCGCTGGTGGGCGGTATCGTCTTCTCCATTCTCGGCATAGTGTTCGTTGAGCCCATGCTGGTGCTTATGAACACGCCGCATGAACTATTGGCAGAGGGCGTGGCCTATGCTCGCTGTTATTTTGCCGCGATGGTTGCGGCACTGCTGCTAAATATGGGAACCGCACTGCTGCGTGCCGTGGGCGACACGCGCGGGCCCGCCGTGATCATTGCCTCTGGCTGCCTTGTTAACGTGGTGCTGGATATCATCTTTATCGCTGTGTTGCATATGGAGGCGCTGGGCTGCGGCATCGCAGTGGCGCTGACCATTTGCTCCAATGCAACGATGATCGTGTTGCGCATGATGCGCGCTCCGGGTGCATGGCGTCTTTCGCTGTCTAAGCTCGGTATCGATCGCGGTATTTGCAAGAGTATGATCTCGTGTGGTCTGCCACTCGGTTTTCAATCGGCTGCCTATTCGATCTCGAACGTGCTGATCCAGGTGTCGGTTAATTCGTTTGGCGCCGATGTCACGACTGCTTGGGGTCTATCTGGGCGCCTGGATGGCATTATCTGGATGGTGACCGAGGCGCTCGGCGTATCGATCACTACGTTCTCGGCGCAGAACTTTGGCGCGCGCAACTACGAGCGCATGCGCAAGGGCTACCATACGTCGCTCGTGCTGTCGTTTATGCTCATTGGTGGCCTGTCTGCCGTGCTGCTGGTGTTCTCGGGCCCGCTGTCGCGTTTGTTTGTCGACGATGCTTCGATTTCGGCGTACACCACGACTATCCTCCATTTCATTGCGCCGTTCTATGCGATTTTCTCGATTATCGAGAACGCCTCGGGTTCCATCCGCGGCGCCGGCGTGAGTTTGCAGCCTATGATGCTCACCATCTTTGGCACCGTTGTCTTGAGGGTGATCTGGGTGTTTGCGATCATGCCCTTCGATCCGTCGCTCGAGCATCTACTGCTGGTCTACCCCGTAACGTGGCTCATCACCGCAACCATGTTCACCATCTACCACCACAGCGGCAACTGGCTAGGTCGCGCCACCGCCTAGCTCATCCGTCGGATACCCCTGATAAGTTGCGGTGAAATAGTTCCTGAAAAGCCCTTGCGGACCGTCAAACAAGTACTATTCCACCGCAACTTCCTTATGAGCTGTAGGTGTTGGCGGAAAACGAATCAATTAGTATTCGATGCCCTGACGGGCTAGGAGGCCTTCGTCGAAGTAGTGTTTGACGGGTCGCATTTCGGTGACCAGGTCCGCGAGGTCTGCGAGGGGCAGCAGGCCGCGGCCGGTTAGCACGAGCTCCGTGGTGGCGGGCTTTATCGCAATCAGTTCCTCGACATCCTCTCGCGCCCCAAAGCAGCCTTCGTCTTGCCCTTGCCGTCGCCCGTATAGATCTGAACCTTGCCGACTTCCAGTGATGCCATATCTGTCCTTTCGTGCCCGGCGTCGGTTTATCGTCGCTTGGGTTGGGTATTCTAGAAACCATTATCAACCCCAGTAGATG
>DBGAZC010000244.1:0-2703 GCA_048472015.1 Collinsella sp. | reverse complement strand
TGGAATGGAGCCGGGCATGGTACTCCGATTCGGAGTACGAGGGCTGGCTGGGCCATGGCGTACACTGCTGCTATGACCGCACGGTGGAAAGTTTCGAGGACGAGGGCGTGACGATGCTCCGCATGGAGGACGGCCGTGCCGTCGCTTTCCCGCCGATAGCACCGGGCGGCGAGTTCTACATGCGCACGGAACGCACGACGCTGCGCCGCACCGAAAAAGGCTACGAGGCATACAGCCATGACAGCCTGCTCACATACCGCTTCGACATGCGGGACGGCGGCGCGTGGCGCATGACGCGCATAGAAAACCCCGACGGGCTTCATATACAGCTCCGTTTCAGCAACGGCAGGTTCTCCGGAGTGAGCGACCCTGCCGGACGCACGGTACGCGCCGCCACCGACCCTGCCGGACGCGTCACGAGCCTGTCGTTCGTCACCGGCAAGGGAGAAGAGCGTCTGGTGTCGTACACCTACGACGAATCCGGCAACATGACGGGCATCACCGACGCCATGGACAAGACCACGGAGATGTCGTATAGCGGCCACCTGATGACGGAGAAGACCGACCGCAACGGCGACACCTACCGCTGGGAATACGACAGCAAGGGACGGTGCGTCCATACCTACGGCACGGACGGCATGATGGAGGGACGTATCGAGTACCACCCGTCCGAAGGCTACAACCTCGTGACCGACTCCACGGGCGGCACGACCACCTACCGCTATACGCCCGACCAGCTTGTGACCTCCGAGATCGACCCGCTCGGCAACGAGACGCGCCACAGCTACACGGACTTCATGGAGCCTTACCGCACCATCGACCCAGAGGGCGGCGTCACGGGCTACAGTTACGACAATGACGGCAACCTCACCGGCGTCACGTACCCCGACGGCAGCGGCGAGATGTACATATACGACGACAAGGGACGGCTGAGCATCCACGTGGACCGTGAGGGCAACAAGACCGTCCGCCTGTACGACACGGAGCGTCCGCACCTTGTCAGCCGCTTCATAGACCGTGACGGCGGCGTCACGGAGTTCACCTACGACAGCCACGGCCAGCCCGTGGGCATCGGCAAGGGAGACCGCCGTTCCGAACTGTCCTACGACGGCTCGCTGAACCTCGTGTCATGGCACGAGGACGGAAGGCTGCTCGGCGGCTGGAAGCATGATGCCAGGGGCAGGCTCATCGAGCGAAGCTCTCCCGGCAACCGCACGGAGTTCTACGTGTATGACGCCCTGGACCGCCTGCGGCGCATAGACGCCCGTGACGGTAACGTCATACACCTCGGCTACGACAGCTACGACAGCATCACGGAGGCGCGTGACGCGCGACGCCATGTCCGCATGGGCTACAACTCCGTGGGGAGCATGACATGGCGCGAGGAAGGCGGGAACAGGGTGAGCTTCCGCTACGACGGGATGGACCGCCTGCGCGAGGTGGTCAACGAGACCGGTGCCGGGTATGTCTTCAGGCGTGACATTGCGGGCAACATATCGTCGGAAAAGGACTACGGCGGCATAGAGCGCATATACCACAGGGACGGTTGCGGACGTGTGACACGCATCGATCGTCCCGGGGGACGCAGCACCGCCTACACATACGACACCATGGGACGCGTGCTCGCAGCCGAGTACCACGACGGCACGAAAGAGGAATACGGCTACGACAGGAACGGGCTGATGGCCACCGCCGACAACGGTGAGGCGCGCATGGTGTTCGAACGCGACCCGATGGGGCGTGTGACAAGGGAGACGGTGGGGCTTCCCGGAGGCGACAGGTTCATGGAGGTCATGTCGGTGGAGTCGGAATACAACGCATACGGCGAGCGCATCCGTGTGGTAAGCTCACTGGGAGCCGACACGGAACTGTCATACGACAGGCTCGGGCTTGTCGGCGGGATAAGGGCCACCGTTGGGAAACCGGAAGCGGATGAAGCGTCCGCATACGGCGATGCCGGAGGGGACGTCCGGTCATGGGAAAGCACCATAGGCAGGGACGACGCCGGGCGTGAGGTGGAGCGTTTCGCAACAGGAGGGATAAGGATCACCACGGACTACAACGACATGGGGCTTGTCCGCTCGCGCCACGTGCGTTCGGGCAACCGTCACACGGGTTGGAGAAGCTACCGCTGGGACGTGGGCGCGAGGCTGATGTCGATGCGCGGCAACCTGTCACCGGAGCCGGTCATCTTCGACTACGACTCGATGTGCAACCTCGTCAGGGGCGACTACTCCATGTATGAGAGCGTCTTCCGTACCCCCGACAAGGTGGGCAACCTGTACCGGGAGGACGGATGCAAGGGGCGCGAGTATGACTGTGGCGGACGTCTGCTGTGGGACGGCGAGTATCATTACCGCTATGACTGCGAGGGCAATCTCGTACACAAGAGCCGCAGGGATGTGTCCGTTCCGGAAAACAACGGGCATACCGGAAAGAAGGGATGGCTCGGTATGCTGTTCTCTGCGGATGATGCCGACAACAAGGACAACAGCCGTGAGACTGACCCGTTCGCCTGCTGGCAGCCGGGCGACACCTGCTACGAGTGGCAGGCCAACGGTATGCTTGCCGGGGTGAGGACTCCCGACGGCAGGACGGTCACGTTCGGCTATGACGCCCTCGGCAGACGGGTGTCAAAGAGGACGGGTAACAGTGTGCACCGTTTCGGCTGGGACGGCAACGTGGTGCTGCATGAATGGGACA
>DBGAZC010000243.1:0-22145 GCA_048472015.1 Collinsella sp. | reverse complement strand
GAATCATACACTCTACCTTGATAAAGTACAAGGGAGGGGTTGCCCGGCACGGGCGGGGAGCGGCGCGTAATTAAGTTTCCTGCTCTACAGTCCTGCGCAAGACGGAAAGCACATTAAGTGCTTTCCTTTGCGTGCGGAACTCGCGACAAACTTAACCCCCGCCCCCAGCCCCGGAGACCCTCCCTGCCGTCACTATGTTCAACCAGTTCTTGTTGCTCGCCGCTTCGCGGCTCGGCGACCCCGTTCTCCGTGGCGGGGTTGTCTTAGGTTCTTGTTGGGACTCTGCCTTTGGCTCAAAGAAAAACGGGAGATGCGATCTGCATCCCCCGTTTTTGTTGCGGTTACTCCAGGTCAATAAATTTGGTGCTCAGGATCTTGCCGTCTTTGACAAGCATTCTGGCCATGGTGGGGCCTCTGGTACCTCTGGGGTAGCTGGCGCTGCCGGGATTGAGGACCAGGCAGCGGCCTACTTGGGCCTCTTTGGTTACGTGGGTGTGACCGTTGATGGCTACGTCTACGGATCCCACGGGCAGGTCTTCACGGTAGTGGGCTACGGCGAATTTGAGGCCTTCGTAGGTGAAGATGGCCAGACGGTCCACATCCGGACCGTAGTCGCGGTAGTAGTCGTTGTTTCCTAGGACCGCTCGCACGGGAGCGATGGTGCATAGATGCTCGTAATCCATCTCTGAGGTGAGGTCTCCGGCGTGGATGATCAGATCTGCGCCTTTGAGCTCGTCCAGAAGCGCGGGCGAAAGATAGCCGTGGGTGTCCGAGATGATGTCGATGCGCTTGGCGCTTGCACTGTTCATGGGATCCCTTCTGCAAAACCGATTCGACGTATATACAAAAAGCCCCACGGCTCCGCAGACAATTGGTCTACAGGGCTGCGGGGCCAGTGTGCTAGAGGCTCAGGGCCTTCTTGAGCGGCACGACGCGGCGGCGCGAGACCGGCACGCGTTCGTCGACGCCCGTAATGCCCAGTTGGATAGCGCCCGAGGGCACCGTCTCGACATCTGTGACGCACGCCAAGTTGACGATATAGCGGCGATGAACGCGAAAGAATCCAAAGTCGCAAAGCTTGGCCTCGAACTGCGCCAGCGAAGTCGTCGATAGAAAACGATCATCGACGGTATAGATACAGGAGTAATCGTCCTTGGCCATGATGAAGCGAATGTCATCCACGGGAATGAGGACCTTACGGCCGCCCTTTTCCACCGGAATGCGCTCGATGGTGGCTTTGCTGTCCGTGACGGGCTTGGCGTGCTGCATGACCTTCTCGATCGCGCGATCCAGGCGTGCCTCCTCAACCGGCTTCATTAGGTAATCGACGGCATCTACGTCGAACGCCTCGACGGCATGATCGCTATACGCGGTCACAAACACAATCGCCGGCGGATTCTTAAGCTTATGTAGCGCCTCGGCAAGCTGCAGACCAGAAGCGCCGGGCATCGAGATATCGAGAAAGACGACATCGACGCGGCTTTCCATCAGCATCTCAATGGCGGAGCGGACGCTCGACGCCTCAGTGATCGTGCCGATCTTGCCCGTCTGCTCGAGCAAGAAGCGAAGTTCCGAACGGGCCGGGGCCTCATCATCCACAATCATCGCACGCAGCATAGGGATTAAACCTTTCGTCAACAAACTACGCTGGGCATCCGCCGCTTGGCGTTGAGCCCATAGCCTTTTATTTTACTCTTGAATGTCAAAGATGCTCTCTGACAAATCAAGATGCAGGAGCACTTTGGTGCCCTTGCCCGGCGCCGATTCGACGCGCGTATAAGAGTGCGGTCCATAAAAGCGATGGATGCGCTCAGAAATATTGTGCATGGCCACGCCGGCGCCGCCGCCTTGCGGGGAACTGGCATCGGGGCGGGCGGAGCGCTCATCAAACAGCCTGGCGGCGGTGCCCTCGTCCATGCCCACGCCGTTGTCGGCCACGGCAATCAGGATTGCGTCGTCGCCGTCTTGATGGACGGTCACATCGATCTGCAGGGCATCGCCATCGCCCATGCCATGCCGCACGGCGTTCTCGACAATGGGCTGGATTACAAAGGCCGGGACCAACGTGTCCTCGACATCCTCGGAGACATCGAAGGTCGCCAGTACGCGGTCCTCGCCAAAGCGCGCCTTCTCAAACGTCAGGTAGCGCTTGGTCTGGGCAACCTCGCGCGAGACCGGGATAAGCGACCCCGAGTTGTCGAGCGTGGCGCGATAGAACGAGGAGAACTCGCGCAGCAGCTCGCGGGCACGCAGCGGGTCGGTACGCGTAAACGACGCGATGGTGTTGAGCGTGTTGAACAGAAAGTGCGGGTTGATCTGTGCCTGCAGGGCACGCACCTCGGCACGGGCCGTCAGTTCCTTTTGCACCTCGAGCTCGTGGATGGCGAGCTGCGTGGACAGGATCTCGGCAAAACCCGAGGCGAGCGCATACTGGGTACGGTCGACGGCACGCGGGGTCTTGTAGTAGAACTTGAGCGTGCCGACGGTGCGGTCGCCCACCTTGATGGGCGCGATGATACCGGCGGGAACATGGTTGTGCGAGCCATCCGAACCCACCACGTCCACCACGCGGTTGAACGACTGCACGATGCCGTGCTCAATGACGTAGCGCGTGGCGAGCGTGTGGATGGGCGAATCGGGCAGCAGCTTTTCCTCGAACTCGCCCGCGCAGGCCAGCACGTTGCTCTCATCGGTGATGGCAACGGTCATGGCACGTGTCTCGGGCAGGATACGCCGGCACACCAAAAGCGCTGATTCCTGCGTCAGGCCGCCCTTAATGTCCTCGAGCATGGCCGAGGCAACCGAGAGCGTCTCCTCGGTGTACTGGGAGCGCACCGAATCGGGATTGAGCGTCAAATAGATAAAGATGCACAGGAAGATGCACAGCAACGCACAGGCAACCACCGTGGCAATCGGCTCAATGCCAGTCGCCAGGGCAAAGATAAAGTACGCCAACACGCAAACGGCGCAGACAACGGCGATGATGCGAAAGATTGAAATTGAATTATCGCGCTGGGCGCGGCGGTCGATCATTCAGCCCCCTCCAGGATGCTAATCAGTTGTGCGTCGCGCCAGAGTTCGTCCATGATCTTGGGCCAGAAACTCTGAAAACGCAGGTAGCTTGCGGCGTTTTGGCGGGCATAGGTCTTGGCCTCGTCAATACCATGACGCCAGATGCGCAGATACCCCTCGTGCTCGCGGGTAAACATGCTGCGAACCATGGCGGTCTTGCGCACGCGGTCGTCGAGCTCGCGCGAGATCCACGGACCCGGATAGGGCATGAGTGATGCGGCCGTAACCGGAATGAGCTCCTTTTGGTGCGCAGCGAACGTCAGCTTGGCCCGCTCGTAGTACCAACGGTACACGTCCTGCATAAAGCGCGGTGAGCGCTTCTCGGACTCGGGCGGCAGGTGGCGTACGGTCCACTCGTTATCGAACCACACGTCGTAGCCAAACATGCGCATGTTAAAGAGATAGTCCAGATCCTCGCCGCGGGTGATAAACGGGTCGAAGGCCACGCGCGTAAAGGCGCGGGCGTGCAGGGCCATCAGGCCGCCGCACACGTAATTGGAGCGCGAGATGCGGGTGCCCGAGAGCGCCTTTTTCATCCAGCGATTGAACTCGATACGCTTGGTCCACCAGCGATGGCAAATGCCCACTTTGTCCGTGGGAGCCAGCGGCGACCCGTCGCGATCGTAAAAGTATCCGCTCTTGACTAAAATCGGCAGGCCCTGACGCGTCTGTTGGCCCAGTGCATAGGTCGCACACTTCATAAAGTCGGCATCGATGACGGTCTCGTCGTCATCCAAAAACACAACCGCGTCGTGCCCCAGCACCGCCGCACAGGCAAGACCCATGTTGCGGATGGCGCCGTAGCCGCGCAGGCTCACGCACTCGCCCGAGCCTTTGGGCGCGATCTGCGCCACGCGGTCGGCAACACGCGAAGCCTGAGTATTGGTAACGATGGTGACCTTAAGCGTGGGATGCGCATTAACGATTTCGTGCACGCGATGGGATACGTCGGCCGTGGCAGAAACCGGACAGACCACCAAGAGAATGATGCGCGGAATGTCGCGCACCTGTTCGAGCGAAGTCAGGCAGCGATCGAGTTCCGGGTTGGCGGCATTGAGCGACGTCGAGTGATCGTAGGTGCCAGGAGCGTTTGCTTGGGTATCATCGCCCGCCCAATATGTTGGGATCACAACCGTGGCGTTCATACCTTTACCCTCCTTGCAACACAAAAACGGGGCGCCGCCAAACACAGGCGACGCCCCGCGACCTAGCTGGTTCCATCATACCCACTTGGGCTAAACATTGTTCGGAAGTCAGAATGATTTATGCGGCTACTTCCAAAAGAGTACTGCAGATAGGCACAATTGCTGTACTGAGCCCGGTTGCCTTACGCCGCCGCCTGAGCCATGCGGGACAGACGGACCAGCAGCACAAAGCCAACAACCAGCAGAACACCAATAGAAAGGACGCCCAGCGACGGGTTGCCGGTCAGCGAGGTGACAACCGACACCAGGAAGGTGCCCATAACGCTTGCGTAACGGCCAAAGATATCGAAGAAGCCGTAGTACTCGTTGGACTTTTCCTTGGGGATGATGCGGCCAAAATAGCTGCGGCTGAGCGCCTGCACGCCACCCTGGAACAAGCCGACCAAAATAGCGAGCACCCAAAACTCAAAGGCGGTCTTTAAGAAAAACGCGGCAAAGAGCACGATGCCCATATAGGCGGCGACGGCCACCAAGATCATGTTGAGTGTGCCCACGCGACCGGCGAGCTTGCCGTAGATGATGGCGGACGGGAAGGCCACAAACTGCGTAACGAGCAGCGCCAGCACCAGTTGGGTCGAGTCGATGCCCAGAGCCGATCCGTAGCTGGTTGCCATGGAAATGACCGTGTGCACACCGTCGATGTAAAAGAAGAACGCGATCATGTAGACCAGCACGGTCTTGTTGTGGGCGATCTCGCGCATGGTGTGTCCGACCTCGGAGAACACGCCGCCCACGATGTGGCCGATGGTGTCCTGGGAACCGCGCTCGCGACCGTACTTTTGCTTATAGGTGCGAATGAGCGGCAGGGTAAAGATGAGCCACCAGGCACCGGTGATGACAAACGACAGACGCGTTGCCAGCATGGTGGGGACGCCAAGAGCGGGGCCACCCATGATAAGCGCCAGGCAGATGATGAACGGCACGGTGGAACCGATGTAGCCCCAGGCATAGCCCGAGCTGGACACGGCGTCCATGCGCTCGTCGGTGGTAATGTCGGGCAGCATGGCGTCGTAGAACGTCATAGAAGAGTTAAGGCCGATGGTGCACAGCACGTACACGGTCAAAAATGCCATGGCGGACATTGGGATAGCCTGCGCCAGGCAAAGAACCAGGCCCGTGAGGAAGAAGCCCAAGAAGAACTTGATCTTGTTGCCGGCGTAATCGGCAAGCGCGCCCAGAATGGGCATGAGCATGGCAATGACCAGCGAGGCGATCGTCTGCGCGTTGCCCCAGGCGACCACCAGGTCTGCCGAGGAAGCACCGGTATTGATGGCGTTAAAGTAGATGGGCACCACCGAGGTATTGAGCAGCACGAGGGCCGAGTTGCCCACATCGTACATAACCCAGTTACGCTCGAGCTTGGTGTATTTCATGGACAGGGCCCCTTCGTATTTCGCCCGATATGCAGTTAGTTCATCGTACCCCAATTGTCCAGAGGCGCCGGTAAGGATTCGGCAAAGGGGCACGCACGAGCCCTACTCCTCGCGGTCGAACTCTTCGTCGGCGCCGAGCACGCGACCGCTGTAATTGACGTGGTTGGTCACGGCTTCCATATCGCCGGTCTCGATAAAGCGGGCGACGGTGAGCTCGTAATCGAGCAGTGCGCGGTCAAAGACCTCGGGGAAGCTCTCAGTCGAGACTTCATCGGTAAAGGGGCTCTTCCATGCCAAGTGGCCCAGATTTCCGGTACGCTCGGGCAGCTCGGTCGTCACGCGATGCGCAAGGCCGTCGAGCAGCGAATAATCGTGCACCAAGCCCTCGAGCAGGGCAATCGCGCGCGTCTTGGCCGAACCGGCCGGCTCGATAGTGCGGTAGAGCAGCTGCATGTCCGAGACGGCGCCGGCGTACTCCCCCGCCGGGATGTCGATACCGTACACGCGTCCGGCGACGTAGCTCATCAGCACGCCGGCAACGCGATTGATGCGGTCGGTGGTGACGATCTCGCCCGCCGGCGGATAATCCTCGACCGTAGCCCCATCGCGCTTGAGCTGCAGCATCAGCACGTCCAAGTCGCTTTCGAGCACGGCATGAACTTGACTGCCCGAAGCCTCGAGCTCGGGATCGGACTCGACAATGCCAAACTGCTGCTCGTAGACAAAGGGATGGGCATTGCGATCGAGCACATAGTGCGACAGCAGGCCCAGCGCAAAGGCGCGACCCAGATTGGCATCGCGCGGCTGCAGGTGCGACACGCCGTCGCGCAGGCACGAGAACTGGCGCGACATGCGCGAGCGGTGCATGACCTGAGCAAGCGACATGCAGTCGGAAATGCGCGGCGTGAGCATGTGGAAGAAGAACGGGTCGGGACCTTGGTTTCCCAGGATAAAGGCGATGCGTTCCTCGTCGGACGTGATAACGCCCCGCGGAAGACGGTCGATGCTTTCCTCGCCAAACAGATGATGCGTAATGAGCGCGGGCATAATAATCCTTTCGATTTCATTCGATGCAATCCATTATGCCCACCGCACAGTCATGCCAAACCTGTAACGGCAAACGATGGCACACCGACCCTTACGCAAGCCCCAAGTGCGATTTGACCTCGGCAGCGCGACGGCGGGACACGGGCACCATCGAGGTTACGCGATCGAGCCTGAGCTCCATCAGGCCCGTGGAGCCGATCTCGACATTATGTACGTCTTCCAAATTAACCAGATAGCTGCGGTGAACGCGGATAAAGCCCTCGGAGGCCAGGCGACGCTCGAGCGAGGAAATCGACTCATTGATCAGGTACGTCCCCTCGGCGCAGACGGCGTTGCAAAAATCGGCGCGCGCCTCAAAGTAGCAGACATCCGCCACGGGAATGAACACCTTTTTGCCCCCGCGATCCACCGTCAGGCGCAAAGGCTGGCGCGGAGCATGGACGACGCGGCGAGCCCCCAGGGCAGTCTCGATCTTGTCGAGCGCCTTTGACAGGCGGGCATCCTCGACCGGTTTGACGATGTAATCGACAGCATCGAGGTTATAGGCATCGGCCGCATACTCGGCAAATGCCGTCACAAACACCACAACCGGCGGCGTCTTTAGGTTCTGCAGCGTCTCGGCAAGCTCAATTCCCGAGCGACCGGGCATGGTAATGTCTAAAAACAGCACGTCGGGCTTGTTCGACAGAATCGACTCCACGGCTTCGGTGACATTGCCCGCCTCGGCAATCTGACCCACACGCGTATCCTTTTCCAACAGATAGCGTAGCTCAGCCCTAATTGGAGGCTCGTCATCAACCACCAGGATGTTCCAGCCTTCGGACATATGCGCTTCCCCTCTTTTTCTCTCAATCCAACCGCGTGCTACACCGTTAGCGGCGCCGGCTCATGCGGCTCGCCGTTCAACTCAACGATGACCTGCGTTCCCACGCCCTCCTGGGACTTCACGCGCATGCCAGAATCTTCTCCGTAAAAGAAATGGATGCGCTGAAGCACGTTGAAGAGCGCCAGGCCGCAACCTCGCTTGACGGAGCCGTCGGCGGTAATGCTCTCGGGCTCCTCTCGGCGATGCTGCTCAAACAGATGCGCGCAGACTTCTTCGCTCATCCCGATGCCGTCATCTTCGACGATAATCTCCAAGCCGTCATCGGTCTCAAAAGCCCTAACACGAATAGAAAGCGGCTCGATCTCGCGCTGCGCATGCTTGATGCAGTTTTCGAGCAGCGGCTGCAAGATAAACGGCGGTACCAGGCTGTCGCGCACCTCAAAGTCGATGTCGACCGAAACGCGCAGACGGCCGTCGCCATACCGGGCCTGCATAAGATTGATATAACGAGTGCCCTGTTCCACCTCGTGCTCGAGCGTGGTGAGCGTATCGGAGTCAGAAAGCGTCTGACGATAGTAGTTGGAAAAGTCGATCAGCAGCGATCGCGCCTTGTCGGGCTCGGCTCGAACGAGCGACACGATCGTGCTAATGGTATTGAATAGAAAATGCGGGTCGACCTGCGACTGCAGGGCGCGAAGCTCAACGCGGGCTGTGAGCTCGTCCTGGCGCTCGAGCTCAAAGCTGGCGAGCTGCGTGGAAATTAGGTCGGCAAAACCCGAGGCAAGGGCCGTCTGGCGCATATCGATGCTGCTCAGGCGAGGGTAATACAGCTCGAGTGTGCCCACGCAATGCCCGCGCACGGTAAACGGCGCGACGATGCCGGCGCGCAGGCGGGGAAAATAGCCGCCCGTCTCATTGGAGGTGTCACGCGAAAACACGCTCTGCTCGCCCGTCTCAATCACACTGAGCGTGGTCTTGAGCACGACCGGGGTGCCGGCGGGGCACTTTGCCGAGTCCTCGCCCCAGCTTGCCAACACCTGCTTGCCGTCGGTAAAGCAGATGGCAGAGGCGATGGTCTCGGACAGGATAATTTTAGAGGCGCCCAGGGCCGCTTCGGGCGTAAGGCCGCGCGACGTGTAGGCGAATATTTTTGATGCGATGGCGAGCGTACGGTCGGTTGCGCTCGATGTGAGGTCGTCGGGGACCACAAAGACATACGAGAAAAAGAAGCACAGCATGACCATGCCGGCAATAACGACAACGCCCGGAACGGGATTGGGATTATCGGTTAAATCCCAGATAAGCAGCAGGATAAGCGCCGGAACGACAACACCGAGCAGGATGGCCTGGACCACATGCTGGGCCGTACGAAAGACCTTGGTAGAGTTGTAGCTCTTGCCCAGAATCAGCCTGTTTAAATCCACCGTCATCCCCTTTTATCTATCGCACCCATAGCAATAAAGAGGGCCGCAAGCGACCCTCTCCATTGCATTATGCAATCAAATACTGTGTTTTACATCCAGTCGTCGATGAACGGTAGTTTAGGCGCTGTATTTGTTGGCCTCGCCAAAGGTGCCCGCCTCGACGATCCAGCCGTCCTTCATGATGACGTCCATGTTGTCGGTGTTGAGCACGTGGATGTCGGCGGCGACGTCACCGTTGACGACCAGCAGGTCGGCGCACTTGCCGGCCTCGATAGAACCGGTCTCGTCCTCGATGTGGCACATCTTGGCACCGTTGAGGGTGGCGCAGGTGATGGTCTCGACCGGGGTGAAGCCGATCTTGTCGACGAACTCGTACATCTCCTCGATGGAGCAGGTGCCGTACGGGGTGACGAAGGAGAAGGAGTCGGAGCCGATCGTCATGACGACGCCACGCTTCTTGGCCTCGCGCAGGCAGTCGTAGTTGCGCTGCAGCTCCTTCTCGACCAGGGTGCCCTCGTACTTGTCGTGCAGCTCGGGGACGTAGACGGGCGGATAAGTGGCGTACCAGGTGGGCAGGAAGGCGATCGTCGGGGTGAAGAAGGTGCCCTGCTCGGCCATGAGGTCCATGGTGCGCTCATCGATATCGAAGCCGTGAATCAGCTGCTCGCAGCCAAAGCGGACGGAATCGTAGGCAGCGGCATGGTTGTTGTAGCAGTGGCTCCACACGGGGATGCCGACCATCTTTGCCTCTTCGACCACGGCCTGGATCTCCTCGGAGCAGTAGTGCTGGTCGCGACCGGAGTCCCAACGCCAGATGCCGCCACCGGTAGCCCAGATCTTGATGGCATCGGGGTTCTCGCGCAGGCGACGACGGACGGCCTTGCGCAGATCCCAAGGACCATCGACCTGGTCGCCCCAGGGATGGGATTCCTTATTGAGCTCCTGGGTGCAGTGGTGGGAGTCGCCGTGGCCGGCAACGCGGCAGAAGCCGAGGCCGGTGGCCAGAACGCGCGGGCCCTTAAAGACGCCCTTGTCGATGCAGTCACGGATCTGGATACCAAAGCGGCCGATTTCGCAGACGGTGGTGAGGCCGTGGGTGAGGCAGTCGTAGGCCTGCTTGACGGCGACGGCCTGCTTCTCGAGGAGCGGCTGCATGACCCAATCGGTGTCATCGTCGGTCAGGTTGCCCGAGAAGTGCAGGTGGGTGTCGATCAGGCCGGGAAGGACGGTCTTGCCGGCGGCGTCGATGACCTCAACGCCCTCGGGAAGGTCCTGCATAGCGCCGGCGTACTCGATCTTGCCGTTGTCGTCGACGAGAACGAGGGAGTTCTCGACCGGCTCGGCACCGGTACCGTCGATGAGCTTGCCGCCAACGATTGCATACTTAGTGGACATGGTTCCTCCTTATGGATCCATATAGTGGGCGAGGCCGTGTTGGGTTAAGGCCTCACAAAGCTACCCAAGTGGTGCCGGGTTCGGTGCGCGGGAGAGAGGATTCCGCGCACCCGATCCGCCCCGGCTAGGCGTTACTTTTTGCGGGAATTGGTGAAAGCCATGAGGGCCAGGCCAATAGCCAGCCAGCCGATCACGATGCTCCATTCCACCATGTTGAGGGAGGCGGGAGAGAACGGAATCACGAGCAGGCCGATGATGATGGCGCAGGCAGCGATAGCGAGGCCGATGCCAAACTTGCCGCCGGGCACCTCGTAGGGACGAGGCAGGTCGGGCTCGGTGAAGCGCATGCGCAGGCAGGCGAGAGCGACCATACCGCAGGAGAAGATGAAGGCGAGAGCCGACACGTTGGTCAGAGGGATGAGCATGTTCTTGCCCAGGAACGGACCGATGACGGTGATGACGCCCAGAACGACGCAGGCGAGCTTGGGAGCGCCGGACTTGGGGTCGACCTCGGCGAACTTCTCGGGCAGCTGGCCCTTGCGGCCCATGGCAAGCATGATGCGGCTCGTGGCGCCGTAGAAGGAGTTCATCGGGCCCATGGGTCCAAGCGTGGCGATGACGAGCATGGCCAGGTACAGAAGCATGTTGATGCCCTTGAGGCAGGCAAGCGCGGGAACCGGGCTCTTAACAAACTCATGCCAGTCGAGAATGGTGCCGAACGAGTAGATGCAGACCATGTAGAAGCCGCCGGCGGCCAGCAGAGCCAGGGAGATGATCTTGCCGAACTTGTTCCAGTTGAGGCCCTCGGCTGCTTCCTCAGCCTGCTGAGGAATGGTGTCGAAACCGGCGTAGAAGAACGGGGTCAGAACCAGGACCGACACGATGCCGGCGAACAGGCTGGTGCCCTCGGTAGCGGCCTTACCGCCGCCAGCGCCGGTGACCTGGGAGAACACGGGCATGGCGTTGTCCGGCGAGCCGGTGAACAGCGAGACGCCCATGGCGAGCAGCATGCCGCAGAGCAGAGCCTTGGTCAGGAAGGCCTGGAGCTTGGCGGCCGAGCTGGCACCGCGGAAGTTGAGGAAGATGACATAGGCTGCGAAGCCGAGCGCGATCAGCGTCGGGAACAGGTAAACGTCGGCGCCCAGGATGGTGTAGAGCTTAACGGCGCGCAGCCACTCAAGACCGGGCAGGCTGCCGAACATCTCGGACACGAGGGTCGAAATGGCGATGGCCTCCCACGGGCACAGGATGCCGTTGCCCAGGGCCAAAAGCCAACCGGTGATGTAGCTCAGCGTACGGCCAAAGCTACGATCGACATACTCGACGATGCCGCCCGAGATGGGGATAGCAGCCGTGAGCTCACCGAAAACAGCTCCGACGGGCACGAGGAAGATTGCACCCAAGAGGAATGCGATCATAGCGGGAACGGGACCGCCGCCCACGACCATCCAGTCGCCGACCTGCAGAACCCAACCGGTACCGATGATGGCACCGAAACCGATGGTGAAGAAGTTCCAGAGCGAAAGCGTTTTCTTCATGCCGCCGTTATCCTCGACTGCAACTTCTGCGTTCTTGTCCGCCATTGTTCCCCTCCTTTCCTTTTTGACGCCCCTTGACGTCACCCCTTGCGCGGTCTGTTTTGCCGCGCTCTTTTATTTCGTGGCTTTAAGATACGGCCTTGGCGCAGCAGCTCCGCTTGTAGCTCGACCGAAGGCAGAACTGCAAAACGAGCGGCGCCGTTTTTGGGACGAACGGCACGGTTTGCCGCTCATTGTTGCCGCCCGTCCGACGGGCGTACGCTCATCGGACGCATATAGAGATGTTTTTGAGGCCGTGTGTTTTGCGCCTTTCGTACCGTTTACCGAGCTTTTGACGCGCGGACCCATTTGTTGCACATCTTTTTTGTAGGATGGACAGGTTATACATGAGACAAGGCGGTACGAATGGCATACGGATACAACGACGGTGATCAACGGCGACAAAGCGTTCGCCTTGCTGGCCGTACCACGCCTACGCCCGGAAGTGCCACAAGCAGCAATCCGCAACGTCCTCAAGAGCAACCCAGGCCTTCGTCTCGGCAGCAGGCAAGCAAAACACGGCAAAGTGGCCGTCCGCGCACGGGCACAAGCGCGCAGCAAGACAGCCGCTTAGGCGCGCGCACTCGACAGCATCAAGCCGAGGTTCCGCAACTGCGCCGCAACGGCGCACGTCAGCCCGGCATCCATATCAACCGCTTCTTTTCGCATCCCCAAGGTGGACGCGACGGCAAGCCCTACCGCTCGACATCGCACGTGAATGCCCCCGCTCTGCCGGCTCGTCGACTTCGCCTCGCACTGTGCTCTATCCTCACCTGTCTGGTCTTTGTGTTTATGAGCTCCTGTATGTCCCACGGCTCGGCCGGTCTCGAGCCCACCGCCGAGGACAAGCTGCTCAAGGCCCCCGTCGCGCCCGGTTATTCTTTCGCCTTTTCGACCCCGCGCCCGCAATGGCAAGCCGGCACGATGCCCCATATCTATCAGATCGACCCTGCGTGGTCGGAGCTGTCTTACGCCGGCGGCACCATCCGCCAAAATGCCTGCGGGCCTACGTGCCTCACCATGGTCTATATCTTTAAGACGGGACGCACCGATATGACCCCCGTCGATATGTGCGCGCTTTCTGAGGCGGGCAATTACGCCCCCACTGGTGCAACCGAATGGTCGTTTATGACGAGCGGCGCGTGGCAGTTGGGACTTAACGGAACGGAGCTCCATAACGATCGCGACTCGATGACTCAGGCGCTGCGTTCGGGAGCGCCCATCATCGCCGCCGTTCGGCCGGGCACCTTTACCAACGTGGGCCACTACATTGTGCTTTACGGTATTGACGACGCCGACCAGATTGGCGTCTACGACCCCAACTCGGCCAGCCGCAGCGCCCGCCGCTGGGGCGCCGTAGAGGTCCTTAACGAAGTCGAAGCCATGTGGGCCTACTACTAGTCATTGGGGACAGACTTAAATGAGTAGCCCCAGGCTGCCAGGAACTGCCGACACGGAAAGCGCATCCCATTTTGGAGCTCAATAGCGGGATGCACTTTCCGTTAGCGGCCCGTTTGGGAAACTACGTTCCACTTTCCGGCAACATTCCGGGATGCATTTTCCGGTTGAGGCCCTCAAGGGAAACTATGTCCCATGTTGGACGCTCATTCTGGGATGCGCTTTCCGCAGTTGATTGATGCGGGCTTTAAGGACTGTTCCAAGCTGCCAGCAGAAAAGGAACGTCCCCAAGTGCCGGGTTTCCGCAGTCATTGGGGACAGACTTAAATGACTAGTCTTTTAAGAACGTCCCCAATGACTACCCACAGAATGAGGGTCTCATCGGGGACTAGGTAAATAGCAAAAGCCCCCGCGGCCGAAACGGGCCGCGGGGGCAGCAGGCTTGCAAGGGTTAACTCAAGTCCTCGCCATTTGATGCAATGACCTTTTGATACCAGCAGAAGCTGTCCTTTCGGTAGCGATCGAACGTGCCTTTGCCCGTATCATCGGCATCGACATAAACAAAGCCATAGCGCTTCTTCATCTGCCCCGTCGAGGCCGATACCAGATCGATACAGCCCCACGGCGTGTATCCCATCAGGTCAACACCGTCCTCGACAATTGCATCGCGTAGCGCAAGAATATGCCTGCGCAGGTAATCAATATGATACGCATCGTGGACTTTGCCGTCTTCCAGCGCATCGAGTCCGCCCACACCATTCTCAGCGATAAAGAGCGGAAGATGGTAACGATCGTGGTAGCCGGCAAGCGTCACGCGCAAACCCAGCGCATCGATCTGCCATTTCCAGGCAGTCTCTTTATCCTTGAGGTACGGATTGCGCAGCGTCGGGAACACGTTGCCCTCCGCCTTCTCAGCGATCACCTGGTCATCGGCGCACACCAAGCGCGAGCAATAGTACGAGAACGAGATGAAGTCGACGGTATGCTCGGCCAGATACTCCGTATCGCCCGGCTTAAAGGGCACGTGAACACCCTCTTTCTCGAGCGCACGCAGCTTCCAAGTAGGATAGGCGCCCGCAGCCATCACGTCAGTGTAGAAGTAGCGGCCGCGGTCCTCCTCATACGCAAGCCATACGTCCTCGGGCGCACAACGGTACGGATAGGTCGCACCGGCAGCGATCATGCAACCCACCTTGTTTGCGGGATCGATCTTGTGCAGGATCTCGACAGCGCGAGCGCTCGCCATAAACATATGGTGCGAAAACGCCGCGGTCACGGCTGCACGGTCACGCTCATCCTCGAGCGTGACACCCGCGTTGAGATAGGACAGCGCCACGCTGTTGATCTCGTTGAACGTAAGCCAATAACGCACGAGGCCCTGGTACGCGCGTCCGACGGTCTCGACGTAGTGCGCATACCGCTCGATCATCTCTCGGCTTTGCCAGCCACCATAGCGCTCGACCAGAGCCAACGGATAGTCGTAGTGCGACAGCGTCACAAGCGGCTCGATTCCATGCTCGCGCAGCGCCTCGAATACCTGACGGTAAAACTCCAAGCCCTCGCCGTTGGGCTCGGCCTCCATCCCTGTGGGAAAAATACGGCTCCAGCAAATTGAAAGACGCAGGCACTTAAAGCCCATCTCGGCAAAGAGCTCGACATCCTCGTGCCAATGATGGAAGAAGTCGTTGCCCCAGCGGCATGGATACAGCCTGTCCGGATCGTCCACGGGCTTTTGCCTGCCAAACATTACATCCCAGCGGTCGGAACCCTGTGGGATCAGGTCGGAGTGCGACATGCCGCGGCCGCCCTCGTTCCAGCCCCCTTCGGCCTGGTTGGCGGCGAGGGCACCACCCCACAAAAAGCCCTCGGGCATACCGGCGGCAGACGTTCTGTCAAAGTAACTCATGCTACTCAGCATCCTCGGCAGAAGCTGCCGCGGCGTTCTCCTGCTCCTGAGCCAGGAGCTGGTTATCGTACACCTTAAAGAACGGGTACCAGACCACAGCCATGACCACGATCAAAACGATCGTAAACACCCAGATGCGCGGGTCGAGGCACTGGACAAAGCCCTGAACGAAGATGGGGAACGTGCCGCTCACCAAGATGTAGAAGTTAGAGACAAGACCCAGTGAGACCGCACCCCAATACAGCAGGGCCGAGATCATGCCGCCTAGCACAAACGGAATCATGAGGATCGGGTTGAAGATGATGGGCGCGCCGAAGATCGCGGGCTCGGAGATACGGAAGAAGCTCGGCACGATCGATGCCCTGCCAAATGCCTTGAGCTGCTGCGACTTTGCCCTAAACGCGCAGAGCGCCACAAAAGAGAACGTATTACCCGTGCCGCCGATGAGGTTGATGGCCAACGACATGAGCACCGGGTGGAACTCAAGCGGCTGCCCGGCAGCATAGAGCGAGGCGTTGGCGGCAAAGGCGGCAAGCGAGACCGGGGCGGTGATGGGCATTACGATCATGTTGCCGTGGACGCCAAAGCACCAAAACAGCAGCGTCATGAAGCAGATAAGCAGTGCGCCGGGCACAGAGTCAACTGCGACGGAAAGCGGGGCAGCGAGCAGCTTCTCGATAACCGAGGGGATGGACAGCGCGGGATCGATCATCTGGATCAGCAGGTTGCCGCCAAAGAAGATGAGGATGTTGGCGAGCATAGGTACGATGGCGCCAAAGGTTTCGGACAAAAACGGCGGCACGCCATCGGGCATCTTGATGGTGATGCCCTTGGTCTGGCAGAAGCGCGTGACCTCGACGGAGACCAAGGCAACGATGATGGCGGTAAACAGGCCCTGCGCACCCAGATAGGTGCAGGGGACCGCCTGGAGCACGGACTCGTCAGCAAGCTGGTAGTAGGACGACGGCGCCGCGGCAATCAGGAACATCACCAGCGAGGTCATGCCGGCGTTAAGCTTGGGCATCTTGTAGGTGCCCGCCAGGTTATAGGCGATTGCGAACGTCACGATCACCGACAGTATGCCCATCGTCATATTGAAGGGGATGAGCAGCGTGAGCTTATTGGCCGTCGCAAAATCGAGCCAAGGGCCAAAGACGGACCAGAACCCGCCCTGCGCCACCAGGTCGGCCGTGACCGGCGGGTTGGCGAGGATCATAAAGACGGCAGATACCAAGATGAAGCTGATCGCGCTCATAAAGCCCTTTTGCATGGAGGCAAAGTGGCGCTCGGTGCCGCAGAAATTGGCGATAGGGGTCAGTTTTTCCTGAAGCAGGGTCATGAACTTCTCCATGGTCGCCTCCTAACCCAACAGCGACTGGGCGAGTGCCAGCACGTTGGCGGCGTTGCCCATGCCGTAGTCCTGTGCGGGGATGACCGCGGTCGGCTTACCGCTCCCCTGCTTGACGGTGTTGAGCTGGTAGGACACCTGCGGCCCCAAGAGCAGCACGTCATAATTGGCGCACGTCTCCTGATACTCGCCGATACCCACCGCATCGATATCGAGCTCGATGCCGTTTTGCTCCGCATATTTCTCGAGTTTCTTCATCAGAATGCTTGTAGACAGACCAGCTGCGCAAACAAGAAGGATCTTCATAAGGGATTCCCTTCGCGTTGATTGGTTGGATAGTCACCGCACGCCGCTAGGCGTTCTTGGTTGCAGTGCACTCATACAGGCAGATCAGCTCCTGCACGAGCTCCTGAGCAAGCATGGAGCACATGAGGTGGTCCTGAGCATGGACCAGCAACACATCCACCGACAGATGCTCGCCCGCTGCCTCAGTCGAAAGCAGCTGCGTTTGGATGTGGTGAGCCTTGATTCCCGCATCCTTTGACTGCTTCATGAGTTTGGCGGCGGCGTCAAAATCCCCCGCTTTTGCCTTTTCAAGGGCTTCGAAGGCAAGGCTGCGTGCCTCTCCCGCTGCAGCGACCAGCTGAAACGAAACCATCTCGGTTCCCTGATCGTCCATAACGGTCTCCTCTCCCGTGATGTTTGGTTTGTACTTGAATATTCGAAACGCCTATCTCCCGCCCGCAATCCTCGAGGTTTATTGCAGGTAGACAGACAGGGTTATCGACAAAAGAAGTCTTAAGCCGTATGCGCTTGCACAAGCGCCATCAGCTCATGCCAGGACCGGCGCTCGCGTAGGCGCTCGACCCCCTGGCGGTCCATAAAGATCTCGGCGAGCAGTGAGCTCAAGATCCGCGCCTCATCGCCGCCCGACCGGGCAAACGACACCATAAAGACGATATCGACCTCATGGCCGTATTCGTCCCAAAGAATGGGATGTTCGAGCAGGCCCACGGTAACAAAGGCCTCGGCGCTCAAGGGATGCATCCCATGGGGCATGGCTACCCCATTGCCAAACGAGGTGGCACTCGCGCTCTCGCGCTCGGCGACCTCTTGGGCAAACTGGGCATCGACACGGCCGCTCTCGACGGCGCGCTCGGAGAGATATCGGAGAACGGCCTGCTTCGACGACGCCTCAACGCGGTTGAAGAACAGGGCACGGCTA
The DNA here is from genome assembly GCA_048472015.1 of Collinsella sp. Lineage (GTDB taxonomy): Bacteria > Actinomycetota > Coriobacteriia > Coriobacteriales > Coriobacteriaceae > Collinsella. The sequence goes on along the minus strand of DBGAZC010000243.1, from coordinate 4,349 downwards.
AAGAAAGAGCTTACGGAGTCCGATTGCGCAGTGTCGTCGCTCAGCACCTTGCGGATAGCGTTGACATCGCTCGTCTCCAAGAAGAAATCGGCCTCGCGGACGGGCACGGGCAACTTGACGTTGAGCGGCACCGTTGTGAACACGTAGTCGATGTGCGAAAAATCGAACGTTCCCACGCGGGCGACATCGCATGTCTCAATCGAATCGATATACATGCCAAACTGCTTGCGGTACTGGTGCTCGAGCATACGGGCGCTTCCCGCTCCCGAGGCGCACACGATCAGGATGCGCTTGCGACGCGGCTGGTCGGCTTGCTGCTCGAGGGCCAGGGCAAATGCCATGGCGATGTAGCCGAGCTCTTCATCAGAGGGCTGGCTGCCAAAATGACGCTCGAGTACCTGCGAGGTGCCAGCTGCCATCGAATAGGCCAACGGAAACCTCGTCTTGATATCGGGCAGCATGGGGTTATCCATATGCATGTGATATTCAAGGCGATAGCCCAGAGGGCCGATATGCCGAGCAAGGTTCATGCGAAGTTCAAGATCGCCGCTAAAGTCAAACCTAAACTCATCGTTGACCGCACGTACCATCTCGGAAGCAATCTCCCACATCTCGTCCGAGATAACGGCAGAGCCCTTCTCGGGCACGCCCGTGCCCCTGCCGAGCAAATGGATTGCGATAAAGGCAACCTCTTCTCGGGGCATGCTCACGCCCAGGGCATCCTTGATGTTTGCGGCAATCTGGAAAGCCGCGGCGTATTCGCGCGTTCCCTCCAGCTTTAAAACGTCCGATTCTGCAGCCGGGACATAGCAGCCCTGCTCGATGCGGCCAAGAGCGATGTAAAGATGCATGATGAGATTGCGGGATGCCAGCGAGCTCACCGTGACGGGCGAGGCAGTCAGGGCATCGTCCACACATGCGGCGATGGCCCGCAGGCGCTCGGCGAGCTCTGCATCGTCGGTGTCGGGCAACACGGGCCTCACCAGCGAGGCCAGACACAGACGCCGTTGCGACTCCCCACCCGCAACGCGGATTCCGTAGCGAGGGCGCTTTTCGAGCGTCAAGTCAAATTGGGCGAGTTTCTGCTCTACCAGACGCATGTCATTGGACAGAGTTCGCGCCGAAACGTAGAGTAAATCCGCATACTCCTCAATCGTCACCCACTGGGACCGCATGAGAAGGTCGTTAAGAAGGAAGGACACACGGCCGTCGCGCGTATCAGGAATGCCCGGATGGGCCAGAGCCGCACCGTCTAGCAAGCGAGCAAGCTCATCTGCATGTGCAACATCGATACGATATTGCCCTTTGCTGCCAACGATGCGTGCAACCCCCGCAAGATTGTCGTTTGCGCGATGGATATAGTTTCTCACGGCGCGCTCGCTTACCTCGAGACGCTTGGCAAGCACCGCGACAGCGACAGGCTGAGCGTCCTCGATCATATTTACAAGCTGCTTGACGCGAGCATCCATGTCCTCCTCCTTTCCCTGCGTCTAGTCTAACGCGGTAAAGAATGACACTCCACGTCGCGCTCGTTCCGCCAACGCGGAACAGGTTGCGGGGAGTCCAGCTGAACTTATAGGGAGCACGGAGAGAGGGCCCGAAAGCAATGCGTCGGTGTGAGATGCGCTTTCCGCAGTCATTGGGGACAGATTTAAATTAGTAGTCATTGAGGACGTTCTTGTTTGACTAGTCGTTTAAGAACGTCCCCAATGACTACCCACCCATCGGGGACTAGGTAAATAGCAAAAGCCCCGCAGTCGGAGCGGACTGCGGGGCTCATGAAGAGAGGCTAGTTTGTGGGCGCCTTGCCTGGCGCCCACGAGAGAGACAATGGAGTAGAGGCTACTCGTGGATGCGGGTACCGGAGAGGCCGGCCATGGTCTCGGCGGCCTTGTCCAGGGCGCCGATGATGCAGGTGCGGCCCTTGCGGGAACGGGCGAACTTGATGGCGGCGCGGACCTTGGGCTCCATGGAACCCTTGCCGAACTGGCCCTCGTCGGCCAGGCGCTCGGCCTCGTCGGCGGTGATGTCCTCGAGCTCCTCCTGGTTGGGCTTGCCAAAGTTGATGGCGACATGCTCAACGGCGGTCAGCAGGAACAGAACGTCAGCGTCGCAGTCCTCGGCCAGCAGCTCGCCGCCCAGGTCCTTGTCGATGACGGCGGGAACGCCCTTGTAGCAGCCCTTGTTCTCGTAGTCGCGGACGACGGGGATGCCGCCGCCACCGCAGGCGATGACGATGAACTCGTTGTCGAGCAGGTTGAGGATGGAGTCAGCCTCGACGATCTTCTTGGGGTCGGGGGAAGCGACGACGCGACGCCAGCCGCGGCCGGAATCCTCGACGAAGACCTTGGAAGGATCCTCGGCCATGAACTCCTTGGCCTGCTCCTCGGTGTAGAACGGGCCAATCGGCTTGGTCGGGTTCTTGAACGCGGGGTCGTCGGGGTCGCACTCGATCTGGGTGACGACGGTTGCGGCGTGCCAACGCTTATAGCGCTTGTGCATCTCGCGGCCAATGCCCTGCTGCAGGTGATAGCCGATGTAGCCCTGGGACATGGCGCCGCACTCGGGCAGCGGCATCTCGGGGGTGCCGATGGCGTCGTGGGCAGCGGCGAAGGCGTTCTGGATCATGCCGACCTGCGGGCCGTTGCCGTGGGTGATGATGATCTCGTTACCCTGCTCGATCAGGCCGAGAAGAGCGTGAGCGGTGTTGCTCACGGCCTCGATCTGCTCAACGGGGTTGTTGCCGAGGGCGTTGCCGCCAAGGGCGACGACGATACGATCGGGCTTGCCAAGAGGCTTAGACATTGCTGGAATCCTTTCTGTAAAAGGCCTACAACCCATTAATAACCCGCGCCCGTGCGATACGCGAGTTTATTAAGGTTTATATTCTCTTTATCGCTCATTTTATTCATTTTGAAAATAGCAGAACGGTGAACGGTCGTTTTTATCCGCTCAGCGTACAGAACTCCAGCTCAGACATATCTACGTAATTTACGTGCGACTTTATTTAAATGAAGCGAGGATTATGTTGGATTATGCAAACTACATCTCTGCTAAACACAAAACGGACAGCGCAATATCTTACTCGCGCTATACGAGATTCTATGCACTTATAAGTCGAGTATGCACCCCTGCAAAAACAAGGGGCTTTTCATCCAGCATAAGGAATAAAGAAGAGCTCCGAAAAGGCGGCAACAGCCAAGTCCCCCATCCATCCCCAAAGTGGCGCGAGGTTTCGCGGCAAAGCCGCGAAACAGCGAAAGGGACGGAATACCCGCCAACTACGTCCTTCATCCGCCCACACAATCCGAGGACGTAGTCGTAGCAGGATCTGAGGGCTGACCTTCGCGGACACTCCGCAGGACGAAAGAACCCCCGCCGCACGTAGTACGCAGCGGGGGTTCTTTCATGTCCGAGGACGTCCGCGAAGGTCAGCCCTCAGATCCTGCGGTGGGAGACCTAGGCCTCGTTATACACCGTTTTGAGCTTCAGCAGGTGCTGATAGCGGTCCATAGCAGCCTGCTCATTCTCCTTGAAGAGCTCCTCGGCGCGCTCGGGGAAGGAACGCGTCAGCGAAGCGTAACGGGCCTCGTTCATCAGGAACTCCTGATAACCGCCCGCGGGCTCCTTGGAATCGAGCGAGAACTTCTTGCCGGCAGCAGCCTCGGGGTTGAAGCGGAAGAGGTTCCAGTAACCGCACTCGACAGCCTTCTTCATCTCGGCCTGGCAGTTCTGCATGCCACCCTTCTTGATGGAGTGCATCTCGCAAGGGCTGTAGCCGATGATGAGGGACGGGCCGTCGTAGGCCTCGGCCTCGTGAATGGCCTTGAGGGTCTGAGCCGGGTTGGCGCCCATGGCGACCTGCGCCACGTAGACGTAGCCGTAGCTCATGGCGATCTCGGCCAGGGACTTCTTCTTGGTCACCTTACCGGCAGCGGCGAACTGAGCGACCTGGCCCAGGTTCGAGGCCTTGGAGGCCTGACCGCCGGTGTTGGAGTAGACCTCGGTGTCGAAGACGAAGACGTTGACGTTGTGGCCGGAAGCCAGGACGTGGTCCAGGCCACCGAAGCCGATGTCGTAGGCCCAGCCGTCGCCGCCGAAGGCCCACACGGACTTCTTGCTGAGGAACTCCCGGTTCTGGAGCACCAGATCCCGGGCCTCCTTCGTCTCCGCCGTCTCGCAGGCGGCGGACTCCAGGGCCTTCACCAGGGCGTCGGTGGCATCCCGGGACTCCTTGGCGTGCTCCCGGACGGCGAGGTATGCCTCGCACTCGGCCTGGGCAACGCCGGCATCCCGCAGCAGCTCCACGGCGTCCACCAGCTCGCTGTTGACGGTGTCGTGGGCCTGGA
>DBGAZC010000242.1:0-2847 GCA_048472015.1 Collinsella sp. | reverse complement strand
CCCTTCTTCCTCTTTCCGGACATGCCGTCCTCCGATCTCCCGGGGCCGGCCGATCCGGCCCTCAGGGTATCGGGTTCCCACATTCATCCGCACATGTGCGGATGAATGTGGGAGGTGTTCGGATAAAGTTGATAATCAAGGGCTGCGACACGTGCCAGCTACCTTTAATGGATATGAGGTGAATGAGGCGATTGTTTTGCTATACTCTCTCCGCACGGGCGATTGGCGCAACGGTTAGCGCAGGTGCTTTACACGCACAAGGCTGGGGGTTCGAATCCCTCATCGCCCACCACTGAATTGTTAGGCTCCCAGCAATGGGAGCCTTTCTTTTTTGGGCCCATCGCAGAGGGATTCGAACCCGCCAGGGTGCGGAGCTGAGGAAACGCGAAGCGTTTTCCAGCGCAGCACGCGAGGGCCGTAGGCCCGAAGCGAAAGCGGGCGGCGTCAGCCGCACGCGACATCCCTCATCGCCCACCATTGAATTGGAAACGGTCCTCGAAAGGGGACCGTTTTTGTTTGGGCCCATTTCATGGGATTCGAACCCGACAGGGTGCGAAGCTGAGGAAACGCGAAGCGTTTTCCAGCGCAGCACGCGAGGAGCGGAGCGACGAAGCGGATGCGGGCGGCGCCAGCCGCACGCGGACATCCCTCATCGCCCACCATTGAATTGTTAGGCCTCCGGTGTTGGAGGCCTTTCTTTTTTGTGCCCGGCGCATGGGATTCGAACCCGCCAGCACGTCTGTCACAAAGGCTGTGGCCAAAAAATGGCAAAAATGAGTACTGTTACTAATTTTGTAGCAGCGATTTTTGGGTTTCACTGGGTAAATCTAGCCCTGAATCAGCGATTTGAAGCCTTTGCTAGCTGTTTTCCCATTAACATAACTGAACATGTGTGGTCTAACTAATCCTAGATAGTCGGTTTCATATGAGATTCAACTGGTAACAGTACTCATATTTGATGTTTTTTGACCAGCAGGTCTCCCTGCCTTAGCAAATCTAAGGCAAAACGGGCTCCAGACCGCTGAATCATGCCGCATAGGGCACGTCCGCAGTCCGGAACTCGGTCCAAATTGAGTTATTGCGCCGCGTTAGCCCAAAACACCCGACAGGATCTCGATCAGACTGTCCACGTCGGCTTCCTCGCAGACGAGTGGCGACAGGAAACGCAGCGTATGCGCACCCGTAGCGTTGATCACGGCACCGGCGGCCAGCGCGCGGGCAACAACACCATGCGCGTCGCCCGCGGCATCATCCAAATCACAGCCGAGCATCAAGCCGCGACCACGTACCTCGGTCACGTGCGGCAGCTTGGCGAGCTTTGCCTCCATATAGGCACCCACCTTGGCAGCATGGTCGGCATAATCGCCGCGCACAAGCGCGGAGAGCGTCGCGGCGCACGCCGCGACGGCCAAGCAGCTACCGCCAAAGGTCGAGCCGTGGTCGCCCGGCTTAAACACGTCGGCAATCTCCTTCTTTGCCACGACGGCACCCATGGGCACGCCGTCGGCAATGCCCTTGGCAAGGCTCATGATGTCGGGCTCCACGCCATAGGTCTGGAACGCAAACGGCTTGCCGGAGCGGAAGATGCCGCACTGGACCTCGTCGGCGATAAGCACGGCGCCCACTTCGTGTGCCAGGTCGCGCGCTGTCGCCATAAACTCCTCGGTCATGGGGTGCACGCCACTCTCACCCTGGATCGGCTCGAGCATCACGGCACAAATCTCGCTCCCCAGCTGCTTAAAGATCGCACGCAGCTCGTCCACATCGTTGGGCGTGCAGGCCACAAAGCCACCCGGCAGCGGGCGGAAGCTGTCCTGCAGCCAATCCTGCATGGTGGCGGCAATGGTCTCGAGCGTACGGCCGTGGAAGCCGCCGCGCATGCACACGATGGTGTTGCCGCCATTACCGGCACGCTTGGCGTACAGGCGCGCGAGCTTCATCGAGCCCTCGTTGGCCTCGGCGCCGGAATTGGCAAAGAACGTCTCCCACACCTGCTCGCCCGCAGCCGGGGCACCAAGAGCAGCTGCCGTGGTCTCATCGCCGGCGGCAATGGCATCGGCAAGCACGCGCGCACCATCTACGTCGTCGTTAGCAAGCTTGGACAGCAGCGCCGCGACCTGTCCGCGCTGCTCGATGTAAAAGTAATTGGAGACATGCATGAGCTTTTTGGTCTGCGCCTCGAGCGCCGAAAGCACAGCAGGGTCGCCATGACCTAGGCTGCACACGCCGATGCCGGCAAGAAAGTCGAGGTACTCACGGCCATCGTCGCCGGTGAGCTTCATGCCGTGACCCTCGACAAACTCGACCGGAGAGCGGCCAAAGGTATGCATAACGTAATGGGATTCAAGCGATTGCTGAGCTGCAAGTGACATGGGATGCCTTTCGTTGGGCGCCAGCCGGCGCGGGGCTATGGGTGCAGGAATGGGGCGGCTGCGGGTCAGCTAGACCGTCTGAAGTTTCTCGACCTCGTCAAGGTTTTCGGTCAGACGCGCAGCAAACGTCGAAAGCGGATGCGGATGCGTATCGAACTCGTAAGCCGTCTCGGTGGAATGGATCACGGTGCCGACGCCGGCATCGGTCAGCAGCTCCAGGAGCAGCGAATGCGGCGTAGTACCGTTAATGATGTGGGCACGAAATACGCCGCCGGTAAGCGCATCGACGGCCGCACGCAGCTTGGGAATCATGCCCTTATCGACCTCGCCGCCGTAGAGCATTTCGTTAACCTCGTCGAGCGTTAGGTTGGAGATAAGCGAGTCCTTGTCGCTAAAGTCCTTGTACAGGCCATCGACATCGGTCAAAAAGATCGCCTTATGCGCGTGGAGCGCCGCGGCAACGGCACCGGCGGCG
>DBGAZC010000241.1:0-5973 GCA_048472015.1 Collinsella sp. | reverse complement strand
CTGCCGTCACGAGCGACAGGTGGCGGCCCTGGGCAAAAGCCTCGCCGCGCTGAAGCTCAAGCAAATCGCCATCAGCCAGCGCGACGTGGAGTCCCGTGATATGTGGGCGCATGGGACCGTAGGCGTAGCTGCGGGCACCAGAGGCGTTACATGCCGCCATGCCGCCCAGACAGGCAGATGCCTCGGTGGGATCGGTGGGAAAGAACTGCTCGGGGGCCTCTTGGAACTCCTCGTAGGCCTCAAGCGATGCCTGGTCCCAACCAGCAGTCGGCAGCACCTTCTTGCTCAGCTGCTTGCGCAGCTCCGAGAGCACAACGCCCGGCTCCACGCGCAGCAGAAATTGGCCTTGTTCATCGCGGCGAAGGCCCAAGTAGCGATTCATACGGGAAGTATTGAGGATATGCCCGCCGTGGGGCACGGCACCGGCGGCAAGGCCGGTTCGGGCGCCCTGAACCGTTACCGGGACACGCTCGGCATGGAGCTTTTCCAAAATGGCACGGACCTCGTCTTCCGTTGTCGGAAACGAGATGCTCGAGGCCTCGCCCGATGCGCGAGACTCATCGCGACCATACTCTTCGAACTCGTCGGTGAAGGGTTTGATGGTTGCAGACACGCGAACTCCCCCTTTAGCTAACTACAGTGTTTGCAGGGAGATGTTACCGCATCGTTTCGTCGACGTGTTCGAGACCGTCTCCATAATTGGCGATTTTTACGTTCGTGCAATTCGGCGAGCGGCTTGATTTCCTCGGCAGACGATGCTTTTGACACATATGGCCCCGCCGTCGCCGACCGCGCGATTGTCGCTTGAAAAAAGTTGGAGTATTTTTTGCCGCCTTTTACCTGCGGAGACACCAATCCGTCAAGCATTTGGTCAGCAATTGGTCAAGTAGCGGCTGATACCGTCGGCATCGACAGCCAAAACCGACAGAAGTTTTGGCCCCAGAAGCAGGGAGGTTCCCATGGCATATTACTGGCCCCAGTACGGCATCGCCATCGAAGTCGACGACGATCCCCATCTCCTGCCTTTCGACGAAGAGGCATTCCCCGATACGACGGTCTACCACGTTACCACCGATGTGATCTGCGACCCCGAGTCGTTCTCGGCGCTCGCCCACCACATCGCGCATATCCACGACATCGAGCTCCCTCCCGACTTCGAAGAGCTCGTCTACTCGCGCCGCCTGATGCTTCACATGCTCTTTGGAGCGGACCCGTCCACCTTTGCGCGCGTCTATACCGCCAAGGATGCCGCATGAGCGCGAAGAAGCCACCCCACTTTGCAGGCCTGGGTCGTCGCAAGAAGCTCATCGTTGCCTGCTTGGCCATCGTCTGCGCCCTTGTCGCCGTAGGACTATACGCTTGGCAGTCGCAGCCCGTACCCGAGGCGGGCGCTTCGGTCACGACGGCCGAGGGCAAAACGCGTCAGGAAATCCAAGATGAGCTCGACGCCATCGTCCGCGACAACATGATGACGATTTCGGTCGCGCCGGTCGCTCAGCTGCAGGAGGACGGCAAGCTGCGCGTCAACGTGCAAAACGTCCAAGACAATAAATTTCCCCAGCGATTCCGCGTCATCCAAAACGACGAGACCATGTACGAATCCGGTGTGGTCGAGACCGGCAAGACAATCGAGACGTGCCCCGCCGGCGACATCAAAGAAGGCGAGGCGTACATCGAGATCCAGGCACTCGATGCAAAGACCCTCGACAGCCACGGCAATCCGACACGTGTCAAGGTACGGGTTGAGCAAGCCGAGAACTAGCTTTCCGGCCGACGCGGCACCGCACGCAATTCACCAGCATTCGTCCAATCATCGCGGGGACGGCCCGCGGCGAATAGAAAGGAACGACCATGGACATCACCAGGAACATGAACGGAGCCAGAGCGCTCGTCGTGGGCGCAGGGCTCGCGCTCGCGCTCGCAATGGGCGCCGCCCCGACGCCAGCTATGGCAGCCGGGCGCGTTGGAACCACGAAAGTAATAGTCAGGACCGAGATCGACAACGTTGAGTTCAAAGTTCCGACGGTTATTCCCTTCGTCGCCAAGGCCGACGGCACGCTTCAGGGTCCCTCAGAAGACGCGACCACCATCGACAATCATTCGGCCTACGGCATCCATGTCACCAACATGAAGATCGACGCCATGAACACCTGGACCATTGCCGCCGACGCCAAGGCCGGAACCGCGCAGAACTCCATCGACTTTAAGGTCGGCCCCGACGGCGCGCTCCAGAACGCCAGCGCCGCCGCGCAAGGGACGGGCCTCGATCTTTCCAAGAATGCAGCCTTCGACATGGGCTACCAGGGCATTGCCGGCGGCACGGACAAAATCAAGCTCAAGACAAGCGGAAACGTCGCCCGCGTCACGCGCGACATCTTCCGCGTAACCGGCGAAGGCGATCAGGTTGCGACGATCACCTGGACGGTCGAGCCCGGTGCGCACACGGCATAAGGCCGTCGCCCTGGCCGCCGCCGTCAGCATCCTAGCGTTTGGGCCAGCCATGGCCTTTGCCCAGCAAGAACAGGCGCAGGCCGCCACGCAAGTGACGGTCGACCTCTCGGAGCTCGACCGCGGCGACCGCGAGGAACCGTTGGCGCAGACAGGCGACAGACGATGGCTCTTGGCAGCAGGCGCCACAGCAGCAGGCGCGGGAACCGCCGGCCTCGGTCTGCACATCAAACGCAGCCAGAAACAAAACACGGACAGGCCGCACTAAATTAGCTAAGGAGACCCCATGGCATCGAAGAACCTTTTGCCCGTCGTCGCACTCTGCGGCGCGCTCGCAACCGGAACGCCTGTCGCCGCTTGGGCGACTCCCGTCATGGCAGACTCCTTACCAGTAGCCCTAAGTTCCGCACCAAATCCGTCGAGCGCCATTGCGTGCGAGCGTTTTTCGATCGCACAGGCCGTGATCTCAACCTCGGGATGCCTTCGTCGTAATACGGACGGCTCGATAGTCGTGGATATCAAGCGTTCGAACAAGGCAAACGGCTCCCAGGCGGGGTGCGCCGTCTGCACGTGGCGCTCGGTTGTGTTCGATGCAGATGGCGATCCATGCAATTTAGAGCTGCGCATCGACATCGCTTCGGTCGATGACTCGGCGAACGGAGCGAAGGTCGCCTTCGACGGTACGTTTTTTGAGAAAGGAGGCGGTATATGGCTGGGCTGCGCCGCCGCGAATGCAGACGACACGCAGCCCACCCTCTCATTCACGGCATCGTTGCGGCTGACCAAAGCCGGCACCGATGCCATCGCGGCGGGAGAAGCGTCCCTGCTGTTCTACGCCGTCAGCGCCAAAGACACAGACGCTCATTTCGAGAAACCAGCCGGATCACTCAGCCTTACACGAGGGATAGAGGCAGGCCCTATTGAAATCGATGCCCACGCGCAAAGCAGGCAACGAATTCTTGCCGACCCGGCGCTTCTCGAAATGGAGTGGAACGGATCCGGAGCCATCGGAATTCTCCCCTCCGCGCTTGACGCCAAGACGCTCCCCCCAAACGACGAACCCATCAACGCAACCATACAAGAAGAGAGCGCGGATAAAGAAGCAGGTGCGGGCGACACGCCGTCGCCGACAAACAGCGTCCCAGCTTCTTTCGAAGCACCGAATGAGCCCGCTACCGATCCAAACGATCCCGAGCTCGCGGACAGCCTGGGGCTTGCTGATCCTCAAGAGATCGATGAAGGTAACTGCTGCGTGCTTGCCGCGCTCGACCACACAGAGGTCATCGACGCTGCGAACATCGAAGTTGCCGCCGCCAATCAGCCCGTCCGCAAGTCGGCTATCATCGCATTTCCTGAATCCATCGAAGTCGTCTTTTTGCCATCGGGCGAGGTCGTGGCCCCAACACTGCTCACCTTGTTGGGCGCCAAGAATACTCGAAACGAAATTAAAAAGGTCACAGTTGTCGACCCTGCAACCACCGCCAAGCTGCGTCTATACGCCGTTGCCGCAAACGGAAGCAAGACCCTGGAATTCGATGGCGACACACTTCTAACCTGGCGACGTCTGGACATTATGCAAGACGTCTCGTACCAGATCGAGCTCGAAGGGTTTGATCGTGCCCGCGATGCCAATATCATCGCCGCGGCTATTGAATCCCCGCAGCGGCTTATGACACTGCGCTTTGAATACTATCCCTATGTCCCGACAACCACCTGAGGCTTAAATGCTGCGCATCATTCCTAATACCACTTATATAACGTATTAGATGGGTTGCGATGTGCCTCGCATTTCGTTCTGCTACGATTGCCACGTTGGCATCAATACAGGAGGGCTCATGCCGGGCTTGGGAACAATCATCAACGTTGTGCTTTTAGTTGCGGGCGGTCTTTTAGGATTAGCGGGCGGCCGCTTCATTACACCGCGCATCCAAGACACGCTCATGAAAGCATCGGGGCTATGCGTCCTGTTTATCGGCCTGGGCGGCACCATGCAAAAGATGCTCATCATCGATGGAAAGGCGCTAGCGACCACCGGTACCACCATGCTCATCGTCTCATTTGCGCTCGGTTCGCTCATCGGCGAGGCCGTCAACTTGGAAGCCGCCATCGAGAACCTTGGCGAATGGCTCAAGCGCAAAACCGGCAGCGAGGGCGATAACGAGTTCACCAACGCTTTTGTCTCGACTTCACTCACCGTGTGTATCGGCGCCATGGCCATTGTGGGATCGATCCAGGACGGTCTGCTCGGTGACTGGTCAACGCTTGCCCTGAAAGGCGCATTGGACTGCATCATCGTCTGCACCATGACGGCGTCGCTTGGCCGCGGCTGCATTTTCTCCGCCCTGCCCGTCGCCGTGTTCCAGGGGACGATCACGTTGTTTGCCGGCGCGCTCTCCCCCATCATGACCACAGCAGCCCTCAACAGCCTTTCGCTCGTAGGCTCCATGCTCATCTTCTGCGTCGGCGTCAACCTCATCCGTCCTCAGACCTTCCGCACGGCCAATATGCTCCCCTCCGTCGTCATCGCCGTCATCTACGCCCTCCTGTTCTAAATCTATCTACGCAGCGGTATCTCGAACACCTGTTTGATGCTGTGCTATGATATGAGGTCACCGTAGCTGCGTTCGAGAGGAGGAGCGGTGGCCGACCAGGACATCAAGATGCTCATCGGGCGCATTATGGCCGAGGCCCGGACCCATCAGTCTGCCCGCTTCTCACATGAAGTCTACGCAGACGAGCCGATTCTCAAAACCGGCCGACAGATGCAGAATTTCCTCCCCGACCAGTACCGTAAAATGCGCGAGATATCGCGCTGGCAGGATGACCCCAAAGGCGGCGCAGGTCGCTGGCTTTCGGAAGCCGAGCTTTTCTACCGCCAGGGCCTGCTGATGGCCGACTTTGAGGACGACTGTCCCTACAACGGCACCTTTAAATCGTACTTTCCCACCTACAACGCCATGAGCGACCGGCAGTTGCGCGGCTACTTTACCTGGCGTGCCCAAGTGCGCCGCGGAACCGTCGAGGAAACGTCTACGTCCTTTGCCTTTCTGTATCTCTATGAGCTGATTTGCGGCATTGGCGTAGATGACCCGCTCGATGGTTTTAACAAGATCAAGGCTTTTTGGGATGTCTATCGCGCCTTCGAGCCCGGCATCGACCGATTTGCACGCGTGTGGCTGCAGGATTACGCCGTGTTCCACGGGCTCGACCCCAAGCTGCTTCGCGACTCTAAAACCGTCATGTTCGATAACGCCCTTATCGAGCTGCGGCGCGCGGCACGAGACCTTGTACCAGCACCGGCACCGTCCGGCCAGACCCCCAAGCGTCGCAAAACCTCCGAGCCCACGCTCCCCCTTCCGCCCGATGAGGTGCGCGAGGAGCGACTCATGGCCGCCATCAACGCCCTCTCCACGTACAACCTAAGTAACTCGCGGCTCGACCGCAGCCACCACCGCGATCTGCGCCACGTGGCGTGCGCCGTGTATGTCCGTATGGCGCGCTACTATGACACGCACCGAAAGACCG
>DBGAZC010000240.1:0-4759 GCA_048472015.1 Collinsella sp. | reverse complement strand
TCTTCAGCTGGGGCCGGTGTCGCTGCTGCTCGGTGTCTATTCGGTGTCGCGCTTCCTGTACGTCATCGCCGTGATTTTGACCATTGTCTCGGGTGCCCAGTACTTCTGGAACTGCCGTAAGATCGTCTTTTCGGTCTAGGTCCTGGTGGGTATGACGGAGTCTTATTTGCAGATCGCCGCAAACAACGAGGAGTTGGCGCGCGATATTGTCGAGCGCGCGAGTGCCCGTGGTGTGACGGTGTCGACGGCGGAGTCGCTGACGGCGGGCATGATCGCCTCGACGATTGCCGATATCCCGGGTGCCTCGGCGGTGCTTCGTGGCGGTGCGGTGACCTACTGCGATGAGATCAAACATCGCGTGCTCGGCGTCGAGCAGGAAACGCTCGATCGGTTTAGTGCCGTGTCGCATCAGACGGCGCGCGAGATGGCCGCGGGCTCGCTTGAACTCTATCAGAGCGATATTGCCGTAAGCGCAACGGGCTACGCTGGGCCCGGTGGTGGCACCGAGCAAGACCCTGCCGGCACGTTCTATATTGGCTGGGCGTATCGCGCGGCCGATGGGGGAGCGCCGGTTGTCGAGTCTGCACGTTGTCATTATGAGGGCGATCGGTCGTGCGTTCGGGCCTATGCGGTCGCGGAGGCTTTGGAGTGCATTGTCCGCGTGCTCAATTCTATGGAATAGACGTGGTTTAAGGGGCCTTAGGGCCCCTTAATTGTGGAGATAGGGACCTTTGACGGTATTGGTGTTTGCGCTGGTATATGGCCTAAACTTTTCGATCACCCGTATTTGTGATTGGTGGGGTCAAGCGTTTGGTCGGTGATTGGTCGGCGTTTGGTCGGGTTTTGGAATGGTCAGGTGCATATGATGAATCTGAACGGTTGACCACGAACAGCCGTTCGTTTATTATCGTTTCAGGTTGTTAAGAGGAGGGCTATTCATGGCCAAGAATTCAGGTCCCGTACGTACCGTTCATGCACGCACGACGGGCAAAGAGCGCGACGAGATGATCGCCACCACCAAGGCCGAGATCGAGAAGAAGTTCGGCCAGGGCTCTATTATGAGGTATGGCGACGGCGGTCCCGAGCTCGAGGTCGAGGCTATTCCGACGGGCTCTCTGGCGCTCGATGCCGCCTTGGGTATCGGCGGCGTGCCGCGCGGCCGTATCGTCGAGATTTATGGCCCCGAGTCCTCCGGTAAGACAACGCTTTCACTCGAGATCCTTGCAGAGGCGCAGGCCATGGGCGGCGTCGTGGCATTTATCGATGCCGAGCACGCGCTTGATCCCACCTATGCCGCGCGCATCGGCGTTGATATCGATGAGGTCCTCATTTCCCAGCCCGATACGGGCGAGCAGGCGCTTGAGATCGTCGATATGCTTGTGCGCTCCGGTGCCATCGACGCCATCGTCGTCGACTCTGTTGCCGCCTTGACTCCGCGTGCCGAGATTGAGGGCGAGATCGGTGACACGACGGTGGGTCTGCAGGCTCGCTTGATGAGCCAGGCGCTGCGCAAGCTCGCCGGCTCGCTCGCCAAGTCCAACACGACCTGCATCTTCATTAACCAACTGCGCGAGAAGATCGGTGTCATGTTCGGCAACCCCGAGACCACCACGGGCGGCCGCGCGCTCAAGTTTTTCTCTTCCGTGCGAATCGATATTCGCAAAATCGATACCATCAAGCTCAAGGACGAGGTTATCGGCAATCGCGTGCGCGCCAAGGTCGTTAAGAACAAGGTGGCCGCTCCGTTCCGCTCGGCCGAGTTTGACATCATGTATGGCACCGGCATCTCCAAAGAGGGCTCGATTCTGGATATGGCCGTCGAATGCGGCATTTGCAAAAAGATGGGGTCCTGGTTTGCCTATGGCGAGGATAAGCTCGGCAACGGTCGCGAGGCCGCTAAGACATTCCTGCGTGAGCATCCCGATTGCGCCGACGAGATCGAGCACAAGGTTCGCCTTGCCTGCGGTCTTGAGTATGACGACGATGCCCCCTCCGAGGTTGAGTTGACCGACCAGCCCGCCCCCGAGGAGTTTGATGAGCTGTACGCCATCGATGGCTCCGCAATGCTCGACGATGACGACGAGTAGCGGATGCCGACATGTCGTATACGGTGACCGAGGCCACGGTCGTCTTTCCCGATAAGAAAGCGGCCTCCTCGTTCTCGAGCGGTTATGCGTCTAAAAAGCCTTGCGCGCATATCGATTGCGATTTTGAGGGCGGTTTCGAACGTTCCATTTGGATTCCCGTGCGCGTGGCGCGCCTGTACGTTAAGAACCGCCCCGATCTTCCCTGTGATTGGGATGACTTCCGCGAGGCGGTGCAGCTTATCGAACGCAAATGTGCACTCACCATGGTGACCGAGATGCTTTCGCGCCGCGATCATGCCACGGGCGAGGTGCGCGATAAGTTGGCGCGCTATGGCTTTCGACAGCCCGCGATCGATTTTGCGGTTGCTCGAGCGACCGAGTATCGGTTTTTGGACGAGAACCGTTTTTGCTCGTACTTTATCGAAGAGCGCAAACGTCGCGGCTGGGGACAGCGCAAGATCGAGGTTGAGCTCAAGCGTCGTCATGTCGTGCTTGACGATATCCCCGGGTATCCCGAGGCATATTTTGCCGTGGATGACGACTTGGCCCGCGCTTCGGCCTTGCTCGCTAAACGTCGCGTCCCCGAGGTCCGTGCATTCGAAAAGCTCGTCAGGTTTTTGATGGGTAAGGGTTTTTCGTATCACATCGCCGCCGATGCCGTTAAAGCACGTCTCGATGCCTTAAGCGAGGAGTGCGCCGTGTAAGCATAGCACCCGTTACGCCCCTGCCGTTCACCGCTCGATTGGCGCCGTGCCGGGTGCGTTTATTTGACAGTTGTTGCGGTTCAACGTAGGATAAATACCGTCATTTGCTTTGTGATATGTGCTCATCTGTGATGAGTTTGTTTATATGTTTATCTGTATCCGACCCGCATAAGCTGCGCCCATATTACTCAAATGTCGCGAGCCGTTCGTAAGGACGGTTCGCTTTGTTGTGTAACGAATCCATAAAAAGGAGTGAGCATGCCTATCATTGCAGCGCTCGTTGGCCTCGTTTTGGGTGCCATCGCCGCCATTGCCTACATGCGCACCGCCAAGCAGGGTAGTCTTCACGAGGCCGACGAAAAGATCCAGTCGGCACACGCGCAGGCAGAGTCCCTGATCGGTGATGCAAAGCGTCAGGCCGAGACCCTCAAAAAAGAGGCTCTGCTCGAGGCCAAGGAAGAGATCATCAAGAACAAGCAGGCCGCTGAGGCCGAGGACAAGCAGCGTAAGAGCGAGATTCGCACGCTCGAAAATCGTGTGATGCAGCGCGAGGAATCGCTCGATCGCCGCAACGATGCGCTCGATAAACGCGAGCATCAATTGTCCAGCCAGGCCGGTCAGGTCGAGAAGCGCTCTCGCGAGCTTGAGGAGCTCTGCGCCAAGCAGACTTCCGAGCTTGAGCGTATTGCCGACCTTACGCGCGAGGACGCTCACAAGGAGCTGCTCGACAAGGTCCGCGGCGAGGTTACCCACGAGGCGGCCACCATCATCCGTGAGTCCGAGCAGCAGGTCCGCGCCGAGTGCCACAAGACCGCTCAGGAGATTCTCTCCCTGGCGATTCAGCGTTGCGCCGCCGACCATACCGCCGAGGTCACCGTCACTTCCGTGCATATTCCCTCCGATGACCTCAAGGGTCGTATCATCGGTCGCGAGGGTCGCAACATCCGGACCTTCGAGCAGGTTTCCGGTGTCAACCTCGTGATCGACGATACGCCCGAGACCGTCGTTCTTTCGAGCTTCGACCCGGTCCGTCGTGAGACCGCTCGTGTTGCCCTCGAGAACCTCATCGCCGACGGCCGCATTCACCCCGCCCGCATCGAGGAGATGTATCACAAGGCTGCCGACCTGGTTCAGCAGCGCGTGCGCGAGGCTGGCGAGCAGGCTGCCTTCGATACCGGCATTCACGACCTGCATCCCGAGATCGTCAAGACCCTTGGTGCCCTGCGCTACCGTACTTCGTTTGGTCAGAACGTGCTTCAGCACTCCCTCGAAGTCTCTGACCTGTGCGGCGTGATGGCTTCCGAGCTTGGCCTGGACGTTGTGACCGCCAAGCGCGCCGGCCTGCTGCACGACCTTGGCAAGGCAATCGACCACGACGTCGAGGGCCCGCATGCCGTCATCGGCGCCGAGCTTGCCCGCCGTTATGGTGAGAAGCCCGTTATCGTCCACGCTATCGAGGCTCACCATGCCGATGTCGACCCCAACACGGTGCTCGATGTCCTGGTACAGGCCGCCGATGCTGTCTCTGCCTCTCGCCCCGGTGCCCGTCGCGAGTCTGCCGAGAACTACATCAAGCGTCTTGAGAAGCTCGAGGAGATCGCCAACTCCCATGACGGCGTCGAGCGTACCTATGCCATGCAGGCTGGTCGCGAGGTCCACGTGATGGTTCAGCCGGACAAGATCTCCGATGCCCAGTCCACGGTCCTGGCTCACGATATCGCCCATCAGATCGAGGAAGAGATGGAGTATCCCGGTCAGGTGCGCGTCGTCGTGATTCGCGAGAGCCGCGCTGTCGATATCGCTAAATAACATGAGCGACGCGAACGAGCTCATCTCATTTATCGCGTCGATGTCGGGGGAGGGCAACCTTCGCGTCGAGGAGAACCTTGGCGAGGGGTATGTCCGCCTCCGCGTTTCGGAGGCCGAGCGGCGCCAGGCAAAGCACGACATTCAGCATGTCGAGGATAT
>DBGAZC010000239.1:0-9499 GCA_048472015.1 Collinsella sp. | reverse complement strand
AATAAATCAGTTGCGCAAAGACCGCCCGTTGTGTGGGCAGTTCATGATAGGAAGTTTCCATGGCATTGCAATTTACAGAGCGCGAGTTCATTCCCGTGCTGCTTGGTGGCGACATCAACGCCTATTCGGTGGCGCGCGCCTTCTACGAGGAGTACCAGGTCAAGAGTCTGGTCTTTGGCAAGTATCAGACGGGTCCCGCGTACCGCAGCCAGATTATCGACTACACGCCCAACGTGGATATCGACACCATGCCCGTGATGCTCAAAACCGTCAACGGCATTGCCCAAGCGCATGCCGACAAGACTATTGTCCTTGTGGGCTGCGGCGACAACTATGTCGCTCTCGTGGCTCAAGCCAAGGATGCTCATGAGCTGGCGGATAACATCGTCGCTCCCTACGCGCCCTACAGCATGCTCGAGCAGTGCCAGAAGAAGGAGATCTTCTACGAGCTGTGCGAGAAGCATGGCGTGCCCTATCCACACACGTTTACCTTTACCAAGGCGATGCTCAATGCTCAGGGTGAGGCGCCTGCCGAAGTGCTCGACCAGATCGATTTTCCTTACCCGATGATTCTGAAGCCTTCTGACGGCATCATGTGGTGGCAGCATGAGTTCGAGGGCCAGAAGAAGGCCTATGAGATTGCCGACCGCGCCGAGCTGGAACAGGTCATTCGCGATTCGTATGCCAGCGGCTACACCGACGATCTGATCTTGCAGGATCGCGTGCCCGGCAACGACGAGTACATGCGCGTGCTCACCAGCTATTCCGACCGCAACGGTAAGGTCCGCATGATGTGCCTGGGCCATGTGCTGCTCGAGGAGCATCAGCCCCACGGTGTCGGCAACCATGCCTGTATCATTACCGAGCCTAACGACGAACTCATGGGCGGCGTGCGCAAGTTGCTCGAGGACCTTCACTTTGTGGGCTATTCCAACTTTGACGTTAAGTACGACGAGCGCGACGGCTCGTTTAAGTTCTTCGATTTCAACACGCGCCAGGGCCGCAGCAACTACTACGTCACTAACAGTGGCTTTAACGTTGCCAAGTATGTGGTGGACGAGTATGTGTTCAACCGCCCGTTTGAGCCGGAGTTTGTGACGGCGCAGGACGAGGCCCTGTGGATGGTCGTCCCCATGGGCGTCGTCGACAAGTACGTCAAGGATCCCGAGCTGCGCGCTAAGGTGCATCGCCTGGACAAGGAAGGTAAGGGCGCCGACCCTTCGTTTATGAAGGGCGACTTTGTCTTTAACCGCTGGCTGCGCATGTGGCACACCAAGCTGCGCCACTTTAAGCTGTTCAAGACGTATTACAAGTAGATGAGTGCGGCGCCCGTCCGGTTTGCATCGGGCGGGCGCGGGTATGATACGCGCAATTGCGCAAGCGTCACCAAGGAGGCGGCGATGGAAAAGCTGGGAGTTATCGGCGGCATGGGCGCCGAGGCCACGTCGTATTACTACGACCAGGTGGTGCGTCATACGGCTGCTGCCTGCGATCAGGAACATATCGACATGGTGGTGCTCTCCAAGTCGACCATGCCCGACCGCACGTTGGCCATTAAGACCGGCGAGCATGCCAAGCTGCTGGCGACCATGAAAGAGTGTGCCCAGGCACTCGAGTCGCTGGGCTGTGCGCACATTGCCATTCCCTGCAACACGTCGCACTACTTCTACGACCAGATCCAGTCGTTTACGAAGGTGCCGATTATCCACATGCCGCGTGAGTCGGTGCGCTATGCCCTTGCGGGTGCGGTGATGGGGGAGTGCGAGTTCGACCCCAACCTGAGTATGCCGGCCGAGCCGGTGCACAAGATTGGCATTATGGGAACCGATGGAACCGTGGGCGCGGGCGTCTACGGACGCGAATGTAAGGCTGCGGGTGTTGAGGTTGTCTATCCCAGCGAGAAACGTCAGAACGATGTGATGTCGCTTATCTACGATGACGTGAAGGCCGGACGTGAGCCCGATATGGATAAGTTCGACCGCGTGATGTGGGAGTTCGCCCGTAGCGGCTGCGACCGCGTCATTCTGGCCTGCACCGAGCTCTCGGTGCTGCAGAAGTACCGAGAGATGCCCGAGGTCACCCTCGACGCCATGGACGTCCTGGTGCGCGAATCCATCATCCGCAGCGGCGCCCCCTACCGCCTCTAGCTTCCGACCTGCCAAAAAGGGACAGGTTTATTTTGGTAGGTTTTATCTGGTGAAACAGCAAAGGCTTCGGCTCGTTTGGTGCGAGCCGAAGCCTTTTGCGTTGGGTGGTTGCTGTCGGTGGCGAACTAGAACAGGAAGCCGATGGCGATGAGGGCGATGCTGACGATGAGCACGGCGATGTCCAGACCCTTGATGGGATAGCGCTTGTACGAGCTGGCGCGCGTACGCAGATAGAAGCCGCGCTGCTCTGCCGCCAAGGCTGTGGCATCGGTCTTGCCCACGCTCGAGATGAGCAGTGGCACACACAGTGGCAGCATGAGCTTAAGCTTCTTGATGGGGTTCTTGGTGTCGTACTCGACGCCGCGTGCGGTCTGCGCCTCCATGATGGCGTTCATCTCCTGACCAAACACCGGCACAAAGCGCAACGCCGTGGTAAAGGTGAAGGCATAGCGATACGGCACGTGCAGCACCTCGACGCAGGCGTTGGCAAGGTCGTTGAGTTTGGTCACCATGAGCATGAGGATGAGTGGTAACGCCACGCCCAGTAGGCGCAGACAGGCCTTCGATCCTGTGATGAGGCCCGTGTCGGTGATAAAGCCCCACACCACGTTGCCATCGCGCATAAAGGCCAGCTGGAGCACCAGCATGATAAGCGCGAGCGGGATCAGCAACTTGAGCAGCGAGAACAGACGGTCGACGACGCCGGCATAGGCACCCAGCGCAAGGGTGAGTGCCAAAAAGCCCAGCAGCGCCACGTAGGTGTCGGACAAGAAGATGCCGACGATGATGGCGGCGGCGAGGCCCAGTTTGACGACGGGGTTCAGGCGATGCAGCAGCGTGTCACCCGGCATGTAGTCGATGACGTTAACCACGGTGGACCATCTCCTTGGTAATTCGAACGACATCGGAGACCTCGCTCACCTGTGTAAAGGCGGGTGAGACGTTGGATGCCAGACGGCGCGAGAGTTCGATGACCTGGGGCGGCTCAACGTAGGCACGCCGCATGAGATCGATGTTCGAGAACAGCTCGTGCGTGCGGCCGCGGTCGAGGATGCGACCGTCGGCCATTACCACAATGCGCTCGGCAAAATCCGAGACGACTTCCATATCGTGGCAGACCATGATTACGGCGCAGCCACGCTCGGCCATGGTACGCACCGTTTCCATGACGGTCATGCACTCGCGGTAATCAAGGCCGCTCGTGGGCTCGTCGAGCACCACGATTTTGGGCTCTACGACCACGACGGAGGCGAGTGCCACCATTTGTCGCTGGCCGCGCGAAAGCGAGAAAGGCGCCTCGTCGGCCGGCAAGCCAAAGCGGTCGATGACGAGTTGGGCACGACGCAGAGCCTCGGCGCGGTCCATGCCGCCAAGCTCCAAGCCAAAGGCGACCTCGTCGAGCACGGTGTCCTTGCAGATTTGACGGTCAGGGTTTTGGAAGAGGGTTGCGACCTCGCGGGCAATGCGGCTCGTGGGGACGGTTGCAGTATCCAGTCCCGTGACGCGCACGCTGCCCGAGGCGGGCTTGAGCAGACCCGTGAGCAGCTTGGTGAGCGTGGTCTTGCCGGCACCGTTCTGGCCGACGATGCCCACGAGCTCGCCGGGATAGAGCGTCAGGCTAAGGTCGTGTACGGCGGCGCCGCCATTGGGATAGGCAAACTCAACATGGTCGAAGGTGAGTACGGGTTCTGCGTCCTTGGCATGAGGGCGCAACGACGGTGCATGCGGGGAACCGGCGGGCGCCTGGGCTTCGATGGCCGCGTGTGCGGGGTCGACGATGCCCGAAATCAGGCGCTCGGCCTCATCGACATCCAAGCAAGGGGTACCACTTGCCAGACCATCGGCCTCGAGGCTATTGAAGATGCGCGTGACGCGAGGGCAGTCGACGCCGATGACACGGAGCTCGTCGGTATGCGCGAAGACCTCGTGTGGCTCGCCCTGCAGCGCGATTTCGCCATGGTTGAGCACGAGCACGCGGTTGCAGTACTCCGAGAGCAGGGCGACCTTTTGCTCAACGACGACGATGGTGATTCCAAGTGCGCGGTTTGCCTCACGCAGCGTCTCGAAAACCAACGTGGAGCTGGCGGGGTCGAGTGCCGCGGTGGGCTCGTCGAGAACCAAGACGCGCGGACGCATGGCGAGGATGGCGGCGATGGCTACCTTTTGCTTCTGTCCGCCCGAGAGGGTGGCGATCTCGCGGTCGCGCAGGTCGCTGATGCCGACGGTCTCGAGCGTTTCGCTCACGCGCTGCTCGATCTGGTCGTGGGGAACGCCAAAGTTCTCGAGGCCAAAGAGCATCTCGTCCTCGACGACCGAGGCGACCATCTGCGTGTCGATGTCCTGCAACACGCTGCCGACGATCTGCGACACATCGGTGAGCGAGACTTCGCAGGTGTCGTGGTCGTCAACCATGACGGACCCAAAGAACGTGCCGGTGTAGTGGTGGGGCACGGCACCCGACAGGCAGGCGGCAAGCGTGGACTTGCCGGCGCCCGAGGGCCCGATGATACCGATGAAATCTCCCTTGTTCACGCCGAGCGAGATGTGGCTGAGCGCCTGTTCGGTCTGCGTGCCGTAGGAGAACGAGACATCGTCGACGTTGATGATCGTTTCCATGGATACCTTTCATAGTCATTGGGGACGTTCTTTAATGACTAGTCGTTTAAGAACGTCCCCAAAAGCTCGTTGTTTGGGACAGTCTTTGGTGGTGAAGTACGGAGACGGCTTTACGAGGTGCCCCAGGTTGGCGCGAAAGAGGAACGAAGCGTACTTGGGTACGCGAGCGACGAATGAACGCCAAGATGGGGTGGCTCGTAAAGCCGAGCAGGTTAGTTGAGCTTAAGGGCCTTCTGGATGGGCATGTAGAGGGCGCCGACCAGAATGGCGTTAAAGACGGCGGTCATGGCGACGACGGGCAACATGGCGGCGGCGAGCTCGCCTACCACGCCGAGCATGGCCATCTTGATGACCATGAAGATGACGCCGGAGACAAAGGTGGTCAGGAAGGTTGCAACAATGGCGATGGCGGGCTTGACCTGACCGTTCTTGCCGGCGGCGTTGACGATGCCGGCCATGAGCATGGCGGCGATGCCCTCGGCGGCAAAATCGACGAACGGCGAAGTAGTGGTGATCTGGATCACGGCAGCCGAGATGAGGCCAATGACGAGCGCCTGACCGATGTTGGGGCGAATGACCAGAATGGTGAGGCAAAAGGCCGAGATGATGAACTCGGGGCTGATCATGCCGCCCGAGATGCCCGAGATGGCCTTGCCGACGGTGAAGTTGAGGATGAAGCCGGCAGCGAGCAGGATGGCGAGCAGGACGAGGGCACGGACGTCGAGTTTGCCGCGGTCGGCGGTCTGGACGGTGCGGGGCTGGGCGGCGGTGGTGTTCTGAGACATGGTGAAAAGCCTTTCGGAATGGGGGTGCAAGAGAAAAGCGGAGGCGCGTGATGCGAATGCGATCGGGCTCGAGATAGAAAAAGGCCCCCGGTCGAAACCGGAGGCCTTCCAATCACCTAGAGCGCAAAAACAGGCGTGAGGGACTCACTGTCGACCGATCGTATTCGCATCACGCCACCACCAGTTGTTGAGAGACTTCATCGTGTTCTTCATGTTGGTGGCTCCTTTCGTGATGCCGTGGCGCGGTCGCACCTAGTTGCTGTTGCGCTGCACTATAGCACAGCGAAGTGTGTGCGGGGAAATCTTTTTTAAAAGATTTCAGGCGGGTTTCCCACCGGTCAAAAGAGCGGGCTGAGCGGGCGAGGCTGCCATTGCTGCCTTGCCCGCTCAGCTAGGACGTTACTCCTTATTGCGACGGTAGAGGAAGTAACCGCCCGCGGAGATGACGGCAACGCCAGCGATGGCGAATGCAGCCACCACGCGGCCATCAAAACGATCGCCGGTGGTGGGCAGGCCGCCCTTGGTGTTCGCCTTGTTGGTGGTTACCGTGGTCGTGGTGTCCGACTTGCCAGGCTTCTCGGGCTTGGTGGTGGGCTGCTCGGGCTTAGCGGGCTGCTCGGGGGTACCGGGCTGCTCAGGAGTACCAGGCTGCTCGGGAGTGCCAGGCTGATCCGGGGTTACCGGGTCGGTGGTAAGAGCGTCCTTGGCGTAGGTGATGGACACCTTGAGGCCGTTGGTCTCGGTGTTCAGGTCGCTCGGGGTGAAGGGCTGGTCGAAGTTCTCAGCCTTCAGATAGGCGCGCATCTCCTGAAGCAGGGCCTTGCACTTGACATAGGTGTTCTTGGTGGCAGCGTTGCCGGCCTTGTTGGCCAGGGCGGTGCGGCCCTCAGTGGCGGTCTCGGCGAGCATGGCCTTGTCGACCTCGAGGTTCTGCTCGATGAGCTCGTTCTGGAGAGCGTCGAGGTAGGCGCGAACGCCGGTGCCGAGCTGCTCACGGTGCTCGAAGCACAGGGAGCTGATGTCCATGAGGACATAGTTGATGGAGTTCTCGGGCTCCTCGTTGTTCACGATGTCCTCCTCTTCGCAGTGATCGAAGGAGACGGTCTGGTCGCTGTAGTACGGGCTAACCTCGGTGAGCAGTGCGGAGTAGTAGGGGATGGCGACGGAGTAGGCGGCGCGGGAGAGCATCTCCCACTGGATGGTCGCGATCTCGGGGTCCATGCCCTGACGGATCTGGAAGAGATTGACCTCGGTGTTGGTCTCGGTACCAATGGCGTAGGCGCCGTCGGTGTTGGCGTTGAGGCCCGGGACCTTCTCGCCGCGGTTGCCAAACGCGCGGATCATCTCAAAGGTGTTCCAGTCGGACTTGCCGGGCTGGAAGAACAGCGGCTGCGCCTTGCTAACCAGGGCGCCGGTCGTGGCACGAGCATCTTCGCGCTCGTCCTTGACGATCTCGTAGTCGGTGCCCTCGGTGAGCGGCACACCGAAGTAGGCGCGACCCTGGACATAACGGGCCCAAGAATGCATGGCCTTTTCGCTAATTGCCTCGCCGTAGGTCTGGGCAACGTCAAATTGACCGTCATCGAAGTACTTGGCGAAGCCATTCTCCTTAGGCATGGACTCGATGGTCGCAGAGTGGAGACAGTTCGCGGTGTCGGTGAGGTCAACCTTGTAGTTGAGGTTGCCGATGTTGGGGTTGAGCGAGGCGATATCGTCAGTGAGCCTCATGGCGATCCACTGGTGGCCGGAAAGTGCGGCAAACAGCCAAGTCTCGTTGCTGTCGGCGATGATAATCTGATCGTTGCCGCAGGCGCCCTGCTCGTCGATGATCTTGCCGAGGAGCTCGACGCCCTCACGTGCATTGGCGCTTTCACCTAAGATAACGCTGCCGTAGCTGTACTCGCCAATACCGGTTTTGGTCAGGGGGTCTGCTGCCTCAGCATCAGCATTCATGCCGGTGGTCAGCGTTGCGGAGCAGGACACGCCCTTCTCATTGATGCCTGCCTCAGAGTAGGCATCATAGCGCCCGTGCCACTGGGAGGGATGGTCGCGTACATAGGTGTAGCGATACGTGGTCTTGGTCGAGGTATACATGAATGCGGACTCGTCCGAGCCGTACGTATGCCCCGGGCCGTGAGAAGGCTCAATGCCAAAGTGCTTGAGGTAGCGCTTATCGAAGTCCTCGGCGCGGCCATAGTACGTGTCACCGTCGGCCGTCAGCTTGTTGCCCATGTACATCTGCGTGCAGGCGAGTGCAGATGTCGGCATGGACATGATGGTTGCAGCTCCAAATGCAAGGCCTATGCCAAGCTTCTTGAGCGCGTTGACGGGATGAGTTTTACTCATATTCCCTCCCAGCGTGCGAAAGCCCTCTGTCTCCAGAGGGCTTCACCCAATAATTACACCCCCTTAGCGTAACGAATTCGAAACAATATACATTCATGAAAGTTATTTACTCGATAAGCGTAGCGAAATATGCGATTAACGGTAAATTGAACTCATTTAGTGGGAAATCAATTTGTATAACGCCAGCGAAAAATGTAGCTAAATAAAGCGTCAAGAAAAAAGCGGACCCCTCGCCGGCATGTGGTTTCATGCCGGC
Source organism: Collinsella sp. (assembly GCA_048472015.1). Taxonomy (GTDB): domain Bacteria; phylum Actinomycetota; class Coriobacteriia; order Coriobacteriales; family Coriobacteriaceae; genus Collinsella. The sequence continues at coordinate 1,349 of DBGAZC010000239.1, read as the reverse complement.
GAGGGGTCCGGGCTGCACGGGCCGTCTAAGAGCAATGGCTACTTCTTTCGACGGTGAATCACGTTAATGGCATAGCCGACGAGCATGGCCAAAACGATGACGATAAAGCCAAGGATGGGGTTGTCGTTCACGGGGGTCCTCCTATTTTCCGAGCGGCGAGAATTCGTCGACGATGATATCAAGGCATTGCGGTAGCGCGCGGGCGCCAAAGACGCCGGAGTTGCTGGAGATGATCTCGCCATCAAACTGCATGCCGAGCGATGGCGTGCAGGTAATCTTGGCTTCTTTGGTCTGGATGATCTTAAACTGCGGGCGGCCGAGTACCTTGCCGGCGGGGTCGAGCGCGGCGGTGATTACCGTGGGGAGCAACTGCACCGTGCGCACGGGCTCAATAACGACGATGTCGACCATGCCGTCGTTCATACGGCAGTTGGGGAACAGGTTGATGTCGTTTTGGATGACAGACGTGTTGCCCGCCATGCAGCAGATGCCGTCGAGCTCCTCAACAATGCCATCATGCTCAATGGTAAAGTGCGCCACCGTGGGGTTGGGCGTGGCGAGAGCGGAGAGGAAGTAGGCGATCTCGCCGATGTCGTTTTTGGTGGGGGCGGCCTTCATCATGATCTCGGCGTCAAAGCCCGAACCGGCGATGATGATAAAGCCATGGCGCTTTTCGTTGCCGTTCTCGTCGAGCCAAAAGAGCTCGCCCATGTCTACTTTGACCGTGCGGCCGGCGCGACATGCCTTGGCAAGCGCCGCTGCCTCGGGGGCATTGCCGATGTTGTTAAAGAACAGGCAGGCCGTGCCGGAGGGGAAAACGAGCGTGGGGACGCCGCAGCCGCGCATCTGGTCGAGCACGTTGGAGACGGTGCCGTCGCCGCCCGAGACGACCACGCGGTCGAACTCGCGAACGTCTGCCACGGCGTCCTCGGGCTCCATGCCATCGCCGATAAAGCGCATCACGACTTCGTCGCCGCCCTGTGCAAGGGCGTGCGTGAATGCGTAGATTTCATCTGAGCTGGGGCCCGATGCCGGGTTGTGGATGATAAGGCAGCGCATACTTACGTTCCCGTTCTGTGACTAACCGAGTATAGTTGTAAGGCAATGCCGATATCCTACCCGTGTTTTTCGGGCCTAACCTTATTCGATGGGTTGATATGTACATTTCCACACATCAGGCTCTACTCGACTTTTGCCAGCGCGCCCGTGAGTTCGACGCGATTGCCGTCGATACCGAGTTTTTGCGCGAGCGCACGTTCCATCCGCGTCTGTGTTTGGTTCAGATTGCCACCCCTGCCGAGAGTGTAGCGGTCGATCCCCTGGTAATCGACGACCTATCGCCGCTGGCC
>DBGAZC010000238.1:0-3527 GCA_048472015.1 Collinsella sp. | reverse complement strand
AGTTGAACGTCAGATTGTCCAAATGCGGCCCGCGCAGCGTCGAGTCGTTACGCGGTTTGGTAAAACCGCGTAACTAAATCAACTTAAAGCCCTTGCGCTTGCCTACGGAGAGGGTGTCGCCCAGCTTGAGGGCGCTGGGATCGATGTTATAGCTCTTGGGAGCCACCGCCTTGCCGTTGATCTTGACGCCGCCACCGTCAATGTCGCGACGGGCCTGGCCGGCGCTCGCCGAAAGGCCCAGGTCCTTAAGCAGGCCGGCGAGGTAGATCTGGCCCTCGTCGTTGACGGTCAGCTCAACGTGCTTCTCGGGGAAGTCGGCAAGCTGGCCCTCCTTGAACACGCGGTCGAACTCGGCCTGAGCCTCGTCGCCGGCACCGACGCCGTGGTAGGTGTCGCACAGGTCGCGACCCAGAGCGCGCTTGAGCTCGTAGGGGTCGGCAGAACCATCGGCCAGGGCAGCGTCGATCTTGTCGACCTCGGCCGGGGTGAGCGAGCTCGCCAGGCGGTAGTACTTGCCGATCATCTCATCGGGGATGGACATGGTCTTGCCGAACATATCCTTGGGAGCGTCGGTCAGGCCGATGTAGTTGCCGTATGACTTGGACATCTTGCGCACGCCGTCGGTACCCTCGAGCAGCGGCATGGTGAGCGCGATCTGCGGCTCCATGCCCATCTTCTCCATGAGCTCACGGCCAGCGAGCAGGTTGAAGAGCTGATCGGTGCCGCCCATCTCCACGTCGGCCTTGATCTGCACGGAGTCGAAAGCCTGCATCACGGGATACAGGAACTCATGCAGGGCGATCGGCGTCTGAGACTGGTAGCGCTTGGTAAAGTCGTCGCGCTCAAGAATGCGGGCGACGGTGAACTTGGAGCACACCTGCAGCAGGCCGGCCAGGTCCATCGAAAGGATCCAGTCGCCGTTGTGCACGATGGTGGTCTTCTCGGGATCCAGGATCTTCATGGCCTGGCTCACGTAGGTCTCGGCATTGGCCTCAATCTGCTCCTGCGAAAGCTGCGGACGGGTGGAATTCTTGCCCGAAGGGTCGCCGATCAGCGCGGTGCCGTTGCCGATGATGAGGGTGACGTTGTGGCCCAGGTCCTGGAACTGACGCATCTTGCGCAGGGGCACGGCGTGGCCCAGGTGCAGGTCGGGGCTGGTGGGATCGACGCCGAGCTTGATGTTGAGGGGCTCGCCCTTCTCAAGCTTCTTGCGAAGGTCGGCCTCGGGAACGATCTGCGCGGCGCCCGAGGTGATGATACGCATTTGCTCGTCAACAGACAGCATTGGGTATCCTCCTTTTTCTATAGCACCCTCGCCGAAAACGGCGGTGCTGGAAGTCCATAAACTCTCTTATGATAACAAACTGACGCGACGCGGCACCTACGACAGGAAAATCCTCGTCCTGCCGCATGCGTCAATGGCAACTGGCAGACGTGTACCGTCACGCTCGACCAGATAGCGTACCTGCCGACGACGCAAGCAGTCGCGGCAACGAACCTGTCCCGTCGCATCGGTGGCGCAGACGCCCTCGGCGGTCAGCAGGCAGTGCTCGCACACCATAAGCTCGGGACGGTCGGCGTCGACCGGACCCAAGACGCCGGGTTCAGCAGCCAGCTCGGCAATACGCTCCGCATCATTGCCGAGCAACTCGGCCGGCAAGTACACCCGCCCCGCACCGAATCCGCGCAGCCAGGTAAGCGTGGCCCGATTCGCGCAGAACACCGGCGCCGCCACGTCAAACGTCACGCCCAGCTCGCGAGCGATCGCCACCTGCCCCAGGTTGCGGCAGACGATGCGCCCGGCACGCTGCATCAGTGAGCGGGTCCAGTCAGCGTCACTCGCGCGGCACACCTCGTCAAGCACCACAACGGCGTCGGACAAATCGAGTTCTCCGCGCGGGTCGGCATCCATCAGCTGCCAAGCAAAAACCATGCGAGTGGGAACCGCGCACTCCACCAACTCCGTCGATGCACCGCCATCCACCGCAACGCCCTCAAAGGGCAGCACTTCAACGGCACGCTCAACGGGCGCAATCGCATCCGCCTCGGCCCGCATGCGCTCCAACACCGCCGCCGTCTGATCCAACACGCCGGCGCTGCGAATCAGGTACACCTCGCAGCCCGTGTCAACCTTACGCTTGCAATGCACGACGACGCGCTCCCCCGCTGCGGCATCCACCGGACAGGGCACCTGCGGCCAGCGCTTGGGCACATCGGGACGCGCGTCGGCACCCGGATAAAACCGGATCTCGAGCGTGTCACCCGCCGCCACGGCGGCGTCGAGCTCAACGGTCACCTCTTCGTGGCCCACAGCGACCAAGCGCCCCACGCGCACGCCCTGGTTAATCGCACGCTCAAAGCTCATCAGCTCGGCACCCGAACGCCCTCGCAGGTACGCATCGGTAAACCCACGGTTAAACGACCTTCCCAGCTCGCGCTCAAGCTCTTCCACGGCACCGGGGTCCCACGCGCCGTCGTACAGCATATCGAGTGCCCGGCGCCACACCCGCACCACGTTGAATACGTAATCGGGGTTCTTCATGCGCCCCTCGATCTTGAGCGACGCCACGCCGGCATCTACAAGCTCGGGCAGATGTGCAATACCCAGATAGTCGCGCGGGCACAGCAGGCGATCTCCCTCGACGGCGACAACGCTCTGCCCCGCCTCGTCCACCAGGTCGTACGCCAGACGGCACGGCTGCGTGCAGTCGCCGCGCATCGCCGAGCGCCCACGCCGCAGGGCCGAGAACTCGCACGCCCCCGAATAGCCGATGCAAATCGCACCGTGGCAGAATACCTCGATGGGCACGCCCGCGGCACATAGCGCCGCAATCTCGTCGACCGTCAGCTCGCGTGCCGTCGTCACGCGCTCGACCCCCAGCTCATCGGCGGCAAGTCGCACGGCGCCTTCGCTATGAACGCCCGCCTGCGTGGACAGGTGAATCTCGACCCCGGGAATCGCCGCGCGCAGCGCGCAGGCCAGCCCGGCATCGGCGACAATCAGAGCATCGGCGCCCAGCTCCAGTGCATGAGCTCCCAACGCCACCGCGTCGGACAACTCATCGTCAAACACGAACACGTTGAGCGTCACGTACACACGCACGCCATGGGCATGCGCCACGGCGCAGCCGCGCGCAAACTCGTCGTCGGTAAAACCGTGCGCACTCACACGGGCGTTAAAGCCGCCCAACCCCGCATAGATGGCATCGGCGCCCGCGGCGATGGCCGCAAACATCTGGTCGAGCCCGCCCGCCGGCGCCAGCAGCTCGGGCAGCGCCGCACCGGCAGCATCCAATCCAGTCTTGTGTTGTCCGCTCGGCCCCATCGCCCGAATCGCCATCGGCAAACTCCTTACCAAGGTATGCATTCACTCTGAAAAATGCCGTCTTCCAGCATACACGAGGCCTCGCGCGCCCCGTTTGGTTTATCGTGTAATAACTTATGTCCATCCTGCCCCGACGGCACATCCGCCGTCCGGCACGACATACCTGGAGGTCAATATATGGGTCCTCGCCAACGACAGGGAC
>DBGAZC010000237.1:0-3039 GCA_048472015.1 Collinsella sp. | reverse complement strand
GTCAAAGCTGCTGTCCTTTGGATCCGATAAGGACCTTAAGCGCTACTACAAGATCGTCGACCAGATCAACGGTCTTGAGCCCCAGTTTGAGAAGATGACCGAGGAGGAGCTCCGCGGCCAGACCGATAAGTTCCGCGAGCGTTACGCCAACGGCGAGTCGCTCGACGACATGCTTCCCGAGGCCTTTGCCACCGTGCGTGAGGCTTCCAAGCGCACCATGGGCATGCGCCACTTTGACGTGCAGCTCATTGGCGCCATGGCACTGCACGAGGGCCACATTGCTGAGATGAAGACTGGCGAAGGTAAGACCCTCGTCTCCACGTTGGCCGGCTATCTCAACGCTATTGCCGGCAAAGGCGTACACGTCGTTACTGTCAATGATTACCTTGCCAAGCGCGACTCCGAGTGGATGGGCCGCATCTATAAGTACCTGGGCATGACCGTCGGTCTGCTCCAGAACAACATGCCGCTCGAGCTCAAGCGTCCGGCCTACCAGGCAGACGTCACCTACGGCACCAACTCCGAGTTCGGTTTCGATTACCTGCGCGACAACATGGTTACCCGTCCCGAGCAGCGCGTACAGCGCGGCCACAACTACGCCATCGTCGACGAGGTCGACTCCATCCTGATCGATGAGGCCAGGACGCCGCTCATTATCTCGGGCGCTGGCACCAAGTCCGCCAGTACCTACAAGGACTTCGCGCGTGCCGTGCGTGGCCTTGAGCGCGGCGAGGACGTGTCGCACGACATGCTCACCGCCACCGAGGATGCTGAACCCACGGGCGACTACGTCATGGACGAGGCCAAGCATACCATCGCCGCCACCGAGCGCGGCCTTAAGAAAATCGAGCGCCGCCTGGGTATCGATGACATCTATGCCGATCTCTCCGGCCAGCTGGTCAACCACCTGCAGCAGGCGCTGAAGGCCCAGTACATGTTCCACCGCGATAAACAGTACGTGGTCACCAACGGCGAGGTCAAGATCGTCGACGAGTTCACCGGCCGCATTATGGAAGGCCGCCGTTACTCCGAGGGCCTGCACCAGGCCATCGAGGCCAAAGAGGGCGTGCTCGTACGCGAGGAGAACCAGACCCTGGCCACCATCACCCTGCAGAACTACTTCCGTCTGTATGACAAACTCTCTGGCATGACCGGTACGGCGCTTACCGAGGACGCCGAGTTCCGCGAGATCTACAAGCTGCCCGTCGAGGTCATCCCCTCCAACAAGCCCGTGCAGCGCGTGGACCACGAGGACCTGGTGTACCGCACCATTCAGGCCAAGTACAACGCCGTTGCCGACGACGTTGAGCGTCGTCACGCCAAGGGCCAACCGGTCCTGGTGGGCACCGTCTCCATCGAGAGCTCCGAGAAGCTGTCCGCCGCCCTTACCAAGCGCGGCATCGCACACGAGGTCCTCAACGCCAAGCACCATGAACGCGAGGCCCACATCGTTGCCCAGGCCGGACGCTACGGCGCCGTGACCATCGCTACTAACATGGCCGGTCGTGGTACCGACATCCTGCTGGGCGGCAACCCCGACGAGCTGGTGCGCGAGCGCCTGGAGTACGAGGGCCTGACCATGGAGGACGTGACGCCCGAGCAGCTCGAGCAGTTTAACGCCGAGGCCAAGGAGACCTGCAAGGCCGAGCGCGAGCGCGTGCTTGCCGCCGGCGGCCTGACCGTTATCGGAACCGAGCGCCACGAGTCCCGTCGTATCGACAACCAGCTGCGCGGCCGCTCCGGTCGTCAGGGCGATCCGGGCGAGACCCAGTTCTACCTGTCGCTCGAGGACGACCTCATGCGCCTGTTCGGCGGCGACAAGATGGACCGCGTCTCCAAGATGATGGTCACGGCCGACATGGGCGACGACATGCCCATTCAGCACAAGATCATCTCCAAGGCCGTCGAGAGCGCCCAGCACAAGGTCGAGAGCATCAACTTCTCCATGCGTAAGAGCGTCCTTGAGTACGACGACGTCATGAACAAGCAGCGCCAGGTCATCTACGCCGAGCGCAATAAGATTCTGGACGGCAAGGACCTGACCGACCACATCACCGAGGTCATGCACGACACCGTGTACCGCTGCGTGCAGGAGTTCTGCACCAAGGACAGCCACGATGGCGAGCGCGACCTGGAGGGTCTGCGCAAGTGGGTTGTGGAGCTCACCGGCCACATCGATACGCCGAAGTTCCCCGACGAGGATTATGAGGCCCTTGCCGCCGATGTCCTGGCCTACGTCGAGAAGTGCTACAACATGAAGGCCGAGCGCCTGGGTGAGGACCTCATGCGCGAGCTCAACACCCAGGTCATGCTGCGCGTCATCGATACCCGCTGGATGAACTACCTGCAGGAGATGGACTACCTCAAGACCGGCATTGGACTGCGCGGCTTTGGTCAGCGCGACCCGCTGGTCGAGTACAAGACTGAGGCTTATGGCGCGTTCCAGATGCTCGTCGACACCATGTACGAGGATTACCTGCGCACCGTCCTGCGCATCGAGATCAAGGCCGCCCCGCGCGCCGTGGAGCACAAGGAGGACCCCGCGCTCGAGGGTGCGCGCTTCTCCGGCCCCGCCGACGTCGATGGCGACAACGGCAGCTCGGTGCTGCGCAAGCAGGCACAGGTTCAGGCTCGTACGGCCGTCCAGGGAGGCCCGGCTGCTGTCAACAACGGCGGCAAGGTGACCACCTACCGCAAGTCCGAGAGCGATGACCCTTATGTCAACGTGGGCCGCAACGACCTTTGCCCCTGCGGCAGCGGCAAGAAGTTCAAGTACTGCCACGGCAGGAATCGTTAATGGCCGAGGCTTTAGAGGTAACGCCCGCCGAGCTGGACGCGTTTGCGGACCGGCTCGGCGAGGTCGAGTCATATCTTCATTTGGACGAGAAGCGCACCCGCGTGACCGAGCTCGAGGCCAAAAGTGTTGCCCCTGGCTTTTGGGATGACGCCGACGCCGCCCGTGCCACCATGGAGGAGATCGCGCGTACCAAGGAAGATATCGCTGCCGTGGACACCGCGCGCGGCGAGCTTTCCGATGCC
>DBGAZC010000236.1:0-13854 GCA_048472015.1 Collinsella sp. | reverse complement strand
CGACCTGCGAGGCACCCGCGGCGATGGTGTTGTCGGTGGGGGAGTACAGCGCGTCGACCTTGCCCACGGCAGACTCGACGACGGACTGAATCTCGTTGGAGCTCGAGACGGTGAAGTCAGTGTACTCGAGGCCCAGCTTGTCGAGCTCCTTCTTGGCGGCCTTGATCTGGACGTCGGAGTTGGACTCGGCGGTGCAGTAGAGCAGGCCGACCTTTTTAACGTCGGGCAGGACCTTCTGCATCATCTCGAGCTGCTCGGCGACCGGGGTGAGGTCGGAAGCGCCCGTGACGTTGGTGCCGGGCTTGTCGTTGTCCTGGACCAGGCCGGAGGCGGCGTAGTCGGTGATGGCGCAGCCCACGATGGGGATATCGGCCGTGGCGCCGGCGGCAGCCTGCGCGGCGGGCGTGGCGATGGCATAAATCAGGTTGACGTTGTCGCCCACAAACTTGTCGGCAATGGACTTACACGTGGACTGGTCGTTCTGGGCGTTCTTCTGGTCGATCTTGACCTTAAGGCCGCTCTCCTTGATGGCCTTGACAAAGCCGTCGTTGGCGGCATCGAGTGCGGAGTGCTCGGTGAGCTGCAGAACGCCGATGGTGTAGTCGGAACCGGCGGCAGCAGAGCCGGAACCAGAGTTGCCGCCGCACCCGGCGAGCGGGGCGAGCGCGAGCAGGCCGGCGGAGACCAGAAGGCTCCTGCGACTGATGGTGATATCCTTCATATCATTACCCCCAGTATAAAAATGGCTGGAAACACTGCACTGGAACAAAGTGCAAGTGGAACTATAGTAGCGCTGATGTCCATTTTTACAACAGCCTGGCGGGTTTTTAATACAGAATCGGATGGGCGGTACGGGTAGTCGAATGGGCGGCGGAGGGTCTTATGCGGCGGAGGAGGCGTCGTCCTCCTCGTCGAGGGCGGCGAAGAGCTTCTTGCCGTCGAGCAGGCGCGTGCTGACGTTTCTCATACGGGCGATCTCGACGGTGCGCAGCGTATCGTCGGTGCCTCGGGCGTCGTAGACCGTTCCCAGCAGATACGAGATGCCATCGCGCTGCCTGATGGCAAAGGGACGGAGTGTCATCCGTGCTGCTTCGGTTTCGCCGCGTGTCGTGACGCTCGAAATATCAAAACTCACCGTGGTTCCGTGGTCGATGGCCTGCTCGACGAGCTCGCACGTGTCGATGCGCTTGATGGGCGTGCGTGTTGACTTGGTAGCCTTGCTGCCTGCGCTCGGAACGGGTTCGGGTGTATCGAGGTAGCCGCGAACGTCGGCACTCGCCATGGCAACTAAGTGCTGCGCCATGCTCTTGCGGATAGCGATAGGCGTGGAGCGGTTGCGCATGACCATACCGTGGAGCCGGATGATCTCTTCGTCGGTGAGCGGACGGGTAAGAAGTTTGTAGCCCACGCCGCGTTTGTACTCAATTTCGTATCCGGCATGGCGAAGCGCGGAGATGGCGGTGTAGATGCTGCGCCGCGCCGCCGAGATGGGCATGCGGGCGGGGTCGTCGGGATGGGCGAGGCGCCGGATCAGCTCATCGGAAAGCATGGCCTTGTCTTCGCCGGTGTTTTCGCTCAAGAGCTGCAGGATACGAACGGCGCGATAGGCTGCCATCGAGGCGGCGCCCCTCGTCGTGGTGTCGTAGGTTTCAACAGCGGCTTCGGTCATGGTGCCCACGTCCTTTCCGTTTTGGGTGGCGACGGTATGGAGCCTAGGACGCGGGGCTTTCCCAGGGGCGCAGGGCGCTCTGGGCGGTCGGTAGTCGTCGGCAAACGGCGGGTCGAGTTTTCAACAGCCCTGCTCAACTGACCAAAAACTTGCCAAAAGCTTGACGGATGCTGTTGAAAAAAGCGTCTCTCGACCGATGTCGAGAGACGCTTGTGCGATGAGCGTTGGCGTGTGGCGACGCGAGCTAGCGTTCGACGATTAGAAGTCGGCGTTGCCCACGGTGCGCGGGTGCGGCAGGACGTCGCGGATGTTGCCCACGCCGGTCAGATACATGACCAAGCGCTCGAAGCCCAGACCGTAGCCGGCGTGCTTGCAGGAACCGTAGCGGCGCAGGTCAAGGTAGTACTTGTACTGCTCGGGATTCATACCCAGGTCCTTGATGCGGGCCTCGAGCAGATCCAGGCGCTCCTCGCGCTGGGAGCCACCGATGATCTCGCCGATGCCCGGCACCAGGCAGTCGGCGGCGGCGACGGTCTTGCCGTCCTCGTTCATGCGCATGTAGAACGCCTTGATCTCGGCCGGGTAGTCGGTCACGAAGGTCGGGCGCTTAAAGTGCTCCTCGGTCAGGAAACGCTCGTGCTCGGTTTGCAGGTCGATGCCCCAGCTCACGGGATAGTCAAACTTGTGACCGGCGGCGACGGCCTGCTCCAGGATCTCGACGGCCTCGGTGTAGGTAACGCGGGCAAAGTCGGAGTTGGCGACATGGTCCAGGCGCTCGAGCAGACCCTTGTCCACAAACTTGTTGAGCATATTGAGCTCGTCGGGGCAGGTGGCCATAACGTCCTTAAGGACGTACTTGAGCATGGCCTCGGCGTTATCCATGTAGTCGTTAAGGTCGGCAAAGGCCATCTCGGGCTCGATCATCCAAAACTCGGCGGCGTGGCGCGTGGTGTTGGAGTTCTCGGCGCGGAAGGTGGGGCCAAAGGTGTACACGTCGCCAAAGGCCATGGCAAAGTTCTCGGCATTGAGCTGGCCGGACACGGTGAGGCTTGCATGCTTGCCAAAGAAGTCCTGGCTCCAGTCGACCTCGCCGGACTCGGTGAGGGGCGGATTTTTGGGGTCGAGCGTGGTCACGCGGAACATCTCGCCGGCGCCCTCGCAGTCACTCGTGGTGATGATGGGGGTGTTGACGTAGACAAAGCCCTGCTCCTGGAAGAAGCGGTGGATGGCGGCAGCCGCGACAGAGCGGATGCGGAACACGGCGCGGAACAGGTTGGTGCGCGGGCGCAGATGCTGCTGGGTGCGCAGGAACTCGACGGTTGCGCGCTTCTTCTGCAGCGGGTAATCCGGGGCGCTCGTGCCCTCGACCTCGATGGAGGTGGCAGAAAGCTCGAAAGGCTGGGGCGCATCGGGGGTCAGCTTGACGGTGCCGGTGCAAATGAGTGCGGCCGAGACGTTTTGATGGGCGATCTCGTCGTAGTTGTCGAGTGCCTCGCGGTTCATGACGACCTGCAGGTCGCGGAAGCAGCTGCCGTCGTTGAGCGTAACAAAGCCAAAGTTCTTCATGTCGCGGACGGACTTGACCCAGCCGGCGACGGTGACGGTCTGGCCGCCGAGCGACTCGGCATCGGCATAGAGCTGCGCGATTTTGGTGCGGTTCACGTATCCTCCCATAACGGTTGAATGATAGTTATCCATACAGTTCGATATTCTAGCAGCTCGGCTCATTTGGGCTATACAGATAAGGCATTGGCGGGATGGTTTTTCAAACGAAAAGCGCCCGCGGCCAGATGGTCGCGGGCGCTCGACGAGGTGCCTTTTGGCTGTGTGGCGCGGGGCCTGGCTACTTGGTCTTGGCTACCAGCAGCGGGTCGCCAAGCTTGACGAGCGGGTTGCCGCCGATAAGCGTTCCGGACTCGCCGACATGGTCGATGCTCTTAAGACGATCGAGCTCGGAGACGATGACGGTCACGATGTCCTCGTGACCAGCGGCCTTAATGGCCTCGCGGTCGAAGCTGATGAGCGGCTGGCCTGCCTTGACCACATCGCCCATCTCGACAAAGCGGGCAAAACCCTTGCCGTTCATTTCCACGGTGCCCAGGCCGACATGGATGAACACGCGAAGACCGTCCTCGGTGATCATGCCAATGGAGTGGTTGGTGACAGTGGTGGCGCCGATGCGGCCGTTGGCGGGCGCATAGATGGTGCCGGTAATGGGCTCGATGCCATAGCCCTGGCCAAGCATGCCCGAGGCGATCGTCTCGTCGGGAACCTCGTCCAGGTTGACGAGCACGCCGTTGACGGGGGCATAGATGACGCCTTCGCGGGTGGCGAAGCTTGCTGCGGGCGGAACGGACGCCTCGCCGGTCGAGGTGAAGGTGGACTTAAGCGAATCGAGCAGACCCATAGTTGCCTCCAACTTAAATAGGCGCATATCGCGCGTTTGGTTTGCCGGAAACGTTTCGCATGTGTTTCGCGGCTTGGTCAACGCCCCTATTTTACGCTGCTCAACGATACCTCTGAACTGGGATTATGTGATATATCAGTTGAAGGGAAACTTATTGTCGGAGTGTTTCTGCGCCACGGGTTCAAGTGGGGTACGCTTGAAGGCGAAAAACAAGGGCGCATAATTTGCGCGAAGGGAGCACATATGATTGTCGAGAACCATGCGCTGTGGGGCGAGGAGCCGACCGACGAATATCCGGCGACGTTTACGTATTTGGGTGCCGAGCCGCTGCCCGACAAGCCCAATGGCCGCCGCCCCGCGGTGATCATCTGCGGCGGAGGCGGGTTCACGCATATCGCTCCGCACGAGCAGGACCCGGTGGCGTTTGCGTTTTTGGATCACGGTTACCAGACCTTTGTGCTCAACTATGTCACGAGTTCTACGGGTGACGTGAGCTTTCCGCACCCCCAGGCAGATCTTGCCAAGATGGTCGCCACGGTGCGCGCCAACGCCGACGAGTGGCATGTCGATCCTAAGCGTGTGTGCGTCGTGGGATTCTCGGCGGGCGGCATGATCTGTGCTTCGCTGGCAACGCAATGGAAGACTGGTCCCTTCGCGGGCTTGGCAGGGGCGCGTCCGGACGACATTCGTCCCGATGCCGTGGTGCTGGGCTATCCATTGCTCGACTTTGCCTATGTGCGCGACATGCAGACACGCGATCCGCGCATTGACTTGCGTGTGCCCAAGACGGGCGGCAAGACGGGGCGCGATCTGCTCAACGACTACCTGTCGATGGTGACGGGTGGCGAGGCCACTGACGAGCACCTGTCCGATATCTGCCCCACCACACATGTTTCGCGTCAGATGCCGCCGACCTTTGTGTGGGGCGTGTCCGACGACAAAACGGCGCCGATCGCGCAGGTCTATCCGTTTGCGCAGCGCATGGCCGAGGAGGGCGTCGCTTGCGAGATGCACGTCTTTGACCAGGGCGGCCACGGCCTTTCGCTCGGCAACGCCAACACCGCGGTCGACAACGAGGACAAGCAGGTGGCGGTCCGTCCCTGGATCCGCCTAGCCTTCCGCTTTCTGGAGCGCCACGGGTTTTAGTTACGGCGTTTTACCAAACGCCGTAACCATTTGACGCTGCAAGCCCGCCAGAGCGGCAATCTGCCTTTCAGCTTCGGTGGCATGACCAGAAGGTCAATGCCACCTCGCTTCAAGGCACCTTGCTCGCTCTGGCGGGCTTTCGCTGTCGGTTCCAAGACATCGGCGTTGCTATGGCCCAGATGCGGCACTTGGGGACGGTCCTTGCAACAATCTGTTGATTGAACATCGTCGTATGTTCGCGCTATCATGCGTGGTTAAATGGTTAGCCATGGCAAACGGTTAGCCAAGATAAACAAAATGCAACGCCCTGTGGGCGCCGGGGGAGGAACACGGACGTGAAGCTCGATACACTCGAGATTGGAAAGGACGCCGTTGTCGCATCGGTGGCATCGGACGATCAGGCACTCCGACAGCATATTTTGGACATGGGTCTAACGCCGGGCACCGAAGTCACCATGATGAAGTACGCCCCCATGGGCGATCCGCTCGAGATCCGCCTGCGTGGCTACGAGTTGACACTGCGCAAGGACGATGCCGCTCGCATCGAGCTCGTGGGTATTCACGACACCGATACGGGTCCGCGCGCTAACGCCGCAATCGGCACGACGGAGCATCCGGCCCTGGGCGAGGGGACGTATTCGCCCCGTGCGGCAAAGACGGCCGTGCCCGAGGGCGCGCCGCTGCACTTTGCCCTCGCCGGCAACCAAAACTGCGGCAAGACCACGTTATTCAACCAGCTGACGGGCTCCAACCAGCACGTCGGTAACTTTCCCGGCGTGACGGTCGACCGCAAAGATGGCACCATCCGCAACCACCCCGAGGCAAGCGTTACCGACCTGCCTGGCATCTATTCGCTGTCGCCGTACACGGGCGAAGAGATCGTGAGCCGTCAATTCATCCTTGACGAAAACCCCGACGCCATCATCGACATCATTGACGCCACCAACATCGAGCGCAACCTGTACCTGACACTGCAGCTCATGGAGCTTGATCGTCCTATGGTCATCGCGCTCAACATGATGGACGAGGTGACCGCCAACGGCGGCGCCGTAGACGTCAACTTGCTCGAGAGCCTGTTGGGCGTGCCCGTTGTCCCCATTAGCGCTGCCCGCAACGAGGGCATCGGCGAGCTGGTGGACCACGCCCTGCACGTGGCGCGGTTCCGCGAGCGCCCTGGTCGCCTGGACTTTTGCGCGCCCGACGGTCCGGACGGCGGTGCGCTGCATCGCTGCATCCACGGTATTGCTAACCTGATCGAGGACCATGCCGTGACGGCGCACATCCCGGTGCGCTTTGCGGCGACCAAGCTGGTCGAGGGCGATGAGCTGGTAACCGAGGCGCTTCACCTGGATCGCAATGAGCTCGACGCTATCGAGCACATCATCACCCAGATGGAGGGCGAGGCCGGCACCGACCGCCTATCTGCACTGGCCGATATGCGTTTTAGCTTTATCGGCGACGTGTGCGGGCGTTGCGTCGTCAAGCCGCACGAGAGCCGCGAGCACGTGCGCTCCGTCAAGATTGACCGCATCCTGACAGGTCGTTACACAGCCATTCCGGCGTTTCTGGTGATCATGGGCCTCGTCTTTTGGCTGACGTTTGGCGTGATCGGCGCGGCGTTGCAGGGACTCATGGAGGACGGTATCGCTGCCATCATCGCCTCGGCCGATGCGGGCCTCAAGGCGTTCGGTACCAACGACGTGGTGCGCTCGCTGGCTGTCGACGGCGTGCTTACGGGCGTGGGCAGTGTGCTGACCTTCCTGCCGATTATCGTCGTGCTCTTTTTGTTCCTCTCCATTCTGGAAGACTCCGGATACATGGCGCGCGTGGCCTTTGTCATGGATAAGGTGTTGCGTCGCTTTGGCCTGTCGGGCCGCAGTTTCGTGCCCATGCTCGTCGGTTTTGGCTGCACCGTGCCGGCTATCATGTCGACCCGTACGCTCCCATCCGAGCACGACCGCAAGATGACGGTCATGCTCACGCCGTTTATGAGCTGCTCAGCCAAGCTGCCGGTTTACGGCTTGCTGTGCGGGGCGTTTTTCCCGCAGGCGACGGTTCCCGCCATGGTCTCGCTCTATCTGATCGGTATCGTGGTCGGCTGCGTCGCGGCTTTGGTGCTCAACCGCACGGCATTTAAGGGCGACCCGGTGCCGTTTATCATGGAGCTCCCCAATTACCGCCTGCCGAGCGTCAAGACGACAGTGATGCTGGCATGGGATAAGGCCAAGGACTTCATCACTAAGGCCTTTACCATTATCTTTGCCGCGACCGTGGTCATCTGGTTCCTTCAGACGTTCGACATCCGCTTTAACGTGGTCGCCGACCAGTCGCAAAGCCTGCTTGCCGGTCTGGGTAGCATCATCGCGCCGGTGTTGGCCCCGCTCGGCTTTGGCGACTGGCGCGCCTCGACGGCGCTCGTCACGGGGCTCATTGCCAAGGAGAGCGTCATCTCGACGCTCACGGTGCTTTTGGGCGCAACGTCGCCCGCGGCACTGTCAGCCATGTTTTCGCCGTTTACCGCCTACGTGTTCCTGGTCTTTACGCTGCTGTACCCGCCTTGCGTGGCGTCCATCGGCGCCGTCAAGAGCGAGTTGGGCGCACGCTATGCCGTGGCCGTATTCGCGTTTCAGGTGACGGTCGCCTGGGTCGTGGCGTTTGTCGTGCATTCGGCGGGCATGTTGCTGGGGTTGGCTTAGTTATGAATTGACGGCGCAACCTCTGTGTATCGAATTGTTTTCGGCCCCGCATCTGTTGCTGACGGATGCGGGGCCGTTGCTATATAATCGCCTCCGCTCAAAATGATTGGAGACGTTATATATGAGTCAGGCAAGGCAAGACGGCATCACGCTCAGGCAGTGGCTCCCGCTCGTCGGGCTCACCTGCTGTGCGTTCGTGTTCAACACGTCGGAGTTTATGCCCATCGGCCTTTTGACTGATATCGCCGCGTCGTTCTCGCTCACCGAGGCCCAGGCGGGCATCATGATCTCGGTCTATGCCTGGGGCGTCATGCTGCTGTCGTTGCCGCTCATGGTGTTCGCTTCGCGTTTCGAGTTCAAGCGGATGCTGCTGGGCGTGCTCGCCGTGTTCTCGCTGGGCCAGTTCCTGTCCGCCTTGGCACCGACCTATCCCATCTTAGTCTGCGCGCGCCTGGTGGTTGCCTGCGCGCACGCCGTGTTCTGGTCGGTCGCCTCGATCATGGCGTCGCGCCTGGTTGACACACGCCACGGGGCGCTCGCTATCAGCATGATCGCCACGGGCTCTTCCATCGCACAGATCTTTGGCCTGCCGCTCGGTCGCGCCATTGGCTTGGCCGTGGGCTGGCGCATGACGTTTGCCGTGGTCGGAGCGCTGTCTGCTGTCGCGGTCGTCTACCAGGCCACGGTGTTCCCTGCCATGCCAGCGGGCGAGCGTTTTACGCTCAAGCAGCTGCCCGAGCTGCTCAAGAACCCGTTCCTCATCGCGCTCTACGCAGTCACGGTCTTCATGGCGACCGGCTATTACGCAAGCTACAGCTATATCGAGCCCTTCCTGGCGCAGGTCGCGCACGTCGATGCGGGCGCCATTACCATGACGTTGACGGCGTTTGGCTGCTCTGGTTTGCTCGGAAGCTGGCTGTTTGGCCGCCTGTTCGATGGGCATCGCTTCCCGTTCTTGGCTATCACGCTCTCCGGCGTGCCGGTGGCTCTGCTGCTCATGGGTCCGGCCGCATCGTCACTCGCTGCGGTTCTCGCTGTGTGCGCACTGTGGGGTTGCTGCGCCACGGCCTTTAACGTGGCGTTTCAGGCCGAGCTCATCAAGCACACGCCGGCAGATTCGTCGGCCGTCGCCATGTCGATCTTCTCGGGCCTGTTCAACCTCGGTATCGGCACGGGTACCGCGATCGGCGGAGCCGTGGTTTCGGGTCCCGGTATCGCCTGGATCGGCTTTGTGGGCGGGGCGATTGCCGTCGTGGGCGTTATCCTCGCCATCACGGTGATGTTCCCAGCCATCCGCCGCGCCAAGCCCGTCGCCTAGCCACGTCCCCTCATCAGTTGCGGTGGAATAGTTCCTGTTTAAGGCCTTTGAAGGCCCAAGCAGGAACTATTCCACCGCAACTTATTTTGGGGGAGGGGATACAAGCTGGGCATACAATGGATGTCGTTGTGTTGAGCTTACCGGGA
Source organism: Collinsella sp. (assembly GCA_048472015.1). Taxonomy (GTDB): domain Bacteria; phylum Actinomycetota; class Coriobacteriia; order Coriobacteriales; family Coriobacteriaceae; genus Collinsella. The sequence goes on along the minus strand of DBGAZC010000236.1, from coordinate 4,472 downwards.
GGTTGCTATGTGGGCATACGAGACGACGTTCTATCAGATCTATCCGCTGGGCTTTTGCGGAGCTCCGCGCGAAAACGCCGCCCCCGTTGCCGAGGATGAGCTCGCCCAGGCCGCCGATGTCGAACCCAACCCCGATGCTCCTATCATGAAGATTGCCCAATGGGCCGACTGCCTGCAAAAACTCGGCGTTGGCGCTGTGCTCATCAACCCGCCGCTCGAGTCCGATAGTCACGGCTACGACACGCGCAGCCTGCGCCATATAGACCGTCGCCTGGGCGGGGATGCCGACTTTGCCGCCGTATGCGACACGCTGCACGCCCATGGCATCCGCGTGGTGCTCGATGCCGTCTTCAACCACGTCGGTCGCGGCTTTTGGGCCTTCCGCGATGTGCAGGAGCGCAAGTGGGATTCGCCGTACAAGGATTGGTTTCACATCAGTTTTGACGGCGACTCCTGCTATGGCGACGGCTTTTGGTACGAGGGCTGGGAGGGTCATTTTGAGCTTGTGAAGCTCAACCTGCAAAATCCCGCTGTGGTCGATTACCTGCTCGAGTCTGTGCGCCGTTGGGCCGACGTCTTTGGCGTCGACGGCCTGCGCCTGGACGTCGCCTACATGCTCGACCGCGACTTTATGCGCCGCCTACACTCCTTTACCCGTGAGCTCAAGCCCGGCTTTGTGCTCATCGGCGAGACGCTCCACGGCGACTACAATCAGATCGTCAACGACGAGATGCTCGACTCGTGCACTAATTACGAGTGCTACAAGGGCCTGTATTCCAGCTTTAACTCGGTCAACATGTTCGAGATCGCCCATTCGCTGCACCGTCAGTTTGGCGGCGACCCTTGGTGCATCTACCGCGGCAAACATCTGCTTTCGTTTGTCGACAACCACGATGTGCCGCGCCTGGCAAGTATCCTCACCGACAAATCCTGCCTGCGTCCCGCCTATGGCATGCTCTTTGGCATGCCGGGCATCCCGTGCGTCTACTATGGCAGCGAGTGGGGAATTGCTGGCGAAAAGGGCGGCCCCGATGGCGACTGGGCGCTGCGACCTGCGCTCAATGAGCCTGCGCCCAACGAGCTGACGGCGTTCATCACGCAGCTTGCGCACCTTCGCTCGGCCGACGACGCGGCTGCCCGTGCTCTCAACTACGGTGCCTATCGCAACGTGGTGATCCAGAACAAGCAGCTGCTGTTCGAGCGCGCCTGCGACGACGCGGCGGTGCTCGTGGCGGTGAATGCCGTGGGTGAGCCTTACACCTTTGGCGCCGGCGAACTCAACGGCTCCTTCGTCGACCTGCTTGCCGACGATGCGCCCACGGTCGAGCTGACGGGTACCCTTGAGCTTGCACCCTACGAGGTGCGCTATCTGTTGAGAGCCTAGCCCATGGCCGTGTCTGACGAGGGCTATCAACATATTGAGCATGGGTTTGAGCCCGTGTTTGACGAGCACTCGCGCGTTTTGGTGCTCGGGTCGTTTCCCTCGGTGCTTTCGCGCGCCAATGCCTTTTATTACGGCAACCCTCAGAATCGCTTTTGGCGTGTGATGGCCACGTGCCTCGGTATGCCTGTGCCGCCCAACGAGGGCGATCCTTTGGCAAGCGGTGAGCCCGCGACGCTCGATGCCTCCATTGCCGCCAAGCGGGCCATGCTGCTGAACGGCGGCGTGGCCCTGTGGGATGTGGTCGAGAGCTGCGACATTAAGGGCTCGAGCGACGCGAGCATCCGCAACGTTGTGCCGGCACATATCGAGCGCATTACCGATGCCGCGCCGATTGAGGTCGTTGCCTGTAACGGCGGCACGGCAGGGCGACTCTACAAACGCTACTTGCAAGATCGGACGGGGCTGCCTGCCATCGTCCTGCCCTCGACAAGTCCCGCCAATGCCGCCTGGCGCCTGGAGCGTCTTGTCGAGCGTTGGCACGAAGCCGTTGACTGGGCTGTTATTTAATTTAGATTTTTGTTTGAGCGTGGGCGCCCAGACGTTTCAGAACGCCTCGCCAGATCGGCGCGGGCACGGCTGGCTCGGCGCAAACCATGCCGTCGGCGTCGACGTTGGCGGCATTGCCGCCGCCAAGTCGCTGTGCATGCTTGACGGAGCAGCCCATGCGCACAGCGCCCACGAGCTTGTCCATCGCTTCCGAAAACGGTCGGCGCAAGAGGCCCATGCGCGGGGAGCGACGAAGCGCTGCGATGCCGCTGCCGGCGCAGATGGCAACGCCGCCACACCACAATTGGTCATGGCGCTCACATGCCTTGTGCAGGCGAACGGCGGTCCCACGCGCCTGCTCAGTGCTCTCTTGTGCGGCTCGAATCGCGGCATAGACGCGCGTTCCCGTACCGCCAAAGCGCTCAAGCGCCTGCTCGATGGCTGTCAACGTCTCATCGTCAGCCACATCTTCAATGGCCAGCACGATGCCATCGGCAACGCTGCCGGCGTCATTTGCCTTCAAGTCGACCGGGCGGGGGAGTGCGGTGCCGGAAAGCTGTGCATAGGCGGCGATGGCATCCTGCAGGTCCCAGAGCAAAAACTCAAGATCGGCACTATTGGGAATGCTGATATACGCAATGGTTTGCAGCGTTTTTGGTACATCGCTGCGCGCGGTCGGCTCCATGCTGCCTCCTTTCCGGTTGGTTTCCGTTTAGGTTACACCGTCCGGCGGCGCCCCGCCGCGCTATCCTAGTGCAACCCTTACGAAAGGAACGCCATGCGACTGCCCATGAATACCTCGCTTGCCACGCTCAAGCCCTCCGGTATCCGCCGAATCAACGCGCTCGCCGCCCAGCACCCGGGGTGCATCGCGCTTGCGCTTGGCGAGCCCGATTTTCCCACGCCCGATGTGATTAGCGCCGAGGTGACCGCCGCACTGGACCGCGGTGACACGCACTATCCGCCCAACAACGGGCGCCCCGCCCTGCGTGAGGCGTTATCTGCCTACATGGGGGACGCGGGCCTTACGTTTTCCGCCGATGAGGTCATCCTGACCGACGGTGCGACCGAGGCACTGTCGGCAACATTCATGGCTATGCTCAACCCCGGCGACGAGGTCATCATCCCCACGCCTGCCTTTGGCCTGTACGAGAGCATCGTCGTGGCCAATCACGCCAAAGCGGTCTTTTTGGATACGGAGCCTGCGCAATTTCAGATTGACGAGGACGCGCTTCGTGCTTGCGTGACGCCGGCGACCAAGGCCATCGTCATCTGCTCGCCCAACAATCCCACGGGCTGCATTCTCAACGCGGCATCGCTCGACGCCGTGGCGCGCGTAGCGGAGCAGGCGGGCATCTACGTAGTCTGCGACGACGTATACAACCGGCTCGTCTATGTGGACGGCTACGAGCGCTTTGCCCAGCGACACCCGGGGCTGCGCGATCAGACGGTCGTCACCGAGAGCTTCTCCAAGCCCTGGGCCATGACCGGCTGGCGCTTGGGTTGGCTCGCAGCCGCAGCCCCCGTCGTCGCCGAGATCGCAAAAGCTCACCAATACCTAGTATCGAGTGCCGTCTCCTTCGAAATGGATGCCGCAGCTCGAGCCCTCGCCGTCGACCCGACCCCCATGCTCAATGTCTACCGAACCCGCCGCAAGCGCGTGCTCGCAGCCTTAAACGCCATGGGCCACGAAGTAGTAGAGCCCGCAGGGGCCTTCTACACTTTCCCGAGCATCAAAAAGTTCGGTCTAACCAGCGAAGACTTCTGCATCAAAGCCATCAAAGAAGCAAACGTAGCCCTAGTCCCGGGCGACTGTTTCGGTACCGAAGGCCACATCCGCCTAAGCTACTGCGTCTCCGACAAAAATCTGGACGAAGGTCTCCGCCGCCTGTCAAACTTCGTTTCAACCTTGTAGTCCTCAGAGACGCAACACATCAGCCCACCGACATAAGGGTATGCGTGGGGCGCGTCGCTCAACGGGCGCGAAGATTCGCAGTAAAGTTACCGTAGCTCCGGCCCGAGGGGACGGGTCGAAATTTTCGTAGATTCCGCACGAGCCGAAGGCCACTTAATGTGGCCTTCGTGCGAGCCCAGGACTTGACCGAGCGAAAATCTCGACCCGTCCCCTCGGGCCGGAGCGTATGCAGGGTTTGTGTACGAATCCTCGCGCCCGTTGACCGACGCCGGGGTCCCCGCCATAATACTTTCGGTTCACGCACGAATCCGCTGCCAGAGACAGCCGGCGCTAACGGGCTTTGCCCGCGAGCTTAATGGGATATCCCGCCAGCCGAGGTGGTCGAGTAGATATGTCTTCTCGCCCCCGTCGCTCATGCAGCGCGGGGGCTTTCTTTTTGGACATGCCCCCGTCACGTCCTTGTGGCGGACCGTGCCCGGAAAGAAATCGAGGAGGTGTAATTCATGCCCCAGCAGTACAAAATCGACAAGGTTGCAGAGATCGAGTCCCGTATCGCCGAGAACGCCGGTCTGTTCGTCGTCAACTACAACGGTCTGACGGTTAAGCAGGCTCAGGAGCTGCGTCATC
>DBGAZC010000235.1:0-23266 GCA_048472015.1 Collinsella sp. | reverse complement strand
GAGGACGTCTGGAGGTGGCTCGGCTCCCAGAGCCTTGCGCGTGCAGAACGGTTAAAATCGGGACTCGGTCTTAGTTTTGCTTGGAAGGATGCACATGGCTTCTGTAATCGATGCTTCTCTAGAGGAGACGCTCTCCTATATCGCGGGACAGCTTAAGACGCTGACTTCTATTGCTTCGCCGACGGGCTATACCCGTGCGGCGACTGATTATCTGATGGAGACCCTGCGCGATATGGGGTTTGGGCCTGAGCGTTCTAATAAGGGTAACGTGCTCGTTGAACTTGGTGGCGAGGGTGAGCCGCTCGTACTGGCGAGCCATGTCGATACCCTGGGCGCCATGGTGCGCTCCATTAAGGACAATGGCCGCCTGCGTCCCACGACGCTTGGTGGGCATCAGTGGTCTACGGCCGATGGCGAGAACTGCACCGTTTATACGCGCGACGGCAATGTCTACACGGGCGTGGTCCTCAACACCGAGCCTTCGGCGCACGTGGCCGACGAGCCGGTCAAGACCATCGAGAAGAACATGGAGATCCTGCTCGACGAGAACGTCGACAGCAAGGACGACGTGCTTGAGCTGGGTATTCAGACCGGCGACATCATCGCTATGGATCCTCGCACGACGGTGACGGAGAGCGGCTACATTAAGAGCCGCTTCCTGGATGACAAGCTATCGGCCGCCATTTTGTTGGGCTTGGCGCGTGCCGTCGCCGCTGGCGAGGTGACGCTTTCGCGTAAGGTTTCGCTGCTCTTTACCGTGTACGAGGAGGTGGGCCACGGCGGCGCCTTCGTGCCGGCCGACACGCGCGAGATGATCAGCGTTGACATGGGCTGCGTGGGCGACGACCTAGGCTGCACCGAGCACATGGTGTCGATCTGCGCCAAGGATTCGGGCGGTCCGTACAACTACGACCTGGTGACGGCGCTGTCCAATATCGCGCGCGAGCTTGAGCTCGATTACGCTATCGACGTGTATCCGCATTACGGTTCGGACGTCGAAGCCACGCTCTCTGCCGGCTACGACATTCGCCATGGTCTGATCGGCCCCGGCGTGTATGCGAGCCACAACTACGAGCGTAGCCACATGGACGGCGTGCGCAACACCTTCGAGCTCGTCCGCGCCTACGTACAGCGCTAGCGATGCAGCGGCCTCGGCTGATACGGCGGTACCGACCGAGGCCGTCCTCTCTAAGTTGCGGTGAAATAGGGACTGTTTGGCGGTTTTAAACGCTTAAACAGTCCCTATTTCACCGCAATTGATGACGGGGATGGGGCTACTTAAGTGCGCCGGTCACCGTGCCGCCGCCGAGGGCGATGTCGCCGTGGTAGACTACAACGGCCTGGCCGGGGGCGATGGCTCGCTGCGGCTCGTCAAAAGTCAGCAGCATTTGCCCGTCTTCGCCGCGCGTAAGGGTCGCTGCTTGGTCTTTCTGACGGTAACGGTACTTGGCGCCCACGCGAATGCCGCCGGCATCGAGTTCTGCCTCCATGCGGTCGGCAGGGGCGCTCCAGATCCAGTCGTCGGCCGTGAGTGCTGTGGCCGTTAGGTCCTCGGCCTCGCCCAGATGCACGGTGTTGTTGGCGGCATCGACGCCCGTCACATACACGGGATGCGCCATCGCGACGCCCAAGCCCTTGCGCTGGCCGATGGTATAGCGCAACGCGCCGTTATGGCGTCCGACCACGCTGCCGTCGCGCCACACAATGTCGCCCGGTGCAGCGGGATGTCCGCAGCGGCGCTCGATATAGCCCGCGTAGTCACCGTCTGGAATAAAGCAGATGTCCTCGCTTTCGGCCTTCTGGGCGTTGGTAAAGCCTTGCTCGGCGGCTATGCGGCGCACGTCGCGCTCTTTGTCTAGGCCTGCCAGCGGAAAGATCGTGTGCGCCAGGCGCTCCTGCGTAAGCGAATATAAAAAGTAGCTCTGGTCCTTTTTGGGATCTTCGCCGCGATGCAGCTGCCAGGTGCCGTCGGACGTTTGGCTCGTTTTGGCGTAGTGACCTGTGGCGATGTAGTCGCAGCCCATATCGAGCGCTGCATCGAGCAACGCGCCAAACTTAATATGGCGGTTGCAGATGATGCACGGGTTGGGTGTCAACCCTTCCTGGTAGGCGGTCACGAAGCGCTCGATAACATTGCGGTCGAAGGTCTGCTGCAGGTCGAGCACATGGTGGGGTATCCCCAGGCGCTCGGCGACAGCCTTTGCGTCGGCGATGTCGCGGTCGACCTTACTCATGCCCGTGACGGGATCGGGCGCGGGGCAGGTGAGGCGCATGGTGGCGCCGACGCATTCGTAGCCCTGGCGCTTGAGCAGGTACGCGGTCACGCTGGAATCGACGCCGCCACTCATGGCGACGAGCACGCGCTTGTTGTGCATGGGGAGGTTCTCCTTGGTGGCATGTGGCCAAAAAAGAAAAGCGGCGCGGGAGGCTGGTTCCGCGCCGCAGACATTGTAGCAAGTTCGGGCGTCATATGGGACGCCCTGTTGGGATGAGCCCAGGCTGCCAGAAGAGAGGGAAGGCCGGCGTGCCTTGGACTCGTTCTAAGAACGAGAAGCTCTAGTCCTGGAACAGTGCCGTGGACAGGTAGCGCTCGCCGGTGTCGGCGAGCAGCGCCACGATGGTCTTGCCCTCGTTCTCGGGGCGCTTGGCCAGCTGCAGCGCGGCCCACACGGCGGCGCCGGACGAAATGCCCACGAGCACGCCCTCCTTGTGGCCCACGGCGCGGCCGGTCGCAAAGGCGTCGTCGTTCTCGACGGGGATGATCTCGTCATAGACCTGGGTGTCGAGGACGTCGGGCACAAAGCCGGCGCCGATACCCTGGATCTTGTGCGGGCCGGCTTGGCCCTTAGAGAGCACCGGGGAAGTGGCGGGCTCAACGGCGACGACCTGAATCTCGGGGTTCTGCTCCTTGAGGAACTCACCCACGCCGGTCACGGTGCCGCCGGTTCCAACGCCGGCGACGAAGATGTCGACCTCGCCGTCGGTGTCATCCCAGATTTCGGGGCCGGTCGTGGCCTTGTGGATGGCGGGGTTGGCGGGGTTCACAAACTGGCCGGCGATAATGCTGTTGGGGGTCTCCTTCTGCAGCTCCTCGGCCTTGGCGATGGCGCCCTTCATGCCCTTGGAACCGTCGGTGAGCACGAGCTGTGCGCCATATGCCTGCATAAGCTTGCGGCGCTCCACGGACATGGTCTCGGGCATGGTGATGATCACCTTGTAGCCGCGGGCAGCCGCCACCGAGGCGATGCCGACGCCGGTGTTGCCGCTCGTGGGCTCGATGATGGTGTAGTCGCCACCGCGCACGAGCTTGCCGGCCTTCTCGGCCTCGTCGATCATGTTCTTGGCGACGCGGTCTTTGACGGAGCCGGCGGGGTTGAAGTATTCCAGCTTGACGAGCACGCGGGCCTTGAGGTCCTCATCGGCCTCAAAGTGAGTGAGCTCCAGAAGCGGGGTATGGCCGATAAGCTGATCGATGGACGTGTAAACGTTGCTCATGGTGAACCTCCAAAGTGTTCAAATGACTGGATACCGTGTGGTTTTACGGTGTGTGTAGCAGCGAAACCCACAAACCGTATAGGTTGTTCGTTTTGCTGTTGGCAAGCATAGTAGACACTAAAGCCTAGTAACGCAATAGGAAATAGAAGATTATTACGAGTCGATTAACCATCTTGACCGGAACGGGTATTTTCAAAACCAATTTTTCGGCTAGAATTTCTACGGACTAAATGACCGAAAGGCAGCACTATACATGTTGGTTTCTACTAAGGGCAGATATGCCCTGCGCGTTATGGTCGATCTGGCCGAGCACCAGGCGGCCGGTCGCATCCCGCTCAAAGAGATCGCGGCGCGACAGGGGATTTCCGAGAAATATCTCGAGAACATCTTGGCTACGCTCGTGCGCGCCAACATGCTCTCGGGCATGCGCGGCAAGGGCGGCGGCTACGTGCTTACGCGCCCGCCCGAGCAGTATACGGTGGGCGAGATCCTGCGCCTGACCGAGGGCAGCTTGGCGCCGGTCGCATGCCTGGACGGCGACTGCAAGGGCTGTTCGCGTTCGGACGAGTGCCCCACGCTCGACGTGTGGAAGAACCTGGACAAGCTCATCAACGACTACCTCGACGGTGTGACGCTCGACCAGCTCGTCGCCCCCAGCGAAGGCTACGACTACGTCATCTAGCCCACCTGCCATTTGGGGACGGGGTGGAAATGGTAGATTTTCTTGCCCTCTGAGGATTGACAAATAAGAAGGCCGCCCATTTTTGCGATGGGCGGCCTTCGTTTTGGGCTGTTGAGACGGATACGGTCGGAATGGCCGTTTTAGTCCTCGGCAAGACTATCGAGGATGCTGCGCATGATGGACACTAGGATGCTGCCCATAAAGGCCGATCCAAAGCCGGCAATGGAGATACCCGCGCCCAGCAGATTGACCGACAGGTAGCTGGCCAGCTCGAGCATAAAGCTGTTGACTACGAGCTGAAAAATACCAAGCGTGATAATAGTGAGCGGCAGCGAGATGACCGTCAGGAACGGCTTGACGAGCGAGTCGACGATGTTGAGGAACAGTCCCACGAAGGCAAAGCAGACCCAAGCCTCGGCAAAGCCGAAGGGTTGGATACCGGGGACGAGGAACGTGGCGATCGCGATGGCGATCGAGGTGAAGAGCCAGTTAAGCATAAAGCGCATGGTAGGGGGTCCTTTCTTGCGCGGGGAGAGTTAGTGACGCGTGAAGCAGCTTGCCGTGGCGACTTGGACGGCTGCGCGAACGCGGGGCCTTGCCTGGATGCCCATTGTCGCAAATATTCGTGGAGCTTACGTGCGCATTCGATTTCAAAACGGCGTTCGTCCTGAAAAACGCGCCGCTGACAGAGAGTCTTGTCGCTTTAGTTTGGTGGTGTGCTACACTGCTACGGGCAAAAGCCACAGGCGTTGCCCTATTGCATAGAACGGGTGAACGATGCCCGATGTCAGTATCAACTTCGATGCCTTTTGGCGGGTTTGACGGTGATCGATGAATATCGAGAACATGTTTGACAAGCCTGATGTCAAGCAGCTGGTCCACGCATTTAGCCTTTTGGACGACGAGAAGGATATCCAAGCGTTTTTGACCGATATCTGCACGCCGCGCGAGATTTGCGACCTTTCTCAGCGTTTGCAGGTTGCGCGCTATTTGGACGAGGGCGAGCCTTATGTTGAGGTTCAGGCCCGTACCGGCGCTTCGTCCACCACGGTGAGCCGCGTTTCAAAGGCGCTGAACGGCGAGTACGGTGGCTACCGCAAGATCCTCATTAAGTTGGAGGATGGCGAGTAGGCCAGCGACAACATTGAATTACGAAGAACCGTCCCTCCGGGGGCGGTTTTTATATGCCTGCAATCGGCTGGTGCGTTGGGTTCAGGTTGCTTTGTACCAAAAGATGGAACTGCGGTGGCAATGTGTCCGCTTGGGCGGGTAGGATGGATGCATTGATTATTGCGAACGGTTTGAGCGGAGGACCATGCCTGTTCGAATCTATACCACCAATGCCGGCACGGATTTGAGCGATGCCGAGTCGGCGCTGCTTGCCGACCTTATTGCCCGTCACGGGCGTGCCGTGTTGCTGGCACCAACGTTTGCCGAGCTCGACCTGTGCCGTCATGATGCGGCGGAAGCCGGGGTTTCACTGGGTATCGACTACAAGACGCCTTCGTCGTGGCTTCGCTCGCTTTGGGAGCTTTTGGGCGACGGGCGCGATTTCGTCGACAACCTGCAGCGCCAGATGCTGTTCTCGGACATGATCGACCGCCGCGACGACGCTGCTTTGCAGCCGCTCTCGCGCAGCCAAGGCACGGTACGCATGCTTTCGCGCATGGCCCGCGATGTGTTGCCTGGCGTGGCGGGGACGGGCGACGAACGCTGCCGCGATGCCGTCGCTCAGCCCGAGCCCAAAAGCGACGCTGAGGCCCGCGTGTTCGAGCTGTTGAGCGCCTATGCGAGCGGTTTGGACCGTCGAGATATGGTCGAGCCCTGCGAGGCAGCCGACATTATGGCCGGTGCCCTGGCCGATAGCCTGCCGGCGTGCGCCCGCGCCGTATGCGTGCGCGGTACCACGTCGTTTACGCACGGTCTACTCGAGCTGCTGTCTGCCGTGGCGAACAATGGGGGAGAGGTCGTCGTGCTGCTTGCCCGCGAGCAGGCGGCGATGCGCGAGGAGCTTGCCACGGCATTTGATGCCCGCGGTGTGCTGTTTGAGATCGCGCCGCTGGGGGAGGACGCCGTCGCGTCTGATGTCGCTTGCGGGGCCGCCGCTCAGCCTGCCTTTATTGAGGTCGCCGGCCCCCATGCCCGTGCTCATGTCTATGCGGACGCCATCGATAAGTTGGTGAAAGCGCACAAGGAGTCCAAGGCCGATAAAGCTACTGCAACGCCTGCCGACCCTGTGCGCGTGCTCGTTGTTTCTGCCCGGGCACCCCAGCTGTTCGTTGAGCTCGCCTCTCGTCTGGCGGCTCGTCATATCGCTTCCGAGACAACTGAGTTCACGGCGTTTTCCCAGTCCATCGCGGGCAGGCAGTTTACGGCGCTCGCCGGCCTGATCGAGCGCATGAAGGCCGCCGATGAGGGCATGGCGTCAAAGACCGAGTGGTGGCCCGCGCCGGAGCTTACCGACTGGATCTACAGTCCGCTTTCGGGTGCCGACGCCGCGAGCGCCCGCGGCTTCGACAAGAACATGCGCCTGTCGCGCAGCAAGACCGCTGCGGGCGTCAAGAGCCTGCTGCAGAGCGTGCAGGGCCAGGTGAGGGGCGCTCGCAAGGCCGCCAGCGACGATAACTGGTTTAAGAATGTGCCGTGCGTGGTCTCGGACGTGTTTCAGGCGCTGTGGCGCGACAAACCCGTGACGGCGCTCAAGGCCATGCTCGCCGTTGCAGAGGCGCTGCCCGATCGCGCTCTAGGCGGTCTTGACGGCCAGGCCCGTCGTCAGGCAGAGACGGCTTTGCTGCGCCATGCCATCGACATCCTTATGAACGATGCTCGCGCGCTCGACGTGTCGCAGGCCGCGACCGTGCCGGTTCTCGACGGCGTTCGAACTAAGGTGGACAAGCGCAGCACCGCCTACGATTACGAGACCTACGAGGTCGATCGCACGCCACGGGCGCAAGTGCGCTTCGTGTCGCTTGCCGATGCGTCGGTTTTGCGTCCTGGCGGCTACGATGCCGTGCTGTTTGCCGATGTCGACCTGGACAGCTATCCGCTTTCGCACGAAGAGGGCCCGCTTGCCACGTTGATGGCCGAGCTGCGCCGCGACGGCGTGTCTTTGGAGCCCGCCGCCCTGCTGCGCGTGCGCTTTGGCCGTGCAATGCAGGCGACGAGCGGTCCGGTCGCGCTTGCCCGCGTGACACACGATCGCCAGGCGCGAGAGTGCTACCCGGCAGCCGTATGGACCGAGCTGCGGGCACATGCCGAGGCCGCTGGCGCTGCCAAGCCCACGTGCGTGGGCGAGGGCGATATCATCGCCGACTTTGATCCCGCGGCAGGTGAAGGCCTCAAGCGCGAGCGCGTGACCTGCGAAGCCCCTCAGCACCTGAGCGATGAAGCCATTCCGTATCTGGTTCTGCGCCGTCGCGATGGCGAGGGCGAGGACGCGCCGCTCGTGCCGCGTCTGACGTCCGCCTCGCAGATCGAGGCCTATTCTACCTGTCCACTGTGCTGGTTCGTGTCGTATCGCGTCAAGCCCCAGTCTATCGACGCGGGCTTTGGCAACATGGAGAAGGGCAACTTTGTCCACGACGTGCTGGAGCATCTGCATGCCCGTCTGCCCCAAGAAGGCATGGAGCGCGTGACGCCCGAGAATCTGCCGCGTGCACAGGAGCTGCTGCACGAGGTCTTTGACGAGACGTTGGCCGAGCACGCTGGCAAGCGCGGCACGGAGGGCCCGCTGGTGCCGCTCTCCCCGGTGGAGGAGCGCCAGGTGGCCGAGATCTTGCCGCAGCTGGAGGGTGTGCTTGCCTACGAGTCCGAGGCACTTGCCCCCTTTGCCCCGCGCTACCTGGAGTTCGCCTTCAACGAGCTCAAGGTCGAGTATGCCGGTTGGCCGCTTGGCGGGCGCATCGACCGCGTAGATGTGGATGCCGAGAATCGCGCCGTGGTAATCGACTACAAGCATCGTTCGGGTGTCGAGGAGTTTAAGCTTGCCGACCCCACGGTGCGTGACGAGGAGACGGGCGAGGCTCCCATCGACGACCCGCGCTGGCTGCCGCCCCATACCCAAACGCTCATCTACGCGCAGGCCATGCGTCGGGCACTGGGCTTGGATACCCGTGCAGCGCTCTATTTTTCGACCAAGGGCGGCAAGCCCGCGCTGCGCGGTGCGGCGAGCGCCGAGTTGCTCGAGGAAGAGCGCGGTGACGGTCGCATCCCGGGCCTCAAGAAGGGCTTCCCGGGCGAGGACGGCAGCATGGACTTCGATGCCCTGCTCGATCGCGTGGAGGCCGACATCGCCGAGCGCCTGCGCGAGCTCGAGGCGGGCAACGTTGCCGCCGTCGACCCGGCGTCGGCTCAGGCCGCGCATGCGCGCTGCTCGTATAACCACGAAGGAACGTTTGTAAGGAGGGACGTGTAGACCATGGATCTTTCGACTTTGATGCCGCAACAGCTGCAGATTGTCAAAACGCTCGACCGCCCGCTGTTTGTCTCGGCGGGCGCCGGTTCGGGTAAGACCTTTACCCTCACGCGCCGCATCGTCTATGCGCTCTCGCCCGAATCCGGTCCGTTCGTTGAGCATCTGGACCAGGTGCTCGCCATTACCTTTACCAAAGATGCCGCGGCCGAGATTCGCGACCGCGTGCGCCGTGCGCTTATCGACGAGGGCATGGACGAGGAAGCACTGACCGTCGACGACGCGTGGATTTCGACCATTCACGGCATGTGCTCGCGCATCCTGCGCGCACACGCGTTGGAGCTGGGCATCGATCCCGAGTTCACGGTGCTCACCGATACCGACGAGCTTATGGACCAGGCTGTTGAGCATGTGCTGGCCCGCGCGACGGCACCCGATGCCGCCCCCGAGCTCGCCGCCTCGCTCAAGGCCCTTTACGCCTGGTATCCCATGGCGGGCGAGGGCGGGCCGTTTGGTACCGGCACGACCATTAAGGGCCTGGTGCGCGAGCTGCTGGAGCTGTCGAGCCAGTTGCCGGGCGGCATGGACGACGTGCGCGTGGCGCGCGGCCAGGCCGATACCTCGGCACTCGCCGATGCCTATCGTGCGGCGCTGGGCGCAAGCAAGGCCGCGACCGAGAAAGCGCAGGTGGCGCTCGATGCCATCGATGCGTTTGAGGCGAGCGGCAAGACCATGGCCGATGCGGCGCGACTTATGATGTCGTGCACCATGCCGCGCGCGAGCAAGGCGTTTCCTAAGGAGCAGGTGGAGCTACTCAAGGCCGAGGCGGCTGATGCGTTTATCAATATCGTGCTTGCCTGCGGCGGTTCGGCGCTCGATGCGCTGGTGGGGCTCGCCCGTGCCGTAGAGGCGGAGTACCGTGCGCTGAAGGCTGCCCAGTCCGCCCTCGATAATAACGACCTGCTGCGTATGGCCTACGAGGCCCTGCGCGATTACCCGGCCATCCGTGCTGCGTACGAGGGCCGCTTTAAGATGGTCATGATCGATGAGTTTCAGGATACCGACCAGATGCAGGTCGATCTGATACGCTACCTGACGGGTGCGGGGGAGCGCGCGCTGTGCACCGTGGGCGATGCGCAGCAGTCCATCTATCGCTTCCGTGGCGCCGAGGTCGAGGTGTTCCGTCGTCAGGAGCGCAAGGTGGGCTCGTCTGCCGCGCCCGAGGCGACTGCCGTGGCCGACGCCCCTGCCGGCGAACTCGTCAAACTCGTGCGCAACTTCCGCAGCCATGACGAGGTACTGCGTTACGTGGCACGCGTCTTCGACGGCGATGACGGCGGCCTGATGCAGGGCTTTTTGGATCTTGAGGCGAGCGACGGCCGCAAGGACACGCTGGTGGCAGACGCCTCGCGTCGCCAGGCCCTCTTTGTTGCCGGCGGCAGTACGCAGGAACGCACACAGGCCAAGGCCCGTGCGATCGCCGAGCGATTCCGCGCGCTTGCCGATGCCGGCCAGCCCCAGGGCGGCATGGTGCTGCTGCTGGGCCGCATGACCAACGCCGACGTCTACGCCCAGGCCTTCCGCGACCAGGGGCTCGACTGCGTCATCGCGGGTGGTTCGGTCTTTGCCCAGGCAGCCGAGGTGCAGACGGTGCGCGCCCTGGTATGTGCGCTCGCCAATCCGGCCGATACGGCGCGGGGCCTTATGCCGCTGCTCGCCTCGCCGATGTTTGCGCTCGGCGCTCAGGAGTTCCTGGCGCTGGCGACCAAGCTCGATAGCGAGACAGGGGAGACCTCGCGCCGGAATATCGACATGGGCATCATGAGCGATTCCGACGTGCCGGGTTTGCAAGACTTGCCGCTGGTGAAGCGCGCCCGCGAGGTGCTGCGGTATGCGCTTCGTCGCGCGGGCCGCGATTCGTTCGCCGCCATCGCGCGCGACGTGGTCAACGCCTCCGGCTGGTTTGTGCGCCTGGCGCAGCGCGGCCCCGAGGGCAAGGCCATTGCCGCCAACGTGCTCAAGGCGCTCGACGCCGTGGCTGAGGCTGAGGCCGAGTTCGGCAACTCGCCGCGTTCCATCGCGCTGGCCTTCGACCGCTTCTTGGCGGGCAAGGAGGCCCCGGGTGCCCTCAACGAGGAGGGTGACGGCGCAGTGCGCATCATGACGGTGCATGCGTCCAAGGGTCTGGAGTATCCGGTCGTGGCGGTTGCCGAGTGTTTTGGCGTGCGCAAGCCGTCCGGTGCGGCGCAGATGGGTCGCGTCGAGGGCGGAGCGCAGGTCGTGGCGCTGCCGGCACGCTTCGACGGCGTTAAACTCGCGGACGGTACGTTCGTGAAGGGCGATGACGTCAAAAAGCAGTTTGAACACGCGTTTAAGGGCAAGGGCACGTCGCTGTGGTTGCCGCCAGAGCTTATGGAGGACGTATGCGCGACGGGCTCTCCCGCCGAGGCATTTGCCCGTCTGCGCAACGACGACCTGCAGCTCTCGCTCGAGGAGCGGGCCCGCCTGCTCTATGTCGCCATGACGCGAGCACGCGAGCTGGTCATTCTGGCGATGGATGCCGGTGTGAGCCGTGGCAAGGTGACGGCGCCGACCTTCGATGTCGAGACGGATCTGACCTACGACGTGCTGCGCCGTATTTTGCCGACCGACGCTCTGGACACGCCGCAGCTCGATAGCGACCGCCTGGTGTTCGACAACTCCCAGCCGGGCGACTACGAGCTCATTTCGCTCACGGACTTTACCTTTGGCGAGCAGGCGTTTGAGGCAAACGCTTCGCTGGATGCCGAGGGCAGGCTTGTCCGCGGCGATGCGGAGCCGGAGGGTGCCGGTGCAGATGCCCGCGCCGCCGTTCCCGGTCCTGCCGGCCCCGAGCCCGATGCGTTTGAGCTCGTGTATCCCCAGGCGGTGGGTGTGCGCATGGGCACCTGCCCGTATCCGGAGCGCGATTCGTACAGCTACTCGTCAATTGCCGCGGCGCTGCATGCCGAGTCCGAGGACCGTGCCGCCGAGGCGCACGTGCCCATGGACGAGGCTGGCGATGATGCAGAGTCGGATGGCTCGGAGATGGCCGATGCGGACGTGGCCGTCGTTGAGCCCGCCGGCAACCCCATGGCGCTGGGCTCGGCGTTCCACGCCGCCTGCCAGTGGCTCATCGAGATGGGTGCCGACGCGTTGCCCGCTGCGCGCGCCGATGCACTGGCGCGTCTGTGGCGCCTGACGCCGGAGCAGCGCGAACGCTTCGACGTTGCCCTGAACCGCTGGCTCAAGTCGGCTGTTCGTGCCGACCTGCTCGCGTGGCCGTGCGTTCGCGCCGAGGTGCCGTTCTTTTCGCTGGGCTGCGAGGACGAGGACATCGCTCGCTACGGTGCCTATGCCGAGGGCGCCATCGATGCACTGGCCACCGACCCGGCCGATCCGTCGCGCGCCCTGGTCATTGATTACAAGACGGGTGGCACGCCGGATGAGACGCCGGAACAGCTGCTCGAGAAGCACGCCCTGCAGGCGCGCGTCTACGCCGACGTGTTGCACAAGGCGGGCGTTGAGGCGGTGACGGTCAAGTTCGTTCGCGTGGAGCAGACGAATCCAGCCATCTTCGTCGAACCCGCCGAACCTCAAGTAGTCACCTACAATCTCTAGCCCTCAGATAACTTGCGGTGGAATACGGACTGTTTTGGCCAAAAAAGCCGCCAAACAGTCCGCATTTCACCGCAACTGCAAGAGGAGCCGTGTTGGTTTGGCTAGGTTCGGGTGCCGTCCGCGCCGTGCGGTAAAATCGTTCAGTCAGAACACGAACCCGCATCGGAGCTCATCACATGGCATTCGTCCATCTGCACAATCACACTGTTTTCTCCATGCTCGACGGCGCAACCCGTATCCAGGATATGGTCAATCGTGCCGTTGAACTTGGCATGCCCGCCGTGGCCATTACCGACCACGGCTACATGTATGGCGTGCCCGACCTGGCGCTGGCCTGCGACGCCGTCAATCACAACACGCCCGAGTACAAAACCTGGAGCCACGACAAGGCCTTCTTGGAAAAGGACCGCCGCGACGAGCTGGTGGAGCCCGATCCCGAGGAAAACCCGCGCGAGCATGCCCAGTATGTGAAGGACATGGCCATGTGGGACGAGAAGGGCAACATCGACGAGCTCAAGCCGCCCCTGGTCATCAAGCCCATCTTTGGCTGCGAGGTCTACTTTACGCCGGACGAGACGCTCGCCCGCGACCACAAGCCCGAGCTCTACCACATGATCCTTCTGGCCAAGGACCAGGAGGGCTACGTCAACCTGATGCAGACGGTTTCCGAGGCCGCCGTGCAGGGCTTTTACTACAAGCCCCGCGTGACGCTCGACAACCTGCGCCGCCACGCCAAGGGCATGATCTGCACGAGCGCCTGCATCGCGGGCATCATCCCCAAATACATCGACCGCGGTGACATGGAGGGCGCCATCAAGTGGGCCGAGACCTTCCGCGACACCTTCGAC
The DNA here is from genome assembly GCA_048472015.1 of Collinsella sp. GTDB lineage: Bacteria > Actinomycetota > Coriobacteriia > Coriobacteriales > Coriobacteriaceae > Collinsella. Next base: position 10,191 of record DBGAZC010000235.1, on the reverse strand, counting down.
CCCGGTGACTTCTACATCGAGATCCAGGAACACGGCATCACCACCGACAACGGCCTGACCGACGAGCAGATGGACCGCACGCTCATCGACATCGCCAAGCAGGTGGGCGTCAAGGTCATCGCCACCAACGACTTCCACTACCTGCGCCGCGAGGACGCGCCCGTGCAGGACGTCATCATGTGCATCGGCATGAACGCCAAGGTCGACGACCCCAACCGCATGCGCATGACCGGCTCGGAGTTTTACATGAAGACCGAGGAGGAGATGCGGGCGATGTTCCCGTATTGCCCCGAGGCCTGCGACAACACGCTCGAGATTGCCGACAAGTGCTACGTTGAGCTGGACTGGGACTCTATCATCCTGCCGCGCTTCCCGTTGCTCGATCCCGGCGAGACGCACGAGAGCCAGTTCCGCCGCGAGTGCGAGAAGGGCCTGCGCCAACACTACGGTGACGACTGGGCCACGCGCGAGATCTGTGGCGTCAACATCAAAGAGCGCTTTGAGTACGAATACAAGGTCATCTGCGACAAGGGCTTTGCCGCCTACTTTTTGATCGTCGCCGAGTACGTGCAATGGGCCAAGGACAACGGCATCGGCGTCGGTCCCGGCCGTGGCTCGGCCGCCGGCGCTATCGTCGCCTACGCCATGAACATCACCGCGTTCGACCCGCTCGAGAACGGCCTGATGTTCGAGAGGTTCCTGTCCCCGCAGCGTACCGAGATGCCCGATATCGATATGGACTTCGACGATGAGCGGCGCCTCGAGGTCGTGGAGCACGTTCGCCAGCTCTACGGTCCCGAGAAGGTCACCCACGTCATCACCTACTCGACCATTAAGGCCAAGCAGGCCATCAACGACGCCGCGCGCGTGCTGGACTACCCGGTCTACATGGGCCAGCGCCTGTCCAAGATGGTCTCGAGCGACCCCAAGGTCAAGCTCAAGCAGGTGCTCGAAAAGCAACCCGGCAAAGAGGATCTGTTTAACCCCGACTTTGCCGAGGCCTATAAAAAGGATGACGACGCCCGCCGTATCATCGACACGGCGCTCTCGATCGAGGGCCTCACCCGTGGCGAGGGTGTGCACGCGTGCGCCGTCCTGATCTGCCGCGATCCCGTCAACGAGCATGTGCCCACCAAGCTCGATACCAAGGGCGGCGTCGAGATTACCCAGTACGAGGGCCATACCGTTGCCGACATGGGCCTGCTCAAGATGGACTTCCTGGGCCTGCGCACGCTGACGGTTATCTCCAAGGCTAAGGCAAACATCAAAAAGAATTTCGGCATCGACATCAAAGAGGAAGAGATTCCCTTTGACGACCCCGAGATCTTTAAGCTCATGGGCTCCGGTCACACCGCCGGCGTCTTCCAGGTCGAGTCCGCCGGCATGACGGCCACGATCAAGAATATGAAGCCCACCGAGTACAAGCACGTTGTGGCATTGATCGCTCTATACCGCCCGGGCCCGCTGGGTGCCGGCATGGTTTCGTCCTACATCAACCGTATGAACGGCAAGGAGCCGGCCGTCTCCTACGACGACCGCCTGGACGACATCCTGGGCGAAACCTACGGCACCATGGTCTACCAGGAGCAGGTTATGCTCATCTCCGTTGAGATGTGCGGCTTCTCCAAGGGCGAATCGGACTCGCGTATCCGTAAGCCCGTGGCTAAGAAAAAGATCAAGCTGCTCACGTCGACGGTGCTCCACTGGGAGGATGGCTCGGACGAGACCACCTACGACCACTGGATGAACGGCGCCATCAAGAACAACTACACGCGCGAGGTCGCCCAGAAGATTTGGGACGATGTTCTCGAGTTCGCGTCCTACGCCTTCAACAAGTCGCACTCCGCCGGCTACGCCATTCTGGTTATGCAGACGGCATGGCTTAAGGCGCACTATCCGCACGAGTACATGGCGGCCGTTCTGACGTCCTACACGGGCAAGACCGACAAGATCGTTCACTACGTCTCGGCATGCCGTTACGACGGCATCCCCGTGCTTTCGCCAGATGTCAACGAGTCCGGCACCGAGTTCACGGCTACCAAGGAAGGCGTGCGCTTTGGCCTGGCCGGCATCCGCGGCGTGGGCACCGGCGTGGCGCAGGCGATTATCGCCGAGCGCGAGGCGGGCGGTCCGTTTAAGACGCTGCACGACTTTGTCGAGCGCGTGGACTCGAGCCAGGCCAACCGTCGCGTGATCGAATCGCTCATCAAGGCAGGCGCTTTCGACTCCACGGGGTATCCGCGTCGCCAGATGATGCACTTCGTGGACAAGAACAACCCCGAGAACATCATCGATGCAGCGGTAAAGCGCCAGAAAGATCGCGCGAGCGGCCAGACGTCGTTCTTCGATATGTTTGGCGACGTTGAGGGCTCGGGCTTTGAGGTGAGCGTGCCCGATCCGGATGGCCAGGAGTGGGACCGCCACCTTAAGTTGAGCCAGGAGAAGGAGGTTCTGGGCATCTATGTCTCGGACCACCCGCTGCGCCCGTTTGAGTATGCACTAGCCAAGGCACGCGACTTCTCGTTCTCGCAGATCGATACCGGCTACGAGGTGCAAAACCCCACGGGCGGTACCATCAACCAGGAGATTCCCGAGGGCAAGGCGCTGTGGTGGGCCGGCATGGTCTCGAGCGTGTCCAAGCGCGTGACCAAAAACGGCGACCCCATGGGTATTGTGCAGCTCGAGGACATGGAAGGCGAGGCCACGGTCGTGGTGTTCCCCAAGACCTACAAAGAGGCCGAGGGATACCTGTACGGCGAGGTCGATCCCGAGACCGGTGCGCAGCTGTCTGATGCGTTTGTTCGCATTAAGGGCAAGCTCGAGCGTTCGGACCGCGGCGACCAGATCATCGCGCAGGAGATCGTGCCGCTTGAGCTTAACGAGGAGAACAACAAGCCCAAGGTGTTTGAGGTCATGGTGCCCAACAGCCGCTTTAGCCAGGGCAATATGGCGCGTCTTGCCACGGTGCTTACCGCAAACCCGGGCGGCGACCGCGTGGAGATCTTTATCGAGCAGGTGGACGGGCGCGTACTGCGTGCCGAGGTGCCGGCCAAGGTCAACGCACGCTCGATTCCGCTGCTGGCAGAGGCAAAGGCGATTGTGGGTAACCAAGGCAGAGTGACGGTAATTTAAGGACGGCGTTGGCGGGGTAGCTAATTTGGGACGGGGCTATTTTAGCTACCCTTTGACTGACGGCGAATGAGTCGGGGTCGGAATGCATCTCAACCGACATATGGGGGTAGCTAAAATAGCCCCGTCCCAAATTAGCTACCCCGGGTGAGATTGGAGGAAGTGATGGCGCAGGGGACGTTTGTGCAGGCGCTTCGTAAGGAGGCGGCGCTTAGCAGCACCTTTATGAAGGGGCGCTCGCTCATGCTCAACGGTGCCGTGCTGTCGTTTGAGGACTCCGGCTCGCGCTTCTCCAAAAACGTGAACATCGAGGGCACGGTGCGTGGCTCGCGCGGCGACCTGTACAAGACGCACGTGGCGCTCGATATGGACGAGCACGAGGTTATTGACTACGACTGCGATTGCCCCGCTGCCTTCCGCTATTCCGGCATGTGCAAGCACGCCATCGCCACGGCGTTGGCGTATCTGGATGCCAGTGGCGCCGAGCCTGTCGAGGGCCTGCGTACGCCGGTCCGCACGTTTACGGCACCGCCCGCACAATCCAAACAGTCCGCACGCCCCGCGCCTAGCGCATCTTCGGTCAACCCCAACTTTCCCTTCCCTGCGCCCGTCCCCACGAGCCCGAGCCTTGTGGCGGCGCTTTCCGATCTTTCGGACGCGCGCATGGACGAGCTCGCGGCCATGCGTCGCAAGCTCGCCGGCACCATTGACCCCGATGCGCCCAAAGCGGTGCTGGAGCCCTCGCTGGTGCCGTACTACAATCCGCTGTTTGCCGATCGCTTTAACTGGGCGCTCGAGTTTCGCATTCGCTGCGGTTCGGTGTCCTACGTGGTTAAGGATATCGACGGCATGGCCGATGCCTATGTGCGTGGTGGTACGTTCTCCTATGGCAAGAAGCTTACGTTTGCCCATGTACCCGAGGCTTTCGATGACGTGTCGACAAAGCTGCTCGACTTTGTCGCAATGACGATCGCCTACCTGAGCGACATCACGAGTTCGCGCTCGGCATCGTATGACTTTGCTCGCAGCGGCTTTGTTGCCGAGCGTCAGTTGCCGGTATCCGAGTATTCCATCGTGTCCGTGCTGGACCTGCTGCGCGGCAGGACCATGTCCTTTGAGCCTGCTTGGTCGCGGGGGACGACGACGCATCGCTCCTACGAGGTGGCGGTCGAGCCGTCGCCGCAGGGGGAGGGCGAAGTCCCGGCTAAGCGCCCGCCGCTCCTTGCCGCCAAGATTGCACCGGCGGCGGGAGGCAGCTACGACTTGCGCCTGCCGGCCGATACGTACTGCTTTGTCGCAGGTGACGCAGCCTATCTGGTCGATACGCGCCGCGCGCGCCGTACCGACGCGGCGTTTGCCCAACATGCGGCGCCGTTCCTATCGCACTTGTTGCCCTGCCGCACGCCGGTCCATATCGCTGCCGACCAGGTGGGTGAGTTCTGCCGCATGGCGCTGCCCATCTTGCGCGACTACACCGACCTGACCGCTCCCGCCGTACTTGACGCCGTGGCGCCCGAGCCGAGTTTTGCCATGGCGATTGGCGTCGACGATGGTCTTGTGACCTGCAAGATTACGGTGGCCTACGGCGATTGGTCGGCAGATCTCTTTAGCCTGGGTGCTCCGGGAAGCCCCTTCGAAGAACAGCGCCCGGGCGTGCCGCCGCGCGACGAGATAGCAGAGTTTCGCGTTATGGACACGGCGGCCCTGTATTTCGACTTTTACGAGGGCGGCCTGGCGTTTGAGGAGCGCGACGACGAGAGCCTGTTCTGCTTGCTGACCGAGGGCCTGTCTGCCCTGTCCGAGCTGGGCGAGGTCATGCTCAGCGACCACCTACGCCAGATCTCGGTGCGCCCTGCGCCCAAGCTTTCGGTGCGTGCCACCGTCAAGAGCAACCTGCTCGATGTTGAACTGGGCGCGAGCGGTCTTTCGGCGGCAGATCTTGCCATCTACCTCGACTCCTATAAGCGCCATCAAACGTTTGCGCGCCTTACGTCCGGCGACATCATTCGCCTGGACGAGGGCGCTCGAGCCGCGTTTGGCCTCGCCAAGGACCTGGGCGTCGATGCCGTCGACCTGCTCGACGGCGTGTCGCTTTCCGCATCGAGCACCCTGTTCGTCGATAGCATGCTCGCGCGCACGCCCGCGCTCGAGGCCGATCGCGACGCTGCGTTCCGCCGTACCGTCGAGCGCCTGGACACGCTCGGCAAGATGGACTTTACGGTACCCGCCTCGCTCAAGGCCACGCTGCGTGGCTACCAGGTCGACGGCTACCAGTGGCTCGGCTCGCTTGAGCATCTGGGCCTCGGCGGTATCTTGGCCGACGATATGGGCCTGGGCAAAACGCTCCAGATGATCGCGCATATCCTGGTGCGCGTGGAGGCGGGGGACAACAAGCCCACGCTCGTGGTATGCCCGGCCTCACTCGTGTACAACTGGACTGCCGAGCTGGAGCGCTTTGCGCCCTCGCTGGATGTGTGCGCCATCGTGGGCGCCAAGGCTCAACGCCGCGTGCAGATAGCAGGCGCCGACGAGCATAACGTGGTCGTGACGTCGTATGACCTCATGCGCCGCGATATCGACGAGTATGCCGAGCGGGACTTTGCCCGCGTGGTGCTCGATGAGGCCCAGTACATTAAAAACCCGCTCACCCAGGTGGCGCGCGCCGCAAAGCGCCTGCCTGCCGGCGTGCGCTTTGCCCTGACGGGCACGCCCATCGAAAACCGCCTATCCGAGCTCTGGAGCATCTTCGACTTTTTAATGCCGGGCCTGCTCGGCACGCGCGAGTCGTTTGCCAAGCGCTTCGAAAGCCCGGTCGAGCATGCCGAGGGCGACAGTGCCGCTCGCCTGCAAGCGCTCGTGTCGCCGTTTGTGTTGCGCCGTGTCAAGGAAGACGTGGTGGCCGACCTGCCCGAGAAGATCGAGGATACGGTCATGGCGCAGCTCACCGGCGAGCAGCGCAAACTCTACCTGGCCAACCAGGACCGCATCGCCCAACAGGTGCAGCATCGCGAGGCATCCGAGTTTAAGAAGGACAAGCTCAAGGTGCTCGCCGAGCTCACCAAGCTGCGCCAGATCTGCTGCGACCCGCGTCTGCACTACGAGGATTACAAGGCGGGGAGCGCCAAACTCGATACGTGCATGGAGCTCGTGCACGGCGCACTCGACGGCGGACATCGCATCCTGTTGTTCAGCCAGTTTACGGGTATGCTCGATATTATCGGTAAGCGCCTGGCCAAGGAGGACATCGCCTTCCTTAAGCTCACGGGCGCTTCGTCTAAGGAGAGCCGCGCCAAGATGGTCGCGCAGTTCCAAGCGGGCGAGGTTCCGGTCTTTTTGATTTCGCTCAAGGCGGGCGGCGTGGGCCTTAACTTGACGGCTGCCGACGTGGTCATCCACTACGACCCGTGGTGGAACGTGGCGGCGCAGGACCAAGCAACTGATCGTGCACACCGTATTGGCCAGCAGCATACCGTGACCGTGTACAAGCTCATCGCCAAGGACACGATCGAGGAACGCATTATGCAGATGCAGGAGTCCAAGCGCGACCTGGTCAACAGCGTACTCGGCGGCGACGGCATCTCGTCGGCACTGTTCACGCGCGAGGATGTTCTGGCGCTTCTCGGCGGCGACGGGCGCTAGCCGCGCGCGGGGTGGGACTGCTGGAGTGGGCAGGACGGTCGACGCATTTTGGCCCGACCGCTTGCCTGATCCGTTATGTGTTCATTTGCAATGCCGTGGATGGTTTGTCTGCCTTTGGGCATAAGAACCATCAAGAACATTGGCACATCAGCAAAGGAGAACATCATGGCGAAATTCTTTAAGGACCCCGACGGTAAGCTCATCGCTGCCCTTGGCGACGGCGTTGCGACCCCTGCCGGTTGCACGGAGCTGACCGCAAATACTGAGGACGCGGCGCACGAGAAGCACGTGCCCGTCGTCGAGACCGAGCGCGACGGTCACGTGATTCGCGCACGCGTTGGCTCGGTCGAGCACCCCAGCCTGCCCGAGCACTACATTGAGTGGATCGCCCTTGAGGCCGAGGGCCGTCTGGAGGTCCATTACCTCCAGCCCGGCATGAAGCCCGCGACGTTTTTCGCGGGCGGCTCCAAGACCGGTACCGTCTATGCCTACTGCAACCTGCACGGGCTGTGGTCCGCGACATTCTAGGAGCGCGTCCCCGCTCGGGGTATCATAGCTAGCATATGCACATGCAAGCGCCGACTGCATTATGCGGCCGGCGCTTTTACTACGATTTCGATGGTTTACGACGGAAAGGGCTGGGCCATGAAGCTCGCGCTTGCACAGATCGATATGCGCCTGGGTGATATTGAGGGCATTTGCGGCCGCATCGAGGACCAGGCTCGTCTGGCCCACGAGCGCGGAGCGCGCGTGCTGTGCGTTCCAGCTCCGCTCTTTATGGGCGCCATGCCCGGTGGCCTGGTGGGCGCTGCCGACTTTGAGCACGACATGCTTGCCGGCTTGACTGGTGTCGCCGAGCGTATCCAGGAGCTTGACATGATCTGCATCGTGCCCGCGGCGGTTTCGTTTGAAGGCCAGCCGCTGCTCGACTACATGATGCTCAAGGACGGTCATGTGGTGCCGGCGCGTTCGAGCATTGCCTTGCAGCGTGGCGAGAACAACGACACGCGTTGGGCGCCGCCGGTGTTCGACGTGGACGGCGTGCGCATCGCCGTGATTTTTGACTTGGACCGCGAGCTCGAGATGTTGCCGACCGGCGTCGACCTCATCGCGTATTTCCAATTCAACGCGTTTGACATGACCGACCGCGAGACTGCCGCCATTGCCGCCGTTCGCAGCGGCGCCTACCGCAAGATCGCATCCAAGCGCAGCGTGTGGTTTGCCTGCATGGCGCCGGTCGGTGCCTATGACGAGTCGGTGTATACCGGCGGTTCGTTTGTGCTCGACGACTGCGGTCGCGTGGTGGCCCAGGCGCCGTGTTTTGAGGAGAGCCTGCTGGTTCAGGAGATTCAGCGCGGCGTGATGCTCGATGCCCTGGAAGATCACGAACTGCCCGAGTTCCGTTCCGAGGAGTGGTTGTGGCAGGCGCTGGTGCTCGCCGTGCGCGACAACGCTCGGGCCCACGGTGCGTCGCGTGCTGTGGTGGCACTCGAGGGTGACCTGCCGTCATCCCTGCTGGCGGCGCTGGCCGTTGACGCTCTGGGTTCGCGTAACGTAATTGGCCTGGTGCTGGGGCGCAACCGTATCTTTACGCCGGCGCAGGAGGAGGCCGAGGCTGCCCGCTGTGCCGCCGTCCGTGCCATCGCCGAGCGTTTGCACATTCGCACCGTCGAGCGCGATGCACCGGATGCGGCGCGTGTGCTCGATCGCGACGTGTCGGCGGGCGATGCCGAGCGTCTGCGCTCGCGCACGCTGGGCCTCATGCTGGAGGACACGGCGCTCGAGCTGGGTGCGATGGCGCTGAGCCCGCTGTCCAAAACCGAGTATGCGCTGGCGGCGCCGGCGCTTTGCGGCGGCTACCAGGGCGACTTTGCGCCCTTTGGCGATGTGTACCTGTCGACGCTTGAGTTTGTGGCACGTGTGCGCAACCGCACGTCTGCCGTGGTGCCCCAAGAGCTCGTGACGCTCAACGCGGTGGAGGATTGCATGGAGCGCGTGCTGGCGCAAGCGCTCTCGACGATCGACGGTCCGGTCGATATGCTCGACCGCGCGGCACAGCTGCTCGGCGGGCTTGAGCCGGGTGAGGTCGATGGCGCGCTCGAGGCGCACGTGGACCGCAATCGAGCTTTCGACGACATCCCGATGGCCGCTGGCAAGCCTGAGGCTTGCTCGCTGCTGCTGATGCTCGTTCGACAGGGTGAGGCTGCCCGCCGCATGTTGCCGATGGCGCCGATCGTCTCGGCCCGTTCGTTTGCCGAGCGTGCCTGGCCGTATATGCTCGCGTGGTCCGACCTGGGGCTTAACGGCAAGGAGCGTATGACGGTCGATTCGCTGGCGCGCGCCGAGGTGCGCCGTTTTGCTGACGAGGATACGAGCGAGCGCGTGCGAAACGAGATGATGGGCGTGCTGGGCGAGCTACTGGGTATTTCGCCCGAGCAAATGGAGGAGCTGCGCTCCGAGGACGGTCAGCGTCGTTTGCACGAGGGAATGAAAAAGTTCGAGGGCGAGGTTCAGGACGCCATCGATAAGATGATGGGCGGTCAGGGCGGCCCGCAAGGTGGGCCCCAGGGCGGACCGATGCCGCACCCGCCGGTGGATCCAAGGCAGTTCCCCTTTTTCTCTCAAAACTAACTCTGGGATAGGGCCAAGGTTACGCGGTTTTACCAAATCGCGTAACGAGTCGACGCTGCGCGAGCCCCTGCCGGGCAATCTGCCGCTCAAACCGTCGCTTGCGTACAGAAGTACGCGGCGCTCCTCTTTCGTGACACCTTGCCACGGCAGGGACTCGCTCGCTGACTTATGCTCAACCTATGGTTCAACCTTGCTTGCTAGATACGGTCGCTGTTGTGTTATTCTAGAACAGACGTTCGTGAATAGTGCGCGGGGCCTTGCCTTGTGCTTTGAAAAAGACGAGGGGAGGTTGGCTTGGTTATCTTGGGCATTGACCCCGGTTTGGCTCATACGGGTTGGGGGATTATCGAGGAGCGTCGTGGCGAGGTTCGCTGCCGTGCCTATGGCTGCATCGAGACCAGTGCCGGAAGTCCGCTCGCGGTGCGCCTGTCGCATATCGCCCGCGACCTCAAGGGTGTCGTGGAGCGCTACCGCCCCGATACCGCTGCTATCGAGAGCATTTACTTTGGCGCCAACGTTCGCTCGGCCATCCCTACGGCTCATGCCCGCGGTGCTGCACTCGTGGCGCTTTCGGAATGCGCGCTCGAGATTGGCGAGTACACGCCCATGCAGATCAAACAGGCTGTTGTGGGCACCGGCGCCGCGGACAAACGGCAGGTCGCCTACATGGTGCGCACGCTCACGCAGCTCGACCACGACCCGCATCCCGACCATGCCGCCGATGCCCTGGCCTGCGCCATCTGCCACGTAAACCTCAGCCGCACCCGCGCCCTCACCGGTGGCGAGTTCTAT
>DBGAZC010000234.1:0-4913 GCA_048472015.1 Collinsella sp. | reverse complement strand
TGCCGCGCTTGCCGGTACGAGTTATCCGCTCGATCGCCAGATGACGGCTGCCGAACTTGGCTTTGCGGGTGTGATTCCCAACTCGCTCGATGCGGTTTCCGACCGTGATTTCCTGCTCGATCTGCATTACGCCGGCTCCGTCATGGCCATGCACCTGTCGCGTCTTTCCGAGGAGATCGTGCTGTGGTCGAGCTCCGAATTTGGCTTTATCACGCTTTCCGACTCCTACTCCACCGGCTCGTCCATCATGCCGCAGAAGAAGAATCCCGACTTTGCCGAGCTTATCCGCGGCAAGAGCGGCCGAGTCTATGGCAACCTGGTGCAGCTGCTCGTGACCATGAAGGGCCTGCCGCTTGCTTATAACAAGGACTTGCAGGAGGACAAGGAGGGCGCCCTCGATACCGCCCATACGCTCATGCAATGCCTGTCCGTTATGGCCGGTATGATTTCGACCTGGACCGTCAACGAGGATGCCATGGCGCGCGAGTGCGGTGTGGGGCACCTTGCCGCCACCGATGTTGCCGATTACCTGGCCAAGCGTGGCCTGCCGTTCCGCGAGGCACATGCCGTGGTGGGCCATTTGGTCCTGATGTGTGAGAAGCGCGGCTGCAACCTTGAGGACCTGCCGTTTGAGGTGTTCCAGGAGGCGAGCCCGCTCTTTGAGCACGACATTACCGAGGCGCTCGACATCCCGTCGATTGTCGCCGCGCGCACGACCGAGGGCGGCACCGCCCCTGCCGCCGTTGCCGTGCAGCTGCAGCGTGCCGAGGCACAGCTTGAGGCCGACAAAGGCGTGTTTGGATCGCTGACCAAGGTCGTCGAAATGGGCCACGGGGTAAAGTAGGGGTTTGGCTGAAGCTGTTTTGGCCATTATTTATTGATAAATCGTTGTTGCTTTACGGACGTCTGCTGATGTGGGCGTCCGTATTTTGTTGCTATGGGGGAGGGGCTTGTCGAGAACTTCTGTAGGACCTTTGGGCAGGTTGTGTAGGGGGCACGTTCACAGACGGCAACCGACCGTCTGCTCTGTTCGATGCGGTTGATGGGCGGTCGGATGGTACTCTAATCTGGCCTCGAAACAGAAGTGACACATATGGAGCGCTTTAATAAATTGTAGCGTTTCAATAAACAGTTTTTTGTTTAACTGCAGCTAAAACTCTGTTACGATGCAGTCCGGGCGGGTGCCGGAATGGGACTTGGGCACGCGCGAACCTACTTGAAAGGCTACCTTATGGCTATCGAGAAGACCTTCATCATGATTAAGCCCGACGCCGTGCGCGACCGCAAGATCGGCGAGATTGTTGCTCGCATCGAGCGCAGCGGCCTTGTCATCGAGCGCATGGAGATGACCACGCTCGAGCGCGATACCGTCGAGGAGCACTACGCCCATCTGGCTGACAAGCCCTTCTTTGGCGGTCTCTGTGACTTTATGACGAGCGGTCCGGTCGTCAAGATGGTCGTTTCCGGTCTCTCCGCTGTCTCCAAGATGCGCACCCTTATGGGCGCTACCAACCCGCTTGATGCTGCCCCCGGCACCATCCGCGGCGACTTCGCTGTCGATGTCAACGCCAACGTGATCCACGGCTCCGACTGCCTGGAGAACGCCGAGATCGAGATCAAGCGCTTCTTTGGCTAAACCAGCTTTGACTCCTTAAAGCTGTTAGCGTGTGGCTTGGGCGCCGCGGAACTCCATCCGTGGCGCCCTTTATATTCCAAGATCTATGAAGGGGCCCGCTCGGACGTGTGTTCCGAGCGGGCCCCTGCTGTTAGCTTGTGGCGCTGAGTAGTTTAGGCCTCGTCGACGACCTTGAGGCCGCGCGTGTGGTCGATCTCGTTGAGGAGATTGACGCGACGCTCGTGGCGGCCGCCCTCAAACTCGGCGTCGAGCCACTCATCGACAATCATCTTGGCGAGCTCGGAGCCCACGACGCGAGCACCAAAGGCGAGCACGTTGGTGTTGTTGTGCATGCGCGATAGCTTGGCGCTGAAGGGCTCGGAGCACACGACGGCGCGTACGCCCTCGACCTTGTTGGCAGCCAGGCTAATCCCGACACCGGTGCCACAGATCAGGATGCCTAGGTCGACATCGCCGTTGGCAACGGCCTTACCCACCTTGTAGCCGGCGATGGGGTAGTCGAAGCTCTCGGAGGTGTCGGTGCCAAAGTTCACGACCTCGCAGCCGCGCTCCTTCAGGTGCTCGGAGATAATGTTCTTGAGCTCGACGGCGGCATGGTCGTTGCCGATACCAATCTTCATGAGTGGTTCCTCTCTGGTCCGTGCGGCGGAATTGCTAAAGGTTTTACCGCGTTCGACTGCATGATAGCGCGACTTTTGTGTAAACGCTCGGGCGTTTTTTGGTCAAACGCTTTAGCATGCGACAAGACCGGCTTCTCATGAATTAATGCCGTCAGTTTGCGCTTGAACGCCGTCCGCCGGAACTTGGGTTGCGGTTTTTGATGCATTGTTATCAAATAAATAGAGTTAACTATTATCGAGAGCCCAGTCCGTTATGTAAGCAGGAGATACCTATGCCTACCGATTCCATCCGCGATGCCGCGTTTTGCGATGTCTTGAACCGCGAGCTTGTCTGTGCGCTCGGCTGCACCGAGCCCATTGCCGTTGCCTATGCAGCGGCGCTGGCGAGCCAGACGCTCGGTTGCGAACCCGATCATATGGATGTTGCCTGCTCGGGCAATATCATCAAGAACGTTAAGAGCGTGACCGTCCCCAACTCGGGCGGTATGCACGGTATTGAGGCGGCGGCCGTGCTGGGTGCCGTGGGCGGCGACGCCAAGAGCGCGCTCGAGGTGCTCGAGAGCGTTGACGATAAAGACCGTGCTCGCGTGGCCGAGCTCCTCGCCGACGCCGGCTACTGCGATGTGTCACTTGTCGAGGGCGTGCCCAACCTCTACATCAAGGTGACTGCCACAGCCGAGGGCCATACAGCGGTCGTCGAGATTACCGACCACCACACCAATGTCACGTGCCATACGCTCGACGGTATTCCGGTATGCGGCAAGTCGGCGGGGGAGTGTGCCGCCTGCGCCGAGCGCGTGGTGGCCGAGCGTGCGGCAGATAAGGCCGACACGCCCATGTCGATTGAGACCATCATTGACTTTATCGAGAGCGGCGACATTGAGGGCGCCCGCGCTGCCGTTGAGCGTCAGATTGAGCTGAACGGTGCGATCAGTGCCGAGGGTCTCGCGCACGCTTGGGGTGCCGAGGTGGGCCGTACACTGTTGGGTGCTCGTGCCGATGACGTCGCCTGCCGTGCCCGTGCCCGTGCGGCCGCCGGGTCCGACGCCCGCATGAACGGCTGCGCGCTGCCGGTCGCCATTGTGTGCGGCTCGGGCAATCAGGGCATTACCTGCGCGCTGCCCGTCATGGAGTATGCCGAATACCTGCGCTGCGACCACGAGCGCCTGGTGCGCGCCGTGATGCTGTCCGATCTTATCGCCGTGCATATCAAGAGCTATATCGGTGCACTCTCGGCGTTTTGCGGTGCTATTTGCGCCGCATGTGGTGCCGGTGCCGCGATTACCTGGCTGTGTGGCGGCACGCGCGAGCAGATCGGCGCGACGGTCTCGAACACGCTCGGCAACGTTGGCGGCATCGTGTGCGATGGCGCCAAGGCAAGTTGTGCCGCCAAGATTTCTGCTGCCGTTGATGCGGCGATTCTGGGCCACGATATGGCCATGCAGGGCCGCGGCTTCCGTGCCGGTGAGGGCCTGATCCAAGATACCGTCGAGCAGACAATCGCCAGCATGGGCTACGTGGGCCGCGTGGGCATGAAGGATACCGACGTCGAAATCCTCAACATCATGATCGGCAAAACCCAAGTTTGCTAGGACAGTTCGTCGGCTACTTGGTGTTCGTAGAAGGCTTCTACTACGGCGTTAAAGTCGCGGGCGAAGTCTTCCATGGTTCCGTGCCAGGTGGCTCGGCCGGGTTTTCCCTGGCCAACATAGGCAGTTTGAATGCCGCAGGCGGGGCTGGGGAAGTCGCGCTTGGGATCGTTGCCCACCATAAGGACCTCGTGCGGCTCGAGTCCCATCACCTGAAGCTGCTCGAGATAGTAGGTGGCATCGGGCTTGCAGCGGGTGGTGTTTCCCATGTGCGTGACGAGCTCAAAGGGGGCGTCGGCCAGGTCGCCCCAACCCATGCGGCACTCGATGGCCCCCTGCGGGAAGCTGGGGTTGGTAAAGAGCGCGCAACGCAGTCCTGCGTCCTGTACGGCCTGAAGCGCAGCGTGTGCGCCCGGCATGGCGTGAGCGTTGATGACATCGTCGTTCTTGTACGGAAGAACTTCGCGGTCGTAGTAGGTAAACGCCTCGTAGATAAGGGGATCGGAGAGGCAGATGCCGCATCGGCGCTCGACCTCGGTGCGGTAAAATTCAAGATTGGTGCGGTTATCCGTGCCGCTTCGGCGGTTGGCGTTGAGGTCGACCAGGATGGTGCCGAGGCGTGCCATCGTGCCACCGCGGCTGCGGCGTCCGATATCCGCGAGCATCGACGAGACATCCTTAAAATAGCGAAGGATGAACGCGTTGAGGTTGATGCTAAGAAGCGTCTCGTCCATATCGAAAACGACTGCTTTGAGCACGCGGGCACCTTTCTCGAAAAATCGTTCCAGAATCGTTGGCTCCGGATACTTTACCGCAAAGCCGTATGCCTAACTGCCTATCGTCAACTTATGGAGACGGTCGTCCACAAGATTGCGAAAAAGTCTCCATACGAGTAAAAAATCGCAGTTCACGCTTGAAATCGAAATGATTTCCCCGTAACCTATACGAACGTGATTGCATAAGCGTCACATTAGTATCTGTCGGCTCCCGAGTGTTCCTAAACGTTGTGTGCTTGTCGCACCCTTCTGTAGGTCCTAGCAATCGGGGCCCCGTAGTTCGAAAGGGGTC
>DBGAZC010000233.1:0-1651 GCA_048472015.1 Collinsella sp. | reverse complement strand
TCTACGCCCGCAACACCGTCACCAACGACGTGCTGTACAAGGAGGGCCTGGACCTTCTCGTCGTGCCCTCCGCCGAGCTCTCCCGCGGCCGCGGCGGCCCGCGCTGCATGAGCATGCCCTTCTGGCGCGAGGACCTCTAAGGTCTTCAAGGACCCGTACAGGTCATAATACATACATCTAGCTGCCATTAGATGTCTCCCATTGGGGCGGTGCGGGTTTTCGCACCGCCCCAATCTTGTATGAGGAACGTCAACACGATTGGATGACTGCTTTTGTAAGGAGCTTGGCCATGGACATCAAGACGATTGGCGTTGAGGAATGGCTCAACGTTTGGGAGAAGAGCGCCACGTGGGACATCGCCCAGTCGACGATCTCGTCGCTCACCATGGGCGAGCTGCGCGCGCTCGATGAACAGGACGGCGCCACGTTCTACGAGCGCCTGGACCGCGAGAAGATGAACTACGGCTGGATCGAGGGCTCGCCGGAGTTTAAGGCCGAGGTTGCCAAGCTGTATCGTCGGGAGGTCAATCCCGATCACATTCTGCAGACCAATGGCTGCACGGGCGCTAACCTCAACGCCATCATGGCTGTGGTCGAGCCCGGCGACCATGTTATCGCCGAGTGGCCCACCTATGCGCCGCTCTACGAGATTCCGCGCACGCTGGGAGCCGAGGTCGAGTATTGGGAGCTTCGCGAGGAACTCGGCTGGAAGCCCGATATCGAGGAACTCAAGCGCTTGGTGCGTCCCAACACCAAGCTTATCTGCATAAACAACGCATCTAACCCCATCGGTACGGTGCTCGATGCCGATATGCTCGGCCAGATTGCCGAGATCGCCCGCTCGGTGGGCGCCTACGTGCTGTGCGACGAGGTATATCTGCCGCTCGAAAACACTGAGTCCTTTATGTCGATGGTCGACGTGTACGAGAGGGCCATTGTCACCAACTCGTTGTCGAAGACCTATTCGACACCTGCGGCCCGCGTGGGCTGGGTCCTGGCCGACAAAGAGGTGTCCAACCGCATCCGTACCTATCGCGATTACACCATGATCTGCGGCGGCGTGTTCAACGATGCTCTGGCGACCTATGTGCTTGAGCACAAGGATAAGATTCTCGAGCGCAATCGCAAGATCGTGTTTGGCAACCGCGATATCGCGCAGGCTTGGATCGATACGCAGCATCGCGTTTCCTGGACGGCCCCGCAGGGCGTGTCCACCTCGTTTATCCAGCTGGATATTCCCGAGGATGACGAGGAGTTCTGCAAGCGCCTGCTGGCCGAGAGGGGAGTGCTGCTGGTCCCCGGTAGCCGTTTTGAGCTTCCCTGCGGCGCACGCCTGGGCTACTGCGCGAGCGAGGACGTTCTGCGCGAGGGCCTGAGGCTTTTGGGCGAGGCACTGGCGGAGTTCGATCGCTAGGATTCCGATGGTCTTCGGTGGCCTTATCCAAATTAGCCGAAGATAATCGAAAACGGACCCGTTTCCCTAGGGGAAGCGGGTCCGTTTTTCTATACCGAGAAGTCAAGTTGTTACAAATGGGGCCGTAAAGCGAGGCGGTATCCGCTGGGCCTTATACTGAGTTTCCGGTGAACGGTATCAAGCGTCTGGTAAACGGTAATTTATTTATCAGAAATGAATAGGACAAACTTTTTTCTG
>DBGAZC010000232.1:0-4088 GCA_048472015.1 Collinsella sp. | reverse complement strand
GATCTCCTCGATGACGGCGCACTCCTGGCGCAGACGAGGGTCGGGCGACAGTACGATTCCGTTGGCTTCCATGGCCATCCTTTCGAGTTGTTACATCAAATCATAGGCGTCGACGTCAACGCTCACGCTCACGCCGCGCACAGAGCCCACCTCTTTGAGGCAGGCGTCGATATCATCAGAGACATGGTACCCCACGGGCGACTTCACAAGCAGATGGAAGCGGTAACGGTCCTTGGCTCTCTCGATTACACACGAAGCCGGGCCCAGCACCTGCGGCACCGCGCTGCCCGCCCGCAAAAAGTCGGGCGCGGCGGCATGCCAGCGGCGCTTAAGAAGCTTTGCAATGCGCCCGATGTAGCCCTGCGCGTCGTCTCGGTTCGCCGACCACACCAAGATGTTGACCAAGCGAACAAACGGCGGGTACAGCGCGTCGCGGCGCTGGTCCAGGTCGTAGTCGGTAAAGATCGAACGGTCGTGCTCAGCGACGGCGCGAATTACCGGGTCATCGGGCAGGTAGGTCTGGATGATCACCTCGCCGGGACGATCGCCGCGACCGGCACGGCCCGCAACCTGCTCCAGCAAATCGTAGGCGCGCTCCCCTGCGCGGAAGTCCGGCAGCTTGAGGGCGAAGTCGGCATTGACCACGCCCACGAGCGTGACCTCGGGAAAGTCGAGGCCCTTGGCGATCATCTGAGTGCCCAGCAGCACCGCGCAATCGGCGGCATCGAACTGTTCGAGCAGCTTTTTGTGTGCGTCCTTTCCGCGCGTGGAATCGGCATCCATGCGAATAATGGCGACGTCCTCGGGCAACATCTGGTGCAGTGCGTCCTCGATCTGCTGCGTGCCCAGGCCCATTTTTGCCAGGTAGCGACTGCCACATTTGGGACAGCGACTCGTGGGGGCCGGATAGGGCTGCACGCGCCAAGAAGAACCGCATGTATGACACTGCAGCGTGTGCGTGCGCTCGTGATACGTAAGCGCGGTGGAGCAGTGGTTGCAGGTGGGCACGCAGCCGCACTCGCGGCACATCAGGAACGGCGCAAAGCCACGGCGGTTATGCAGAAGCACGGCCTTCTCGCGGCGCTCGACCACACGCTCCAGACCTTCCATCAAGGGTTTTGAGAACATAGAGCGGCTGCCGTGCGAGAACTCGCGGCGCAGGTCGGCAATGCGGACTGTCGGCAGCACGGCGTGTCCCGGGCGCTCGGGCATCTCGACGCGCGTCCAGGTGGCACCGTTATACGTGCCACGGCGGCAGCGGTCGAGGGCCTCGGCCGAGGGCGTGGCGGAGCCCAACACGAGCGGGCAGCGGTAGCGCCGCGCCATCTCGGCCGCCACTTCACGCGCATGGTAGCGCGGGCTGGAACCCTGCTTGTAACTGGTCTCGTGCTCCTCGTCGATGATGATGAGGCCCAAGTCGCTGAGCGGGCAAAAGAGCGCCGAGCGGGCGCCGACAACCACGCGGGCCGCACCGCTGGCGACCATATCCCACTGGTCCAGACGCTCGCCGGCCGAAAGGCGCGAATGGAACACGGCAACCGTCTCGCCAAAGCGCGAGCGAAAGCGGCCGACGGTCTGGGCCGTCAGCGAGATCTCGGGAACGAGCACGCAGGCCGAACGGCCGGCCGCCAGCACGCGCTCAATCGCCGAGAGGTAGACCTCGGTTTTGCCGGAGCCAGTGACGCCGTCGACCAGCACCACGTCGCCATGAGCGTCCAGACGGGCGCGCTCAATCTGCGCGAGCGCCTGCTGCTGGCCGTTCGTGAGCGCGACTGGTGCCTTGCCGCTTGCCGAGGATAGCGTGGTCTGCTCGCTGCAGCCACGCCAGGCGCGACGCTCCTCCACCACCACGACGCCGCGCTTTTCGAGCGCCTTGATGGTAGCCGACATGCTGTTATAGAGCAGGTTGAGATCGCGCGTCGTGACCGGGCCGCATTGGAGCGCCTCGATGAGCTGACGCTGGCGAACAGCGGTCTTGGGCGGCGTGTAGTCGAAACCCTCGGGCGTGAGCATGACCCAGCGATTTTGGATAGGCTTGACGGCGGGGCGCTCAACCGTCCACACGCCGTCATCGCCCTTGACCACGCGCGGACTTCCACCCGGGGGCAAGAACAAACGCAGGCACTCGGAAAGCGTCGCGACATACTCGCGGCTCATCCAGCGTGCGATACGGGCAGCCTCGACAGTAAAGAGCGGTTTGCTGAGGATAGCCTCGATGGGCTTGATGCGTGCGGGGTCGAGGGCGATGTTGCCTTGTAGGTCGCCCAGCTCAGGCGCAATGTCGACAATATAGCCCGCGGCCGCACGGTTACCAAAGTGGACCAGGACCGTGGATCCGATCTGCGCCTCGTTGGCAAAGGACCGGGGAATGCCATAAGCAAACGGCTCAGACAGCGCACGCGTCGGGATGTCGAGGACCACGCTCGCATAGGCGGTGACGGGCTCGGGTGCAGGCTTAGGCTGAGCCGAGGCAGCGGCAGGCACAGACTTCACCGGAGCCTCCTCCGGTTGCGGCGAACCAAACAGCGACAGTTGTTCGACCATGGCCCCTGTACCTCCCATCCCAACGTCTACAGAAACAAGAGCCCCGCTCTGAGTGAACGGGGCTCGGATACATACGTTTGCGCAGCGATTACAGCGCCATTGTGCGGGCGCGATCGATGCGCGCCAGGCAGTCGTCGCGACCGACGAGCGCCATGGTCTCACCCAGCGGAGGGCTCACCATGTTGCCGCATACGGCGACGCGCACAGCTTGGAACACCACGCGCTTCTTAAGGTCCATCTGCTCGGGCAGCGGCTCAAGCGCAGCGTCGATGTTCGCGGCCGTCCACTCGGTAACACCCTCGAGCGCGGCCTTGGCGGCGTCCAGAATGGCGCCCATGCCTTCCTTGGCCAGGCCCTTGTTAACGGACTTCTCGTCATACTCGAGCGTCTCGGCCGTAGCGAAGATGGGAGCGGCGACGGTCACGGCGTCGGCCGGCATCTTGGTGCGCGGCTTGACGATAGCGGCAAGCGCGTCGATCCAGTCCTCGCCGTACTCGACATTACCCTCGATGAGACCCGCCTCGTGCAGCTCGGGGACCATGATCTCATCGGCAAACTGGGCGTCGGACATACCGTTGATGTACTCAGCGTTAACCCAATCGAGCTTTTTGGGATCGAAGGTCGCAGGGTTCTTGGAGATGCGGTCGAGCGAGAACTTGCTGGCCAGAACATCGCGCGGGATGATCGTGGTCTCGCCGTCGAGCGACCAGCCGAGCAGCGCCAAGTAGTTGACGAAGGCGTCGGACAGGTAGCCGGCGTCGCGGTACTCCTCCACGGAGGTGGCGCCGTGGCGCTTGGAGAGCTTTTTGCCGTCGGCGCCCAGGATCATGGAGATGTGGGCGAACGTGGGCACGGGAGCGCCGAGGGCCTCGTACACCATGACCTGACGCGGGGTGTTGGACAGATGGTCGTCGCCACGGATGACATGGGTGATCTTCATCATGGCGTCGTCGACGACGGTCGCGAAGTTGTACGTGGGCGTGCCATCGGAGCGGAAGATGACAAAGTCGTCGAGCTCCTTGGCGTCGAAGGTCACCTCGCCGTGAACGGCGTCGTGGATGACGACATCGCCGCGGTCCTCGGGCACCTTGATGCGCAGGACGTAGGACTCGCCGGCCTCGATGCGGCGGCGGGCCTCCTCGGGATCAAGATCGCGGCAACGGCGCTGATAACCCTGGAAGGGGTCCTTGCGCTCCTGCGCGGCCTTGCGGTCGGCGTCGAGCTGCTCCTTGGTGCAGAAGCAGGGATAGGCCTTGCCCTCGTCCCAAAGCTTCTGGGCGGCCTGCTTGTACAGGTCCAGGCGCTCGGTCTGGGCGTAGGGGCCAAAATCGCCGCCCACCTCGGGACCCTCGTCCCAGTCCAGGCCCAGCCAACGCATGGCGCGCAGGATGATCTGCGTGTTTTCGTCGGTGGAGCGGGTGGGGTCGGTGTCGTCGATGCGCAGGATGAACGTGCCGCCGTTTGCGCGGGCGAAAGCCCAGTTATAGATAGCGGTGCGGGCGCCGCCGATGTGCAGCTTGCCCGTCGGTGAGGGTGCAAAGCGG
>DBGAZC010000231.1:0-15660 GCA_048472015.1 Collinsella sp. | reverse complement strand
CACTATCGTCTTTATGCGCACCAAGCACCGCGCCGACAGCTGCTGCCGTCGTCTGGAGCGCAAGGGCATCAAGGCCGCCGCGATCCACGGCAACCGCAGCCAGGCCCAGCGCGAGCGCGCGCTTTCGGCCTTCCGCGACGGTACCGTTGACGTGCTGGTGGCGACCGATGTCCTCGCCCGCGGCATCGACATTAGCGACGTGCGCTACGTCGTGAACTTTGACGTGCCGGCCGAGCCGACTGACTACATCCACCGCATCGGCCGCACGGGTCGCGCCGGCGAGCTGGGCTGGGCCATCACGTTTGTGACCGAGCAGGATGTCGATGAGTTCTACGAGATCGAGAAGCTCATGGACAAGACCGCCGACATCTACGAGGCCGGCGACCTGCATGTGGGCCCCAATCCGCCCGCGGTTGACCCCGAGCGCGATCCTGCGGCCTTTAAGGTGAAGAAGAAGACCAAGCGCGGCAAGTCCAAGAGCAAGAAGAAGCTTGAGCAGGCGCGTCGCGACGGCAAACGCAACGGCGACGATTACGGTGATGTGGCCGGTCGTTCCAACCGCGGTCGAGACGAGCGTCGCGGCGACGGTGAGCGTCCGAGCCGTCCCAAGCGCGGCGGCAAGACCCGCGTGCGCGAGGGCGTTCAGGCTCGCGTGGACGAGGCTGTGGAGAGCGTGGCCCGCGAGGTGGCTGCCGAGGAGCGCGGCGGTGCTGGTGTCGTTGAGCAGGCCCCGCGCGGCAACCGTGCCGAGCGCCGTGCCAAGCAGTTCCAGGGCGAGGCGCATCGCCGTCGCCGCGAGGACGAGGACCGCGGCGGTCGTCGCCGTGTTGAGCGCGAGGACGAGGGCCGTGGCTCGCGTGGCGGCAAGCGTGGTTCGGGCGATCGTCGTCGTTCCGGTCGCGATGGCGAGCGCGGCGGCCGTGATGAGCGCCGTGGCGGCGAGGGCCGCGGTTCGCGTGGCGAGCGTGGTACTCGCGGCGGCGAGTCCCGTGGCGGCAAGCGCTTTGATGAGCGCGGTGGCCGTGGCGGCGAGCATCGCGAGGGCACTCGTGGCAATGGCAGCCGCAGCGGTGCTGGCCGCTCTAACGAGTCGCGCGATCGCCGCGATCCGCGTGCCAGCCGCGATCGTCGCGATGACTGGCGCAACTACGACGATACCCGCGAGGAGCGTCGTGGCGGCTATCGTGGCGGGCGTGGCGGCAACCAGGCCGGCTCCCGCGGCGGCCGTGCCGGCGGTCGCGATAATCGTGGTAGCTATGGCAATAGTCGTGGCGGCAAGCGCGACGGCAGCTCCCGTCGCCCCGGTGACGGCGGCGGCAAGCGCAAGTAACATACGCATCGCCCGCTAGAGCGAGGTGAACCAAGGGCCCCGAGCAACTACGCTCGGGGCCCTTTTTGTTTGCCGTATCCGATCGCTAGTTCAAATGTGATTTCCTCGGGAATGCATCTAGAGGATGCCGTGGGCCTGTTTCCTACCATGCGGCAATGGGTCCCATGGGGTGCGCCGTGCATTTTTTGGAGTATTCTGCAGTTCGAGTTGTCTGCATATGATTTGACGTCGCCAACGGTGGCTTTCGGATATCCCTAGCGAGCGTTCTGAGTCAGATTTCGTCGTTTTCCGGAGCAGGGGCGCGTCATTCTCGCCATGTCGGAACCCAAAATGACGCAGCGCCCTAAAGGTTTGCCCGCTCGGGGTATTGCTGGCGCGGTCACGTTGCAGAATACTCCGTTTTTTGCACGGGCCAGGATGGGGTACCTCGGGAGAACACGGCGGTATCCCGTAAATATATACAATCTGTACCGTAATTTATACAAAACGAAGAGGCAGACAGCGTAGGGTGGGTGCATTGGGGTGCTTGGTGCACCAAAACGGGGATCCCATGCGCCGTATACTCTGGCTGGATGTGAAAGCGGCTTGACGCGTTGCCAGGCGTAGGGGAGGGTGCCTCGATGAGCGTATTCGAAATTGTGTTTAGTCCGACGGGTGGAACGCGGAAGGTGTCTGGCCTTGTGGCCGGGGCACTGGGCAAGAATACCGTTACCGTCGATCTGGCCGATAGCGGGCTAGATTTCAGCGCTGTCTCGATGACTGAGGACGACGTGGCCGTAATCTCTGTGCCGGCGTATGCCGGTAGAATCCCGGCTGTGGTGGCTGACCGGTTGGGCATGGTGCGCGGCAACGGGGCTCGGGCTGTTTTGGTTTGCGTATACGGAAACCGCGCGTTTGAGGACACGCTCGTAGAGCTGGAGGACGTTGCGAAGCGCGCCGTATTTAGGGTTGTTGCAGCGGTTTCTGCTATTGCTGAGCATTCCGTTGCTCGTCAGTTTGCTGCTGGGCGACCGGATGCGCAGGATGCGGCGCAGCTCGCAGAGTTTGCGCAGCAAATTCAGCAAAAGCTGTTGGCTGAGGATGCGTCCGGGCCCTCTATCCCCGGCAATCGTCCTTATAAACAAGCCGGAGGTCACCGCATGGCACCCGAGGCAACAGAGGATTGTGTCTCCTGCGGTGCATGCGCCGCGGCGTGCCCCGTTTGCGCTATCGACAAGAGTGACCCCAAACGAGCAGCTGGCGAGGCGTGCATCTCCTGCATGCGCTGCATCGCCGTATGTCCGCGAGGTGCTCGCAAGCTTGATTCCAACAAACTATCCGCTGTTTCCCAGATGCTGAGCAAGGTTTGCGTCGCGCGGAAGGAATGCGAGCTCTTCATCTAGCGCAAGTGAGATTGGTGCAAACAAACCTGGCCCTTTTGCACCAAAAACGATCCGTTTTCCTCCGTTCCCAAGGGATCATGTGATCCGAAGGAGACGGAGGAAAACGGATCAAAAAGGAAAAATAGTAAGGCGCTCTTTTTCACATTGAATATTGCAATTTGGTAACGCGTTTTATCAAATATGGCATTTATCTGCGGTAATGTTCTATTTCACCGCTGAGGGTGACATTTTATACCGCCTGCCGAACCGTATGGAGACCTCACAACTTTTTAGGTCAGTGTTGTGCGTGTAGCAATTTCGCCCGGCCTCGCCTCCGGGCTGCCATGTGAGAGGGGATCTTATGGCTCGACTGCACGTAATGGAACGCAGCCACGCTCAGGCCGTCATGGACGACCTGCACGATGCGCTCGGACGTCGTCTGGCGGTGAGTTCGCTCGCCCCGTGTCCCGTTGAGTTTACGGCAGCGCTCGTCAACCTGTGCTCCACCCAGAGCTGCGGCAAGTGTACGCCCTGCCGCGTGGGCCTGAGCGCGCTGAGCGATCTGCTCGCCGATGTGCTCGAGGGCCGCGCCGACGAGTCCACGCTCAATCTGATCGAGCGCACCGCCCGCACCATCTATCTTTCGAGCGATTGCGCCATCGGTTACGAGGCCGGCGCCATGGCGCTTACGGCTATCCGCGGTTTCCGTGACGATTTTGAGCACCACATCCGCGAGCACTCCTGTGGCTTTGACCGCGAGGCCCGCGTCCCGTGCGTCTCGGGCTGTCCGGCGCATGTCGACATTCCCGGTTACATTTCGCTCGTCGAGGCCGGCCGCTATGCCGATGCCGTCAAGGTCATCCGCAAGAATAACCCGCTGCCGCTCGTTTGCGGCTTGGTGTGCGAGCATCCCTGCGAGATGCATTGCCGCCGTGGCATGGTCGACGACCCCATGAACATCCTCGCCCTCAAGCGTTTTGCCGTTGAGCACAGTGACCTCAACGACCACAAGCCGCATGTAGTGGACAACACCGGTAAGCGCGTCTCCGTGATCGGCGGCGGCCCGGCTGGCCTTTCCTGTGCCTACTACCTGGCCGTGATGGGCCACAAGGTGACCATTTTTGAGCAGCGCCACCACTTGGGCGGCATGCTGCGCTACGGCATCCCCAGCTATCGTCTGCCGCGCGAGCGCCTGCAGGCCGAGATCGACTGGATCTTGAGCGCCGGCATCGACGTTGAGCTCGATCACTCCGTGAACGGCGAGGAGCTCGCTCGCCTGCGCGACGAGTTCGATGCCGTCTACCTGGCCATCGGTGCCCATAGCGACAAGAAGCTCGGCCTTCCGGGTGAAGAGGCGCCCGGCGTGGAGTCGGCCGTCAAGATGCTGCGCGCCATCGGAGACGACGAGCTGCCCGACCTGAGCGGCCAGCGCGTGTGCGTCATCGGCGGCGGCAACGTGGCCATGGACGTGGCGCGCTCTGCCGTGCGCTGCGGTGCCGAAAAGGTGAGCATCGTCTACCGCCGTCGCATCTGCGATATGACGGCCCAGGACGCCGAGATTGCCGGCGCCCAGGCCGAGGGTTGCGAGGTTCTGGAGCTCACGGCGCCGCTCGCCATCGAGACGGGCGAAGATGGTCGCGTGAGCGGCCTGCGCGTGCAACCGCAGATTATCGGCGAGCCCCGCCGCGGTCGTCCGGCTCCGCGTGCCGCCGCTACGCCCGAGCGCGTCATCCCCTGCGAGCGCGTGTTTGTCGCCATTGGCCAGGACATCGATTCCAAGCCGTTTGAGGACATGGGCATCGCCTGCAAGTGGGGTTGCGTGGTCACCGACTCGGACGGTGCCGTGCCCAACTTCGATGGCCTCTTTAGCGGCGGCGACTGCCAGACCGGCCCCGCCACCGTCATCCGTGCCATCAACGCCGGCCGCGTGGCTTCGGCAAACATCGACCGCTATCTGGGCTTCGACCACAAGATCAAGCTCGACGTGGAGCTGCCGACCGTTCAGTTTAAGGGCAAGCACGAGTGCGGCCGCTGCGAGCTGGCTGAGCGCGAGGCCGGCGAGCGTATTCACGATTGGAATCTGGTCGAGCAGGGCCTTACCGAGGAGGAGGCGCGCCAGGAGGCAAGCCGCTGCCTGCGTTGCGACCACTTTGGTTTTGGCGCGTTCCGCGGAGGGAGGAACCTGGAATGGTAGAGCTCAACAACCCCACTGTCAGCGATAACACCGAAAGCGGAGCACTCAATATGGTCAAGCTCACTATCGATAATTGCGAGGTCGTGGTGCCCGAGCACACCACGATCCTGGACGCGGCCAAGTCCGTCGGCATCCAGATTCCCACCCTGTGCTACCTGCGCGATCTGAACGAGATCGGCGGCTGCCGCGTGTGCGTGGTCGAGGTTGAGGGCTGCGACCAGCTGGTTGCCGCCTGCAACAACTACGTGCTCGATGGCATGGTGGTCCACACCAACAGCCCCAAGGCCCGCGAGGCGCGCCGCACCAACGTGCAGCTGCTGCTTTCGCAGCACGATTCACGCTGCACGAGCTGTGTGCGCAGCGGTAACTGCAACCTGCAGACCATTGCCAACGACCTGGGCATTTTCTATCTGCCGTATCAAAGGCATTTGGCGGGCGAGGGCTGGGATTTCGATTTCCCCATCATCCGCGAAAACGACAAGTGCATTAAATGCATGCGCTGCATCAAGGTGTGCGAGAGCGTACAGGGCCTAGGGATTTGGGACCTGACCAACCGCGCCACGCATACCGCCGTGGGCACCCGCGGGCGCGTGCCGATCGGCAAGACCGATTGCGTCGCGTGCGGCCAGTGCATCACGCATTGCCCGACGGGCGCGCTGCGCGAGCGCGACGACACCGAGACCGTGTTTGACGCGCTCGCTAATCCCGACAAGATCGTGCTGGTGCAGATCGCGCCGGCCGTGCGTAGTGCTTGGGGCGAGGAGCTCGGCATTCCGCGCGAGGAGGCAACCGTCGAGCGTCTGGCTTGCGCGCTGCGCCGCGTAGGCTTTGAGTATGTGTTCGATACCGATTTCTCGGCCGACCTCACCATTATGGAGGAGGGCTCCGAGCTGCTCGAGCGCCTGGGCGCCGCCGCTAAGGGTGAGGGCGACAGCCGCGGCTGGCCCATGTTTACGAGCTGCTGCCCGGGCTGGGTGCGCTTTGTGAAGGCACGTTACCCCGAGTTTGTCGACAGCCTGTCCACGTCAAAGTCGCCGCAGCAGATGTTCGGCGCTATCGCCAAGACCTACTACGCCAAGGTGCTGGGCGTGGAGCCCGAGCGTCTGTTCGTGGTGTCCGTTATGCCATGCACGGCCAAGAAGGCCGAGTGTGCGCTGCCGAGCATGATGGGCGAGGGCGGCGCGCCCGACGTGGACGTTGCGCTGACGGTGCGCGAGATGGTGCGCATGATCCGCGCGAGCCACGTGAGCGTTGACACGCTGGTCGAGGAGCCGCTCGATACGCCGTTGGGCTTTGGCTCGGGCGCGGGTGTGATCTTTGGCGCCACGGGCGGCGTGATGGAGGCCGCCGTGCGCTCGGCATATTACCTGGTGACGGGCAAGAACCCGGATGCCGACTTCTTCACTGACGTGCGCGGACTCGAGGGCTGGAAGGAGGCCGTGGCCGATATCGACGGTACCAAGGTGCGCGTCGCCGTGGCGCACGGGCTGGGCAACGCCGCCCGTCTGCTCGACGCGATTCGCGACGGCCGTGTGAGATATGACTTTGTTGAGGTCATGGCGTGCCCGGGCGGCTGCGTCGGTGGCGGCGGTCAGCCCATCCACGACGGCTGCGAGCTGGCGGCTGAGCGTGGCCAGGTGCTGTGGAGCCTGGATGCGAAGGCGGACATTCGTTTCTCGCACGAGAATCCCGATGTCCAGGCGTGCTACCGCGAGTTTTTGGGCGCGCCGCTCTCGCCGCTGGCCGAGGAGTTGCTGCATACCGACCATCATGCCTGGTCGATGCCTAACGAGGGGACATGCTAGCGATGCGCGCGTTTGATGTTGAGATGTCGCGCCGGGGGTTTGCCTCGGCGCTCGCCGCGGGCGCCCTGTCACTTGCGCTCGCGGGCTGTGGCGGCGGGGCTGCCGGTGCCGGGTCCGCCGCGGGCTCGGTTGCCACGGACGGCGCCGGTGCTGCCGCAGAGCCGGTCGAGGTGCACGTCGCCTCGCTCAAGGGTCCGACGTCGATCGGTCTGGTGCAGTTTATGGACCAGGCTGCCGATGGCGAGACGGACAATGAGTTCGACTTTGCGATCAACACCGCCGCCGACGAGATTGTGCCCAAGGTCATTCAAGGCGATATCGACATTGCCCTGGTGCCGGCCAACGTGGCGAGCGTGCTCTACAACAAGACCGAGGGCGCGGTGCAGGTCATCGACATCAACACGCTGGGCGTGCTGAACGTGGTGACGGGTAACGCGGACGTTACTTCGTTTGGCGATCTGGCGGGCCATACCGTCTACATGACGGGCAAGGGCACCACGCCGGAGTACGTCATGAACTACCTGTTGGAGCGCGCGGGCCTGACCGGTCAGGTGGCGCTCGAGTTTAAGAGCGAGCCCACCGAGGTGCTGTCGGCCCTGCTTGCCGATCCGTCCGCCGTGGGCGTGCTGCCGGAGCCGTTCAAGACCGCTGCCATCGCCAAGAGCGAAGGCAGGCTGTCGGCGCCGGTGAGCCTGACCGATGTGTGGGACGAGCTGGCAGGTGACACGGGCTCCCGTTTGCTGACGGGCGTGACCGTGGTGCGTCGGGCCTTTGCCGAGGAGCATCCCGAGGCCGTGGCGGAGTTCTTGCGCTGCCATGAGGCGAGCGTGAAGGCCGTCAATGCGGCGCCGGCGGACTGGGCTCAGGCCGTGGTCGATGCGGACATCGTGGATAACGCCACGATTGCCGAAAAGGCGATTCCCGGGTGCATGCTCGTGTGCCGGACGGGGAAGGATATGAAGGCGGCGCTCGGTGGGTACCTGCAGGTGCTGGCCGATGCGGACGCGAGCGCCGTGGGTGGCAAGCTCCCGGCTGACGATTTCTACTACATGGAGTAGCCCGTGCGTGCGTTTGCTCGACAAATGACGGAGCGTATGAAGGCGGTGGCGGCAGCGGGTGCCGTCGCCGCCTTTTGGCTTGCCGCGTGGATGCTGGTGGCGGCGTTGGTAGCGCAGCCGCTGATCTTGCCGGGGCCGGGTGCTGTTGCCTTGGCGCTGCTGCGCCTGGTGTGCGATGGCGGCACCTGGACGATTTTGGCGGGCTCGGGCGCGCGAATACTGGGCGGGCTGGCGCTTGCCGCGGTGTGTGGTGGCGTGCTTGCCGGGATTTCGTCACGGTCGCGGGCGTTCGCGCACTTGGTGGCTCCGGCGCTGTCGTTTGTAAAGGCGACGCCGGTCGCCTGCGTGGTGGTCCTGCTGCTTATTTGGTTGGGATCGGCGCGCGTGAGCATCGCCGCTGTCTTTTTGATGGCGCTGCCGGGCGTGTATTTTTCGCTGGCCGAGGGCTTGGCACGGGTGAATAAACCGCTGGAGCAGATGTTCCGTCTGCATGGCGTGCGCGGCTGGCGCCTGTTTTGCGCCCATACCTGGCGCGAAGTCCTGCCGTTTGTGCTTTCGTGCGCCCGCGCCGTGATCGGCATGAGCTGGAAGGCCGGCGTGGCAGCCGAGCTGATCGGCATGGCGGTGGGCACCGTGGGTGAGCGCATCTATCAGGCAAAGCTTTTGATTGAGACGGCTGATTTGCTGGCGTGGACCGTGCTGGTCGTTGCCGCCTCGTGGGCGTGTGAGCGCGTGCTGGTGTGGCTGCTGCGGGTTTCGGGACCCGTGGCGTGGCGCGCGGCCGTGCGGGCGCATGGGCATGGACTGCGCGGGCGTGCGGGGGCTGCGAGCGATGGCACTGCAGCGGAGCTTGCGCTTGCCGTGGGCGATCGTGCGCCGTGGGCTCCGGCACTGGACGGTCTGGCGCTCAACGTGCCCGCGGGCGGGCGTATCTGTGTGATGGGTGCTTCGGGTGCGGGCAAGTCGACGCTGCTTGCGCTAGCGGCGGGGGAGTCCGCGCCGTGCTCGATGGTGTTTCAGGATGCACGCTTGGCCGAGTCCGCCTCGGCGCTGGATAACGTGCTGGTGTGCGCCGATGCGCGCGTGGATGCTTCGAGCGCCGCGGCATTGCTGCGCCTGCTGGTGCCGGGAGTCGATGTGGATGCTCGCGTGGCCGAGCTTTCGGGCGGGCAGCGCCGTCGCGTCGAGATCGCTCGAGCCCTGCTGTGCCCGGGCGGCGCGGTGATTCTTGACGAGCCCTTTACCGGCCTGGATGCCGCCGCGCGCGATGCGACGACCAAGGTCGTGCTCGACCTGCTCGACGGCCGCACGCTCTTGCTTGCCACGCACGACGCCGCCGACGCTCAGGCCCTCGATATCTCGGACATCATCACGCTCTAAAAACTAACTCAGCAACAAAATGATTCGTTTTCCTCCGTCCCCATGGGGTCTGGTGTGGTATTCTATCTGCGGGGTAATACTTAGGAATACCAAGTAATACCAACGCCGCAGAAACAAACTCCAGATGCGGGTCAATCGGGTTGCCTTCACAGCCCGTCGCCCAGCCGCGTGGCCCGCATCTATCCGCACCACCGTCGTTTCAAAAAGGAAGCGCCATGGCAGAACACATGACCCCCGTAGTCGCGAAGGTCTTGCCCGAGGAGAAGGCAGCCTTCGCGGCGGCAACCCAGCTCGTGGGCACCACGCCGTCCAACGCCATCCGCATGTTTATCGCCGCGTTCAATCGCTGCGGCACCTTTCCGTTTGACATCTCGCCCAACGGGGCCTTTGGCAAAGAGTGCCCCCAACAGCTAGTCGTTGAAGAACGTCCCCAATGACTAGTCGTCGGGAGGAGGTTGGCATGCTCAATGCGATGATTTGGGCGCTTGCCTGTTTTGGCGTCGTCGCTGCCGATATTGCCCTGAGCATGGTTTTGTTCTCCGCGTTGGACATCGTGTCGGCGCTGACAGGTTTCCCGGTCGACAATCTCGATATCCAATGGTTTCAGGCTGCCGCTCAGACGGCGTCATTTTTGATGGCGCTGCTGTGGTGGCGTTATCTGTGGCCCCGCTCCTTCATGGCGCGCCGGCAAGGCGAACGCCCACTCGGCGGGGGAGCAGGCGCGGCATGGAAGCGCATTGTCTGCATTGTTGTGATCGGCCTATCCATGCAGGTGGTCATTAGCTACCTATGCGACGGCGTACTGTCGCTGCTGCCCGAGGTCGCGGCAGACTATAGCGATCTCGTCGAGGAGACGGGCATGGGCGATACCAGCCTTCTTGCGGTCTTGACCACAGTGCTCGGCGCTCCGTTTTGCGAAGAGCTCCTGGTGCGCGGCATCATCTTTGAGTTTTCGCTGCGTGCGTTTAATCCACAGTGCCGTTCGCTCTGGAAGCGCCGGCGCCGCGCGAACGCGCAGGACGGCGCCATAGTGCCCTGGGCGGCCCCGAGTACCTGGGGCGTCGCCGCGGCGATTGTGCTGCAGGCGGCAATCTTCGGCTTTATGCACATGAATTGGGTACAGGGCTGCTATGCGGGTGCCGCCGGCCTCATCTTTGGCTGGGTACTCGTGACCACCGGAAAGCTCTGCTACACGATTCTGCTGCACTTTGCCTTTAATGCCGGGTCGTATCTCATGACGATGCTCTGGTTTGTGAACACGCCGCTCGACGTGGCGGTCACGGTTGCCATCGCCGGCATCATCCTCGTGGAGGCGATGCGCTCACTGCGCCACGCATGCGAGACGGACATAGCGACGGCACCGCTGCCTTAGTTGCGCCTGCCGCCTCCGTTGGCGCCCTGCCGTCCCTGGGCCGCGCGGTTGCGGCCGGCAGTGTTCTGCGCGCGCGACATGCCGCCGTGACCCTTGCTGCCCTTAGGCCCCTTGCCGGCGCCGCCAGCGCCACCGTGGGCCTTGCCGCCCTTATTGCCGGCGCCATGTCCGCCGCCAGCAGACGTCTCGCCCGGTCGCGGCGGCACGGGACGGATCAGGCAATGCTTGGTGTAGCCGATCAGGTCACGACGCCCGGCTTTTTCCAGCGCCTCGCGCACGAGCTTGTAGTTCTCGGGCTTGCGGTATTGGATGAGCGCACGCTGCATGGCCTTCTCGTGCGGGTCGCGTGCCACGTAGATCGGCTGCATGGTACGTGGGTCCACGCCGGTGTAGTACATGCAGGTTGACATGGTGGACGGGGTGGGGTAGAAGTCCTGCACCTGCTCGGGCATGTAGCCCATGTCGCGCACGGCTTCGGCAAGGTCCACGGCTTCCTTCATCGTTGAGCCGGGATGGCTCGAGATTAGGTACGGCACTACGTACTGCTTGAGTCCGTATTCGCGGTTCAGGCGTTCAAATTTACGGCAGAACGCGTCGTAGACGGCTCGGCTCGGCTTGCCCATCACGGACAATACCGCGTCGCTCACGTGCTCGGGTGCCACGCGCAGCTGGCCCGAGACATGGTGCTCCAGCAGCTCGCGCAAAAACTCGTCCGAGGCATCGGCCATGGTGTAGTCAAAGCGGATGCCGCTGCGGACGAAGACCTTCTTGACGCCCGGCAGCTGGCGCAGGTCGCGCAGCAACTGCGTATAGCCGCTCTCGTCGACCACCATGTTCTTGCATACGCTCGGCCACAGGCAGCGCTTGTTCTTGCACACGCCATGCTTGAGCTGCTTGTCGCAGGCAGGGCGGCTAAAGTTTGCCGTCGGTCCGCCCACGTCGTTGATATAGCCCTTAAACTCAGGATCGCGCGTGAGCAGCTCGGCTTCGCGTATGATCGAGTCGTGGCTGCGCATCTGCAGCACGCGACCCTGGTGGAAGGTGAGGGCGCAAAACGAGCACTCGCCAAAACAGCCGCGGTTGGAGCTAATGGAAAACTTGATCTCGGCAAAGGCCGGCACACCGCCCGCCGCGTCGTAGTCGGGATGCCAATCGCGTGCGTAGGGGAGTTCGGCCACCTCGTCCATCTCGTCGGTGGTGAGCGTCGCCGATGGCGGGTTCTGCACCACATAGACGTTGTTGGGATAGGGCTCTACCAGGCGATGTCCGGTGATGGGGTCCATATTCTGCTGCTGCACATTAAAGCTGCGTGCGTAGTTGAGCTTGTCGGCGGCAAGGTCGTTCCAGCTGGGCAGCAGGTCGTAGTCGTAGACCTCGTCAAGCGAACCCGTGCGGTAGACGGTGCCGTTGATATAGGTGATCTGATCGACGGGCAGTCCCGCGTCGAGCGCGTCGGCGATCTCGACGATCGCGTGCTCGCCCATGCCGTAGATGAGGATGTCGGCGCCCGAGTCGAGCAGTACCGAGCGCTTGAGCTTGTCCTGCCAGTAGTCGTAGTGGGCCAGGCGGCGCAGGCTCGCCTCGATGCCGCCGATGATGATGGGGGCGTCCTTGAACGTCTGGCGGATGAGGTTGCCGTAGACCGTGACAGCTCGGTTGGGACGGTGCCCCTCCTCGCCACCGGGAGTGTAGGCGTCGGTGTGGCGGCGGTGCTTGGTCACCGAATAGTGGTTGACCATGGAGTCCATGTTGCCGGCACTGACGAGAAAGCCCAGGCGCGGCTCGCCGAGCACGGTGATGCTGGCGGGGTCGGTCCAATCGGGCTGGCAGATGATGCCCACCTTGTAGCCGTGTGCGTCGAGTACGCGGCTGACGATGGCCATACCAAAGCTGGGATGGTCCACGTAGGCGTCGCCGCAGATGTAGACAAAGTCGCACTGGTCCCAGCCGCGCGCATCCATGTCGGCGCGGCTGACGGGGAGGAACTTATCGCGGCCCGGTCGCCAGGGGCGGGCGGGCGTCGCTTGGGAATGCTTGGTGCGGGCGACCGTGGCCTGCGCCTTACCGCCACGCTTTTGCTGCTGGCCCTGTTTGCCCTGTTGACTGCGCTGGTTGTTCTGAGCGTGCTGAGGCTTTTTTGCCACGATCCCTCCCGGTGTCTGTATGCTGCACGTAATTGTAACCAGTCTTTTTGGGACGGCGCTAAAAAGACTGGTGGAGTACACGAGGCGTCGGGTGTCGGCGCCGCGCCCGCTGTTTGTTTCCAGACTGTGTATCTGCGCGTTGGAGAACCCGTCTCGCGCGCACGCCATGTTGTCAATGGGTTACAGTATGAACGGCGGCTATGTTTCCGCCAACGCACGAGAGAGTCGTCAACAAGGAGGATGCACGACGATGCAGCGTGCCAAACAGATATCGGAGTCCATCGAGCTGGGCATTATCTTGGCGCTCGCCGGTGGCTTTATGGACGTCTATTCGTACATTGGGCGCGATCATGTTTTCGCCAACGCGCAGACAGGCAACATCCTGCTCGTGGGCGTGAGCATCTCGGAGGGCAACTGGGCACTTGCGGGACGCTATTTCTTCCCCGTGGTGTCGTTTGCCGTGGGCATTATGCTTGCCGATCTGGTACACGAGCGGTTTGGCAGCGTGATTCACTGGCGCCAAGTGACGGTGTTCTTTGAAGCCGTTATCTTGCTGGGCGTGAGCTTTATCCCCGGCGGCAATTTCAACCTGCTCGCCAACTGCCTCACCTCGTTTGCCTGCGGTATGCAAGTTGAGAGCTTCCGCAAGATCCACGGTCACGGCATCGCTACGACCATGTGCATCGGCAACTTGCGCAACGCGCTGCAAAACGTGGACGATTACATCATCACCCACAGGCGCGGCTTTTTGGAAAACGGCCTGCTGTACTTTGGCGTGATCTTTACCTTTGTGTTTGGCGCCGTGTTGGGCAACTGGTGTATTGAGCGCATGGGCCTGCACGCCATCGTCGTGGCGAGCTTGCTGCTGTTTGTCGCGTTTGCCATCATGTTTATCGACCGCGAGCGCGATTTGCGCTCTCGCTGGAAGCGTGCCTGCGAAGATTGGAAAGACGCCTGCCAAAAATAGCGGCAAGATGTGACAAGGGGGCAGTCCCCTTGTCAGATAGATCGATAATGGGGAGGGGACGGCCATCTCGGTCGCCCCTTTTTTTGTTTAGTGGTCGGGTAGTGACGATGCCAGTTGTTGAAACGCTTTAACACCTTTGACGTTCTCACGTGTTTTTTGTTTCAAAAGCGTTAGGATGGGACTCATAGCGTGGGGCGTAATGGATGCCCCGCACACGATGGGAGGCTATCAATGGCTAATCGTTTCGTTCTCAATACCATCTCTTATCATGGTTCCGGCGCCATCAAGGAGATCCCCGGCGAGCTCCAGCGTCGCGGCTACAAGAAGATCTTCGTCTGCTCCGACCCCGATCTGGTCAAGTTTGGCGTTACCGCTAAGGTGACCGACGAGCTCGACGCCGCCGGCATCGCTTGGAGCCTCTACTCCGAGATCAAGCCCAACCCCACGATTCAGAACGTCAAGGACGGCGTCGAGGCCTTCAAGGCCGCCGAGGCTGACGCTATCGTGACCATCGGTGGCGGCTCCTCCATGGACACCGCCAAGGCCATCGGCATCATCATCAACAACCCCGAGTTCGCCGATGTCCGCAGCCTCGAGGGCGTTGCTCCCACTAAGAACCACGCCGTGTTCACCATCGCCGTGCCGACGACCGCCGGTACCGCTGCCGAGGTGACCATCAACTACGTCATCACCGACCCCGAGAAGGTCCGCAAGTTCGTGTGCGTCGACACCAACGACGCCCCCGAGGTTGCCGTCGTCGATCCTGACATGATGGCTTCCATGCCCGCCGGCCTGACCGCTTCCACTGGTATGGACGCTCTGACCCACGCCATCGAGGGCTACACCACCAAGGGTGCTTGGGAGCTCTCTGACATGTTCCACTTTGAGGCTATTAAGCTGATCAGCGAGAACCTGCGTGACTCCGTCGCCGAGGCCAAGTCCGGCCAGCCCGGCTCCGGCCGCGAGGGCATGGCCCTTGGCCAGTATGTCGCCGGCATGGGCTTCTCCAACGTTGGCCTGGGCATCGACCACGCAATGGCTCACACCCTGTCTGCTCACTACGACACCCCGCACGGCGTCGCTTGCGCCATGCTGCTGCCGATCGCCATGGAGTTCAACAAGCCGGTTTGCGCTGAGCGCCTGGCCAAGGTTGCCCTTGCCATGGGTGTTGACACCACGGGCATGAGCACCGACGAGGCTGCCGACGCCGCTATCGCCGCCGTCAAGCAGCTTTCCGCCGACGTGAATATCCCGCACGTCTGCGAGGCTATGAAGGCCGACGAGATCGAGGTTCTGGCCAAGGACGCCATGGCCGACGCCTGCTTCCCGGGTAACCCGCGCGAGGCAACGCTCGACGACGTCATCGAGCTCTTCAAGAAGATCTGCCCGGCTGCCTAGCCCAGTTTGGTGGTCCTTCGCCCGTAGGTGTATGGTCTTTTGACGTGCCGCTGGCCCCGCCGTGCTACGCACGGCGGGGCTTTTTGTGCTGCGTCGATGCCCTGAGACGGACAAAACCAAGGCGAACTGCCCGCTGCGGATAGGTGGTGCACTTCCCAGCGTGCATTTTTGGGAGTATTC
The DNA here is from genome assembly GCA_048472015.1 of Collinsella sp. Classification (GTDB taxonomy): domain Bacteria; phylum Actinomycetota; class Coriobacteriia; order Coriobacteriales; family Coriobacteriaceae; genus Collinsella. The sequence goes on along the minus strand of DBGAZC010000231.1, from coordinate 471 downwards.
AGCAAGCTCTTAAAAATGCATAACGTTTTGAATGGCCCGTAGTGGCCCGCAGGCGCCCATCGACAGCCATTGTGGGCGGGCTATCGATGAGTGGAGGGGGTTGTTACTGAGTTTTTGCTTTGCGACGACCTGCAACACTGCTGTAACCACGTCGTTTTGTCGTTCGCGATGGGGTCGTTGGGGCCCACGATGCTGAATACTCCGTTTTTTGCACGGCCCAAGGTGGGGTACCCTGAGACGAAGCAAAAAGATTCCTCATTTCTATGCAGATACCGATAGGATTTATGCAAGATTGGGATCGTAAGCCGTGCTCGTGCGCAAAATCGGCGCGAGGACGTCTGGAGGTGGCTCGGCTCCCAGAGCCTTGCGCGTGCAGAACGGTTAAAATCGGGACTCGGTCTTAGTTTTGCTTGGAAGGATGCACATGGCTTCTGTAATCGATGCTTCTCTAGAGGAGACGCTCTCCTATAT
>DBGAZC010000230.1:0-4828 GCA_048472015.1 Collinsella sp. | reverse complement strand
GACCTGGAGCATCTGGTTTGCGCGGGCGCCGACGAAGTCCTGGCCTGTCGCGACGAGCGCCTGCGCCAAAACGATGCGGAGGTCTACGCCCGCTTGATCTGCGATTTGGTAGCCGAACGCAAACCCGAGGCCATCCTATACGGTGCGACCGCTTTTGGTCGCGAACTGGCACCCGGCGTTGCCGTGCGTTTGCAGACGGGCCTTACGGCTGACTGCACCGTACTTTCGATGGATGCGGAAACGGGGCTGCTGCAGCAGACGCGTCCGGCGTTTGGCGGCAACCTGATGGCCACCATCATTTGCCCCAACCACCGTCCGCAGATGGCAACGGTGCGCCCCGGTATCTTTAAGGCTCCCGACTTCGACTACGGCCGCTCTGGCACGATCACCCAGATATCGCTTGCGGATGATGCTAAGGCTCGTGTCGAGATCTCGATTCCCGCCGAGGAGTGGGGACAGCAGCCCTCGATCGCCAATGCCGAGTGCCTGGTCGTGGTGGGTCGCGGCATTGGTTCCAAGAAAAACCTGCCGTTGATGCGAAGGCTCGCCGAGGCTCTGGGAGCCGAGCTTGGCTGCACGCGACCTGTCGTGGAGGCCGGCTGGTTGGAGTATCGCCATCAGATTGGCCAGACGGGCGTATCGGTTTCGCCCAAGCTTCTCGTGAGTATCGGTGTTTCGGGCGCCATTCAGCATCTTGCCGGCATCGGTGGGGCGGAGTGCATTATCGCCATCAACGAGGACCCGGATGCCCCCATTTTCGGTGCTGCCCAGTACAAGGTTGTTGGGGACGCCGTCGAGGTCGTCGAGGAGCTGCTGGCCCAGCTTGAGCGCTAGGCGCGCGCCAGCCAGTCGCGCATCTCGTCCTTTAGGCGGCTCCAGGTTGCCTGCGTGGCGGGGTCGGTAAAGGGCCGCGTAATGCCAAAGGGCGCGTCGAGCAGGCGGTGGATATCGCCCTGTTCGCGCGCCAGCGCGCGGCTTGCTGGATAGACGAGCTCAAACATAAAGCAGATAAGCCCCACCAAGAAGTCGGCGGGCTCATCGCGCTCATCGCGTGCGACGCAGCGGTGCTCGTCAAAGGCGGCAAGTGTCGGCGACGAGAAACGGCTGCCGAGAAACGTCTTCTCGTCCACCTTGAGGATAGTGTCGACGGTGCTGTCGGCGATGGTGCGCATAATGTCGATCTTGTCACCATCGCGCACGATATCGCAGAAGCACCGTGTACGCTCGTCGAGTTGTGCCGGCAGGCGAAAGTCGCTGTGATAGGCGATGCTCGCTCGGATGAGCTCGTCATGCGCACCGGTTTCGATAAAGTCACGGATGTTTGTCGTGGCGGGTGCATCGGCGGGATTCTCGCCAAAGAGGACCTCGATGCCCAGCGCAGCATGGCTCATGCTCTCGGCGTCCTTAAAGGTGTCCCAGCGTCGCAGCTGCTCAAAGCGGCCCATATCGTGTAGCAGGCCGCAAAGCCATGCCAGGTCAATATCTTCTGACGACCAGCCCTGCTCGCGCGCTACGGCATCGCATGCCTCGGCCACGTGGTACGTATGCTCGATTTTGAGCGCGATGCGTGGGTTGGTGGCGTCGTAGGCATCGGTGTAGCTTTTGAAGGCCGCGCGCGCCCGGTCTCGATCGATAGCTGTCATAATGACTTCCTAAAAAGTTGTGTCTTTCGATCCGGTGGCAATTGTAGGTGAACTCGGTTGCTGTCGGATGATGATTCTGCCGTATCGCTACATGCGGCTCGGAGACCTTGTCAGGATGAGAAGCGTATGGTGCTCAAAATCGTTAGAACCGTCTGGCCGGTGATGCTTACCTATGTTGCAATAGGCGCGCCGTGCGGAATGATCATGGGGCAGACGGGAATGGAGCCCTGGATGGTCTTTGCCCTGAGCAGCACGTTTGTGACGGGCAGCGGCCAGTTTATGATCTGCAATCTTTGGCTGGCGGGCGTACCGGCACCTTCGATTATCGCGAGCGTTGCCGCCATCTCCTCGCGTTTTGCGCTTTACTCGGCATCGATCGCGCCGCATCTGACGGGTGCCTCGAAGCGTCAGACGCTGGCTGTTGCCGCGACACTTACCGAGGAGGCATATGGCATCTCGCTTGCCAAGTTGGTTGAAGGGGAGGATTGGGGCCCGCGCGAGTCCTTTGTGCTCAACGTGATCCTCATCGCAACATGGGGCGTTTCGTGTACGATGGGCGCCATCGTCGGCGCCGTTGTCGATGTTCCCACCGCCATTGCAGCCTTTGTCTGCACCTCGCTCTTTATCTGCCTGCTCTTTTCGCAGCGGCTGTCGCGCGGCAACGTTGTCGCGGCGGTTTCGAGCGCGGTGTCCGTCGCCGTATGCAAGTTCTTGGGCCTCGTGAATATTGCCGTGCCGGCAAGCGTCGTGGCCGGCATTGCCATTGCGTTGGCGTGCGATGCAGTATTTGACGGAAGAGGTGCCCGCGATGCCCGCTAACGAGTTCTTGGTTCTGTGGCTGTCGTCGTGGGCTGCTATCGCGTTCTTTCGCATCGCGCCGGCGTTCGCCTTGCGCGGGCGGACCCTGTCGCCCCGCATTACCGAGGCCCTGGGCTATATCCCGCCCGCTGCCTTTGCCGCGCTGGTCGCCAACGACTTGGTGAGCCCCGGCGCGTTCGACGCGGGACTCTGGCCTGCCTTGGTTCCCTGGATTGCGGCCGTCGGCGTCGTGGTCGTGGCGGTCAAGACAAAATCGATGCTGTGGTGCTGCGTCTCGGGCATCGTACTCTATATTGTCTTGAGCCTTATATAGGGGTGGCGTCGCGGGCGCCGAATCTCGTTCCATCCCAACTTGTCGGATTTTTCACCGAGCTGGTCTATTTCTTCTGGTACCATGGTCAAACTTTACTGTAGCAAAGCGTGACGTGGGCTTTTGTACCCCGTCAGCGGAAATGGGGGTTTCATGGCACAGGAAGCGACCGCCAACGAGCAAAAGAAATTCAAGGTCCCGCGTATCCCGGGCGACATCATGATCTATCCGATGATCGTCGGCCTTTTGCTCAATACCTTCTGCCCGCAGGTCTTTGAGGTCGGCGGCTTCTTTACGGCTGCCTGCCGCGGCGGCTCCAACACCATCGTTGCCGCGATCTTGCTGTTCGTGGGCGCCGGCATCAGCTTTAAGTCCACGCCGGGCGCCATCAAGACCGGCATCGTCGTGCTGATTCCCAAGCTGGTCGTCGCAGCGGCTCTCGGCCTAGGCGTGGCATATTTCTTTAACGACAACTTCCTGGGTCTGAGCTCCGTGTCTATCATCGGCGGCATTACGTTTTGCAACATGGCGCTCTATACGGGCATCATGGGCGAGTTCGGCGATGAGTCCGAGCAGGGCGCCGTCGGTATCCTGTTCTTTACGGCCGGCCCCGCCGTCACGATGATCATCCTTGGTGTTTCGGGTCTTGCCAACATCCCTGTCGGCACCATCATCGGATCCATCCTGCCGCTTGTTATCGGCATGGTCCTGGGCAACTTGTTCCCGTTTATCAAGAACCTGCTGGTTCCCGGCGCCAATCCCGCGATTGCTGTAATTGGTTTTCAGCTCGGTGCGTCCATGAGCCTTTCGAGCTTCATCGCCGGTGGCATTTCGGGCATCCTGCTGGGTCTCATCACGCTCTTTATCGTCGGTCCCATTACCTTTGCCTTCGAGCGCCTGTGTGGCGGCAACGGTAAGGCGGCTGTGGCATGTTCCACCATTGCCGGCACGGCCATGACCACGCCGGTCGCCCTCGCCGAGGTCGCTCCGCGCTATGCCGAGCTTGCGCCCACTGCGTATGCGCAGATCGCCACTGCCGTCATCATCACGGCAATCATGGCCCCGATTCTGACCGGCTGGGTCGATAAGAAGTTCTGCCAGGGCAAGGAAGACCTGTCGCCTGCCGGTGTCGAGGCCATCGAAGAGGCTGTCGCGACCGACATCGATGGCGAGTAGCAATCGATACCCATCAATGATTCCGGCGTGCAACTCGCGCCGTTTGAGCGCCCGAACGAGAGCTGTCTTGCAGTGACGTTCGGGCGCTCTGCTATTATTCCCCTTACCCCTGCGGAGTAGGGGGTGTTTGTTGCCCAGATTCGAATTGGGCGATTCTGGCCACTTGGATATTGAAGGGAGGGCGTCTAGTGGTAAAGGCACTCAAGATCGAGATATTCCTGCTGTGCATGATTATTCTTATCGGACTTGCCGTACGAAGCCGTCGCTCCCTGTTCTCGAGCACCCAGCAGCTTTTGTTTAGCATGCTGGGCTACACGTCTGCTGCCTACATTTTCTTCGATATGATCTGGACGCTCTCGGACGGCGTGAGCACTCCTGTAGGCATCACGGCCAACTGGATTTCCAACGCGGTTTCGTTTTCGCTGTTCGCCATCGCGTGCCTCATTTGGTTTTTCTATTCCGAGACGATGCAGGGCTCACGGCTCCTGACCACGCCCTATAGGGTGGTACTTTTAACGTTGCCAACCGCATTGGTGGTCGTTCTGGCATTTACCAGCTACTGGACGCACGCTATGTTCTATATCGATGCGCGGGGCGTATATCGTCGCGGAGCGCTTTATATGATTCAGCCTATCGTTAGCTACTGCTACGTCATATATACGTCCTTGCATGCCTTTATTCAGGCTCGAAAAGTCGAAAGCCTGCAAAAGAAGGCCATTTATCGCACCCTCGCCTTTTTTGCGGTTCCCGCTCTGGTGGGCGGTACCTTTCAGATCGTATACTCGGTGCCTGGCCTTTGTGTCGGCATAATGATTAGCATGTTGCTGCTCTATATCATCTGCCAGGAGCAACTGATCTCGACTGACCCGTTGACTGGACT
>DBGAZC010000229.1:0-2598 GCA_048472015.1 Collinsella sp. | reverse complement strand
AACAAACGCGAACGACTGCCTGGGGAGTTAGCTCAGTTTGGTTAGAGCGCCGGCCTGTCACGTCGGAGGTCGCGGGTTCGAGCCCCGTACTTCCCGCCAACGCAATTAAAGCCACGTCTTCGGACGTGGCTTTTTGCGTTTGATAGGACTTTGATCCCATCGGCTCCTTTCGCCTAAAACCAAATCCTTCCAATTCCCGGACAAGCTCCGTTTGAGGCATGTACTCAAACAAGGCGTTTGTTGCGCAACACCAGTTCAACGAAGCAGGGGGTTAGGTTATACTCAATTGCACTGTGGGCCGTTTTTGATGCAAGAGGCTTCAAAAACGGCATTCAGCGGGCACCCGTTTTGCTATTTGGGCGTCCATACGGTCATTGACGTCTCGACGTAAGCTCGGCCCCGGAGCTCGTTCGAGCTGTTCCTATTCCTTGAAAGGGGAAAAATGGACATATCGAGGAAGACTGATTACGCCCTTCGCATGCTCGCGATGCTTGCCGAGGACCCGGAGCGTCTGCTTTCTGTTCGCACCGCCGCCGAAGAGGTCAATGTCCCGTATTCGTTTGCCCGTTCGATTCAGCATGGTTTGGTTCAGGCCGGTATTGTGGAGAGCCTGCGTGGCGTCCATGGCGGCATGCGTCTTAAGGTCAGCCCCGACGATGTCACCATCCGCCAGGTCGTTGAGGCCGTTCAGGGCCCCATGGTCATGAACGATTGCACCGCGCCCGATGGCGACTGTGCACGCATGGGTACGTGCTGCTATCATCCTCTGTGGGCCGGAGCTCAAGCGCTGATGCGCGACTACCTCGATTCCGTTTCGCTGGGCGATATCGTCGCTCACCGCCAGTTTCCGGCCGTCGATTCCAAGTTCGCCGACCGCGATGCGTTTCCCGAGTACGCCACCTGTGCGTGCGCTTGCCGGGAGGAATAGCGCCGCATAAGGAGCATAGCCATGATTCAGGACCCCTTTCGTTCGATGATTCGTTCGGAAGGGGTCCTGCGTTATCGCGACCTTCTGTGGCGTCGTACGCGCGACCCGTACATTATTTGGCTTTCCGAGGTTATGCTGCAGCAAACGCAGGTGCCGCGTGTGGAGACGCGTATGCCCGCGTGGCTCGACCGCTTTCCGACCGTACGGGCGCTTGCTCAGGCCGCTCCTTCCGACGTTTTGGATGCCTGGCAGGGGATGGGCTACAACCGGCGTGCCCTGGCGCTTCACAGAGCCGCTCAGTGCGTTATGGAAGACTGGGGTGGGGAGTTTCCACGTGAGACTCGCGACTTGGTCGCCCTGCCTGGTATTGGCCCGGCGACGGCGCAGGGCATCCGGTCGTTTGCGTTCGATCTACCGGGTGTGTATCTGGAGACCAACGTGCGCACAGTCTTTCTGCATCATTTCTTTCCCGACGTGCCGGCCGTTCCCGATCGCGAGCTGGTGCCGCTGATTCAGGCCGCCTGTCCGGCGGCTCCCGGCGCGACGGCGGATGAGATTGCGCCCTTTGCCGTGCCGCTCGATGATGCCGACACGCCGCGCGCATGGTATTACGCGCTGCTGGATTATGGTGCGTATCTTAAGAAGACGCTGCCCAATCCGTCCAGGCGCTCGGCGAGCTATAGCCGTCAGTCCAAGTTTGAGGGCTCGCGCCGTCAAAAGCGCGCCCATATTGTGCGCATGCTGCTGGCTGCGCGCGATGGGCGGCCGGCGGGCATCACACTCGCCGAGGCCGTGGCGGGTGTCAACGAAATGGAGGCGGCGGCAGGCCGCGAGCCGGTCGATCACGATCTTGTCGCAGGCATTTTGGCCGACTTGGAGCGTGAGGGCTTTTGCCGCGCGGAGAGTGACCGCTGGCTAAGCGTGTAGCCAACCCGAATCTGAAGAAGAGGATTGTAAGGTTTAAATTCTCGGCTTGAGGGCATCCTAAAGACAAGGCCGCTCGAAGCCTACGGGCGGCATATGTTGAAGGGAAGTACACCTATGGATTTTGAGAACTCCCAAACCAAGAAGAACCTCGAGACCGCTTTTGCCGGTGAGTCCCAGGCGCACACCAAGTATCGCTACTACGCATCTAAGGCCAAGAAGGATGGCTACGTTCAGATCTCGAATATCTTTGCCGAGACCGCAGGCAACGAGTCCGAGCACGCCAAACTGTGGTTTAAGTATCTGCATGACGGCGCCGTTCCCGACACCCTGGACAACTTGCGTGATGCCGCTGCGGGCGAGAACTACGAGTGGACCACGATGTACGACGAGTTCGCCAAGACCGCCGAGGAGGAGGGCTTTACCGAGATCGCCGCAAAGTTCCGTGGCGTCGGTGCTGTCGAGAAGGCTCACGAGGAGCGCTACAACAAGCTTGTCGAGCGCATTGAGTCGGGCGAGGTGTTTGAGCGCGAGGGCGTGAAGGTGTGGAAGTGCCTGAACTGCGGGCACCTGCACGTTGGCGCCGAGGCGCCCGAGGTGTGCCCGGTGTGCAACCACCCGAAGGCGTATTTTGAGGAGCAGGTGGTGAACTACTAGCGCTTGGCGCTGACATGAGCTGGGCCGGGAGGGCGGGATTGCCTTCCCTCCCCGCTCACGGCGTCGCAGGGTCGCGTTGAGGGAAGGCA
>DBGAZC010000228.1:0-1567 GCA_048472015.1 Collinsella sp. | reverse complement strand
CAACTGCACCGTCGTGGGCGTGCCGGGACGCATCATCAAGCGCAACGGCTGCCGTGTGTTCGAGGAGAGTTTCGACGCCAAGCAGCATCGCGAGTACATGCCCGATGACGCCGCCGAGCAGTCCGCCCTCAACCGCCAGGGCATCACCGAGAATGCCCGCCGCGTCAAGGAACTCGAGCGAGAGGTGGCCGAGCTCAAGGCCCTCGTCGCCAAGCTCGTGGACGAACGCTAGGAACGCAAGCGGCACAAAACGACATCGGCATCAACGCAAAGGCGCGCCAGGGAATTCATCCCCGGCGCGCCTTATTTGTGATGTGGCAAAGAGACTGTCCCTTTGTCACATTATGCGAACTGGCTCAGATAGAGGTCGGCGTAGGCACCCTCGGCAGCCAGCAGCTCCTTATGCGTGCCCTGCTCGATAATGTTGCCGTGATCCATGACCAAGATCAGGTCGGCGTCCACGATCGTCGACAGGCGGTGCGCGATCACAAAGCTCGTGCGCCCGCGCATGAGCGCGTCCATGGCACGACCGATGGCAAGCTCGGTACGCGTATCCACGCTTGAGGTCGCCTCGTCCAGGATGAGAATCGCCGGGTTATTGAGCAGCACGCGTGCGATGGTCAGCAGCTGACGCTGGCCCTGGCTGATGCTTTCGGCATCGTTGGCCACGCGCGTGTCATAGCCCTGCGGCATGGTGCGCACAAAGAAGTCGACCTGCGCGGCGCGCGCAGCCGCCACGATCTCCTCACGCGTCGCCTCGGGACAGCCGTAGGCGATGTTTTCGGCAATCGTGCCATCGAACAGCCAGGCGTCCTGCAGCACCATGCCAAACTGCTGCCGTAGCTCGCCGCGGTCCATGCGGCTCGTATCCACGCCGTCGAGCGTAATACGCCCGCCGTCAATCTCGTAGAAGCGCATGAGCAGGTTGATGAGCGTCGTCTTGCCCGCGCCCGTGGTTCCCACCACGGCAATCTTCTGGCCCGGCTCGGCGGTAAACGACACGTCGTGCATAAGCGGCTTGTCGGGCGAATAACCAAAGCGCACGTGCTCAAAGGAGACGCGACCCTCAACGCGACCCGGCAGCTTGGCGGCCTCGTCCGGCAGCGGATCGGCCTCCATCTCGGGCTCATCGAGCAGGTCGAACACGCGCTCCGCACTCGCCAACGCGCTCTGCAGCGAGTTGAAGGTAAACGACAGCTGCGTCATGGGTTCGGACGCCTCGTAGATAAACTGGAAGAACGCCTGGAACACGCCGACGGTCATGTGACCGGCAACCAGCATGCTGCAGCCCACCAGCGCGATCACGATCTGCGCCAAACGGCCGATAAAGCGCACCGCAGGGCCGACGGCATTGATCATAAAGTCGGCCTTGGCACTCACGCGTGCCAGCTCGCCCGAGGCCTGGTGCACCTCGGCAGAACTTTGGCGTTCGCGGTTAAACGCGCGGATCACCAGACGGCCCGAATAGCCTTCCTCGACCGCACTCGTAATCTTGGACACCCACTCCTGGCGCTCGCCCGTCACATCGTGTGTGCGGCGCGAGACGACCTTCGTCACCAGCAGCGAC